>CAZMAI010000088.1:0-10304 GCA_964564195.1 uncultured Anaerolineales bacterium | reverse complement strand
GCCGCTAACCGCGAGGCAGGTGTTCGATCTGCGTCTCGCCCTGACGTTTGCGAAGATAGTCGCCAACTCTCCATTCCGGCATGGCCCGCTGATCGCGAGTCTTGCCCGAGGGCTGACGGATGGTCGCAAAGAGCACGTCGCGGTACTCCGGGTCGTCATCGCCGGAGGAGACGTCCACGCGCTTGGCATAGAGATTGGTGATCTCACCCTCCCAGTGGGAGCTCAAAGTCTTCGCTGAGATGACAAAGCTGATGACGGCCGCCAGGGCAACGCCCAGCAGCCCTTCTGGCGGGAAATCCTCAACAAAGATAAGCAGGGCTGCCCCGATCAGGCCAAAGATGATGAGCGTAATCAGTCCGTACTTGACCGTCTGATGCAGGCATCCGGCACGGTTGATGATCGGCTCGGACGCCCCTGGCATTTGTGGCGTTGCCGTCCGCTGGACGGCTGCCGCGTCAACCCGCGCGGGTGCCGCGCGTACCGGCGCGCTGGCCGGCTGGACCGGAGGGGGCGCCTGGTAGGGCGTCGCGGCAATCCAGCGATCGCCCAGCCAGAGGTGCCAGGCACCGCTGCCAGCCTGCTGCATCCAGAAGCGGCCCTGGTCGTCGGTAACACGGAGCCCATTCACGGCGGCGTTATAGGCGTTAGCATCAAGACGGCCTGCCTGGTACTCGGCAGTGTAGAACTGGAACTGTCGCTCTGCCTCCACAAACCGCGCTTGTTCGTTCATTGTGCCTCTCTGTGTGGGATCAGTCTGTGGTGCCCTTAATTTCATGTGCGCGATCATATGAGCTGTGGTCACGAGTGTCAAGGCTGAACTGTGCGAGAGCGCGCCACAGATTGACAGTTTGGCCTCCAGGGGCTAAAATCGCTGTAAATGTAGAGATCCGGAAGAGTAACCGGGCAAGCGGCGCACAGAGAGCCCCTGCCAGCTGAAATGGGGGCGCGGGCGCGGCCGGTGAATGGGCCGGTGAACAGCGCAGGTGAAGATGATGTAGCCTGCGCCGGCGGCAGCTCCGTTATCATGGCTGGCGCGTGACGGCTCGCGTCGCGCGGATGAGCGAGGCCACTGTGCAAAGTGGCCTAAGCAGGGTGGTATCGCGGGAGTCACTCTCGTCCCTGGCAGCATCTGCTGTGGGCGAGAGTTTTCTGTTAGACAGATGGTCATCGGAGGGGCACCTTTATGGAAAAGAAGCGCATTCTCACAGGCGACAGGCCTACGGGCAAACTTCACCTGGGGCACTATGTAGGCAGCCTGGCGAACCGTGTGCGCCTGCAAGACACGTATGATTGTCTATTCATCGTGGCCGATCTGCACACGCTGACGACCAAACCGGAAAAAGAGTCGATCGCGCAGCTCAGCGAAAACATCCACAATGTCGTACTGGACTATCTGTCGGTCGGCATCGATCCGGCTCGCAGCACGATCTACCTGCAGTCGGCTGTGCCCGCGATCTATGAGATCAATCTCTTTTTCGAGATGCTCATCACCGTGCCACGGCTCCAACGCGTGCCGAGTATCAAGGACATGGCCGCGGCTGCCAATCTTAACGAGGAGTCGCTGCCCTTTGGCCTGCTCGGATATCCCGTGCTGCAGGCCGCCGATATCCTCATGCCCCGCGCCCACCTGGTGCCGGTGGGCAAGGATAACGAGGCGCATGTGGAGGTGACCCGTGAGATCGCGCGCCGGTTCAACTATCTGTATGGTGAGGTCTTTCCTGTTCCCGATGTCCTGGTGAGTGAGGTGCCCTCGCTGGTGGGCACGGACGGCCAGGCCAAAATGTCCAAGAGCCTGGACAATGCGATCTATTTGTCCGATGATGTCAGCACGGTGCGGAAAAAGGTGAACGGGATGTTCACCGATCCCAACCGCGTCCGGGCCGATGTGCCGGGGCGTGTCGAGGGCAATCCCGTGTTTATCTATCACGATGTGTTCAACCCGAACAAGGCGCAGATCGAGGATTTCAAGGCCCGCTATCGCGAGGGTCGCATCGGCGACGTTGAGGTCAAACGGGCGCTGGCGGATGCGCTGAACGCCTTCCTCGATCCCATGCGGGAGAGGCGCGCGCGGTTCGAGTCGGAGAGCGGCCTTGTCGAACGGGTCATTTATGAGGGAACGCAGCGTGCTGCGCGCGAGGCCGAGGAGACGGTGATGCTCATGAAAAAGGCCATGGGCCTGACCGGCGTCTGGAACCGGATATCGCGCAAGGCGCGCCAGTCGATCGCTAAGGAAGAGAAGGCTACGTCGTCTCAGGATTAGCGTGTCGTGTACAGGGGTACCCTGAGGGAACGACATGAAAAAGCTGATTGTAGCTCTCGTTATGTCCCTTTTCGCGCTGTTGACAACAACTCGTGTTCTCGCCGACTGCCCGGAGAACCTGGCGCTCAACCCCGGCTTTGAGCAAGAGTGGTACGCGGGCAGTACGGTGGGGACGAGCATGTCCTCGTTCATCTCGAAGGAATGGCTTCCCTGGGCCGTGCTGGGCGATCCCACGCAGGAAGAGGTGGGCTACAACTTTGAGCCCGAGTACAAGATTCTCCAGCGGTCGGTGCTCAGCGATGGCTGGTACCGTGTCTATGCTGGAGAGCAGTCCCAGGCCTTTTTCTCCATGTACTCGACGCACACCGCCGGCTTTTACCAGCGCATCGCGGTGCCCCAGGGCAGCCAGGTGACCTTTAGCATCTGGGTGCAGATCTATACCGGGCAGGAGGACCTGATCATCGACGGGCGGTACCCGGTCTCAGATCTGGTGCAGCCCATGACGGAGCCCACCCGTTCGGTCAAGGGTCCGGGCGACTATCGCGTCTATGTCGGCATCGATCCCTACGGCGGGGCGCCGGCGGCCTTCGGTGACGCGCTGCCCGGCAGCGTGATCTGGTCCGATCCCGTACTGGATGTGCAGACGCGTGGTGAGGATGCGGCGGGCAAGCCCGTGGACGAGTGGGTGCAGCTGACGGTGACGGCACGTGCGCTGGCTGACCATGTGACCGTGTATACACAGGGGCGTCCGGACTATCGCACCAAGCACAATGATTCCTACTGGGATGAGGTCTGTGTGCAGGCTGCAGTGCCGGTAACGGCCACGCCGCGCCCTTCCGCCACACCAAGACCATCGGTCACGCCCCAGCCCACCGCGACCGTGCCGCCTACCGTGACGCCCTGGCCCACGCTGACGCCTACCTCACCGTTCACAGCGACACTGCCGCCGACGTTCACACCCTTTCCGCAACTCACTCCGGTTGAGCAGGCCACAGCGCCTGTTGTGGTACTCATCGTGACAGAGACCCCGGCCGAGATTCCGACCCTGCGCACACCGACCATTACGCGGGTTCCTGTGCCCACGGCGACGTTGATGCCCGAAGAGACCCAGGGGCGCTCGCCAACGGGGCTTGTGCTGCTCTATGTCCTGAATGCGGCGCTGATCGTGCTCGTGGTGTGGTGGATCCGCAACGGGCGCCGGCTGTAAGGTCGCTGATTCAGCTGGAAAGAGTGCCCGCTGCAGTGATCACTGCGCGGTCGCCGGGCCAATAGCGCTGCATGACCTCTCGCACATCCTGGGCGGTGACACTGCTGATCAGGTCCGGATAGCGGCTCACATAGTCCAGACCCAAATCGTACGAGGCCACATTGAGCAGATAGCCGGCGATACCCTCGTTCGTCTCCAGATGTAACGGGAGCGAGCCGATCAGCAGCGTTCGGGCGTCATCCAGTTCCTCGGGCGTCACCAGTTCATCCCGCATCTTGCCGATCTCTGCCTCAATGCCTGCGATGGTTTCCTCCAGAGACTCGGGGGCGACACCCGCCGAGACGATCCACGGTCGCTGCGCCCGATTCGCGTACAGGTCGCTCCCTATGTCATAAACCAATCCAAGCTCGTCGCGAATGGATGCCCCCAACCGTCCCATCATGCCCAGTTCGCCCAGGATCACGTTGGCAACGACGCCGGCGTAATAGTCTGCGCTATGGCGCTGCATGCTCAGCACGCCAAAGACGAGATCGAGTTGCGGGCGGGCGGGGATGTCGATCGTCCGGGTGATGCGAGCAGCGGGCAACGCGACCACTGGCCTATCTGACGGAGGCGGCGTGCTCTCTGGCCGCCAGGTCCCCAGTGCCGCCTCGAACCTGGCGATCACAGCGTCCGGATCCAGCGATCCTACGAGCGCGAATATGGCGTTCTGAGGATGCAGGTGCCTGCGGTAGAGGGCGCGCAGGTCCTCTGCGCTGAGGTTGCTGATAGACTCTGCCTGACCCATCAGGGGCCGGCCATAGGGGTGCTCGGCTGTATACAACGATTCGATAAAGGCCAGGTTTGCACGGTAGGATGTGTCCATGTCGAGCTCTGCCATGCGCGTCAGTATCTGGCCCCGGAGGCGCTCCAATTCGCGCTCGTCAAAGGAGGGCTCGCGCAGCATCTCGCCCAGCAGGTCGACCACCATGTCCAGGTCCTGGCCCAGGCAGCGCCCCCCGATGCTCAGCTCATCGCGGCCGGTCGCAACGGACAGCGCGGCGCCCACCTGATCCAACGCCCTGTTGATCTCTTGAAATGTACGTGTCTGTGTGCCCCGGCGAAGCATCGACGATGCCACATAGGTGATGCCAGGTTTGTCGGGATCATCGAGAAAGGTGCCAAAGGGCACTCTGCCACCGATGGCAACGGCAGCACTGGTATCGCGCCGCTGCAGGAGCAGGGTGATGCCATTGTCGAACGTTTTGCGGACGACGGGGCTTCCAGCCAGGCTCCGTGAGCCGTCGTCAAGAGCCCAGAACCGGCGCCGCGTGCTCATCGCGGCAACCAGGCCACCCGCAGTGGCCGGGGTGCCGGACTCGTCCGGTATGTACCACCCCACGGTGCGGCGACTCGGCGTCAGGTACTCGCGCGAGACGCGCATGACGTCGTCAGGGGTGACCTGTCTCAGCTCTTCCAGGACGGTGTCCAGGCGGGATACGCTGTCGACCATTTCGGAGAACCCCAGCGTGAGAGCGTGGCTCGTGACGCTCTCACTGCTGTAGGCAAAGTGGGCCTCGGTCTGGCGGATCGCCATCGCCATCTCCTCGGGCGAGGCCGGTGTCTCCTGCAGGCGGGTGATCTCTGCGAAAAGGGCATCCTCGACCACAGCGGGCTTTACGCCTCTGCGGACTGTGGCGCCCAGCGAAAAGAGGTACGGGTCGAGGCTCGCGTGATACTCGCCATCAGCGGAGGTGGCCAGCTCTGTCTCGACGAGGGCGCGGTAGAGGCGGGAGCTGCGGCTGTGCCCGGAGGAGAAGGAGTAAATGGACTTGCCTCCCGAGAGCAGGGCGACAGTAACCACCAGCGGCAAAAAGTCGGCATGCGCTGCCTGTGGGGTGTGATAGGCCACCTCAAGGAGCGTCGCCGCACCGGGCAGGTGCAGGTTCACGCGCCGTTCGCCCACCTGCTCCGGCTCCCGAGGGATGTCCCGCGGTCCCGGTGCTTTTCCCTGGAGGGAGCTAAAGCGCTGCTCGATCTGTTTCAGCATGGCTGCTGTGTCCAGATCTCCCACCATCACGAGTACGGCGTTACCCGGCACATAGTAGGTCCGGTAATAGTCATACAGATCGTCTCGTGTGATGCGGAGCAGATCCTCGCGCCAGCCGATGGTCTGATGGCGGTAGGGATGCCGTCGGAACGCTGTCGCCGACACCTCCTCGCTCAATACCTGGCGCGGTTCGTTCTCACCGCCCTCCCGCTCGGAGAGGATCACCGTCCGTTCTGAGGCGACCTCATCCGGAGCGAACAACGCACCAGCCATACGATCGGCCTCATAGTCGAGGACCAATCCCACACGATCGCGTGCCACGGTGGCATAGTACGTGGTAAAATCCTGGCTGGTGAGGGCGTTGGCGTACCCGCCGTGCTGGCTCACCAGGCGCATGATGCTTCCCTTGGGGTAGCGCTGTGTCCCCTTGAACAGCATGTGCTCGACCCAATGTGACAACCCCGTGGGCAGGCCATCCTCATTCCGGCTGCCTACCCGGTACCAGAGCCAGGTGCTGATCACGGGGGAGGCATGTGTTTCTGCAAGGATGATCTGCAGGCCGTTGTCCAATACGAATTGTTGGGTTTTCGTCACCGAGGGTCCCATCCACATCCTGAGTTAAACGCCAGTATAGCACGCGGGACAAGAGGTGGCCAGAATACACGCGGGGGCGTCTCGCAGCCATTCGGTGAGCGACGTTCTCCGTACGCAGGGCGATGACCGGCTAGAGCAGAACGATCACGGCCAGGAGCCCCAGGCCGAGGACGACCACGTACTCGATGACCACTCTCGGCGTGAGGCGCCCCCAGAGGTGCTGCTGGACCAGTCCGGTGAGCGTGTAAAAGGCCAGCAGGAGCAGGGCAGCCCCGGCAGCTGTGCTCAGCGCGGTATAGTTCAGAGCCCAGATCAGCTCGCCCATCAAGACTGCCGTGAGGGCGGCATAGAGCCAGATGCGCCAGGCCGATGTCTCGCTGTTGCGATAGAGCTCGACCGAGAGGAGGCCGCTGGCCAGCATGATGCCTGGCGCCGAGATCAGGCTGCGCACACGGGCGCCAAAGATGAGGCCGAACAGGCCAATCGCCAGGGCGTAGGACACGGCATTCAGCCAGAGCCGCATGGCGCGCCGCGAGCGAGATTCGAGTGTGTGTGTGGAAAGCTGCATGCCGATGACGCTGGCCAGCACGAGCCCCAGAAGCGTCGCGGCAGCGACCTGATAGCCCCACCATTGCACGCTGTGAACGGCGACGACACCAATGACCGTCAGCATTGCCGGCAGTGAATAGTAGGCGGCGCGATAGGGAAAGGGCTGCGTGCCAACAGGCGGCCTGCTGGCGCTACCTGGTGCTACAAAGGGCGCCATGAGACGCGAAGGGTGCCGAACCAGTCCATCCACCCCGGCGCAGATGAGCAGGATCAGCAGTACCAGCACTTGCACGGGCCCTGAGAAGGAAAGGGCCAGCTCGGAGCCAAAGAGATCCAGCACGAATTCTTGCGAGGGCAAGGCGATAACACCTGACAGGGTGGTGGCGATCACAACGACGGCGATCAGGGTGGTCAGTCGCTCATCACGAACGGTCGCGGGGCGCGTCTCTGTCAATGAAGCTCCTTGATTCTAGCCCTGGTTTGCCGCTGCAGGTCGGACTCGGGTGTGTCTGGCTACGCCAGGCCGCGGGCCACCTTATGGACAGCCCGCGCAATCAGGTCGGCATCGTCCAGGCCAAAGTATTGGTCGATCATGATCATGACGGCTCGCGAGAGCCATTCCAGTGACTGCGGGCACTGGTCACGGCTGTAACCGCTGACCCGGCCCTTGTAGCGCGGGTCGCGCCAGGGCGCGCGGCGATCCTCAGCGAGGCCGCTCATCATAAAGGGCCAGTGGCTGTAGATATGCCGGTCCGGTATGGTGCTGTCGTGGACGGTGCCGCAGGCGATGTTCTCTGCGACCAGCGCCGCGGCCATCCGTTTCGCCTGTTCAGCCGTCGCCGCGAAAAAGGTCAGTGTTATGCCACAGTCGCCCTCCGGATCGGGTACATCCTGCAGCGTGACGCCCGGGATGCCTGCGAGGCCTGCGACGGCACGGGCCTTGACCGCGCGGCATCGGGCCAGGATCGGTGCGAGGCGTTCACGCTGTGCCCAGACCAGCGCTGCAGACGTCTCAGACAGCCGGTAGTTCTCTCCCGAGATCACATAGTCGTATAGCGCCTCGCCCTGGCTGCCCTCCCAAAAGCGCATGGCGGCGTCGTGCTGCATGCGGGCGCGGTCATAGATGAGCGGGTCGTCGGTGACGACGATGCCACCCTCGCCGGAGGTAATCACCTTGTACTGCTGAAAGCTAAAACAACCGGCATCGCCAAAGGTGCCGAGTGGCCGGCCATGGTAGGTACCGCCGTTGCTCTGCGCCACATCCTCCACCACGCGCAGGCCGTGACGCTGGGCCACCTGCATGATCTCCTCCATGCGGGCAGGTACGCCGCGCATGTGGACGGGGATCACTGCGCGTGTGAAAGGCGTGATCTTGCGCTCGAAATCGGCCGGATCCAGGTTGAGTGAGGCATCCACCTCGGCGATCACGGGGACCGCGCCCACGGCGATCACCGCGGCAGCCGTAGCGACAAAGGTGTACGCGGGGATCATGACCTCATCGCCGGGGCCCACGTCGATGCCCATGAGTGCAGCGACCAGGGCCGCGGTCCCACTGCTCACCGCGAGGGCGTGCTGTCTGCCGAGCCTGTCGCAGTACCACTGCTCAATCCAGCGCGCCCGCGAGCGCGGCTCGGCGAGAAAGCGAAAGAGCGTCTTTTCGCGCAAGACCGCAGTGACTGCCTCGATCTCGCTCTCGTCGATCTCTGATGAGCCGTGAAACCCTGCCTTGAGCAGTTCCTTCCGTACGGGTGTGCCGCCGTCGATCGCGAGTCGTTCGCTCATGATGCCCTCCCCGCAGATGTGTTCAGGTGAACGCCGCCTTGATGGCCGCGATGTGTGCCGGGCCCGTGCCGCAGCAGCCGCCGATGATACGTGCTCCGAGCGCGTGGAAACGGCGCGCATGTTCGGCCATCGCGTCCGCTTCAATGTCCCACAGCGTCTCTGCGTCGCTGCCGAGCTGCGGAATGCCGGCGTTGGAGCGAGCCAGCAATGGCAGGTCCGTCGCCGCGCGCATTTGCTCGATGGCGGCGGCTACCGCATCGGGGCCATCGCCGCAATTGGCGCCTACGGCGCTCACGCCCAGGGCCTCCATCCGCGTGGCAGCATCTGCCGCCTTGAGCCCCATCATGGTGCGGCCGCGGGGGTTAAAGGCAAAACTGCAGAACACAGGCACGCTGCCCAGCTGCAAGGCCATGCGCACTGCGGCGCCGGCCTCTTCGATGTCGTGGTGGGTCTCTACGACGACGAGGTCCACACCGGCGGCGACCAGGGCCTCGATCTGCTCGGCATAGACATCCTCGGCCTCCGCCAGCGAGAGATCTCCCAGCGGTTGCATGAGCTTGCCGGTGGGGCCCACCGAGCCAGCCACCCAGGCGCGGTCTCCCGCGGCCTGGCGCACCAGTTCCACGGCGCGCTCATTGTACTCAGCGACCCGATCCCCGAGACCGCCTTCGCCCAGGCGGATGCGCGTGGCACCAAAGGTGTTTGTGGTCAGGTAGTGGGCGCCCGCCTCCAGGTAGGCGGCGTGCACCGCGCGAACATCCTCAGGGTGGGTCTCGCTCCAGGCTTCGGGCATCGTGCCGGCCGTGAGGCCGCGCGCCTGAAGCATGGTGCCGATGGCGCCGTCGCCGATGAGCAACGTGCCCGAGCTGAGGACGGTGCGCAGATCTTGCATGCTGATGTGCTCCTCGATTGAGATCCGAACGCGGTCCCGAGATACGCTGCTTCGGGGACCGTTGACTGGGCCTATGATAGCGAAGCGAGCGAGTGCGGGCAAGTACAACGATCGTGGAAGGCAGCCATCGTGTTGGTTGGAGATACCCTCTTTAGGTATCCGCACTGCTCTATGGTATAATTGAGCGATCGCATGTTGAAGGAGAACTATGGCTACGGTACAAGATGGAATGCACGTTTGTTTTCTCTACACGCTCACCCTCGACAGCGGTGAGGTGATTGACTCCACCGAGGGCGGCCAGGCGCTTTGCTATGTGCATGGCACCGGCAGCATCATTCCCGGCCTGGAGCAGGCGCTGGAAGGGTTGTCCGCGGGCGATACCAAGACGGTGATGGTGCCCGCTGCCATGGCCTACGGCGAGCGCGAGCCCGACACCATCGAGCGGCTGCCCCGCAGTCTCTTCCCTGAGGATGTCGAGGTCGGCATGGGCTTTCGCATGCGCAATGAGCAGGGTCAGGTGCTGACCGTCTACGCGGAGGTGATCGAGGACGACTGGGTGGAAGTAAACTTTGCCCATCCGCTGGCGGGCGAAGATCTGCATTTCGAGGTGGAGATCACCGAGGTGCGTGAGGCCACCGACGCAGACCTGGCATCATGCAGTTGCGGTTGCGGCGATTGCGGCGACGGCTGCGGTGATGGTTGCGACGACGATTGCGGCTGTGGCGGCTGCCACTAGAACCGGCTGAATCCAACAGGGTGGAGAGCTTTTTGCCTCCACCCTGTTTTCTTTTGCCTTACTCGACCTGGTTCCCGGAGACTCCTTCAGAATCGATCCGCGCCCAGGCGTCGAAACCACCAAGACGGTTACCTGCTTGCGCACCAGCCCGCGGGGCTCGATCCACATATCGTCGTGCAGATGCACATGGTGATAGATGACCTGCTGCAGCGACCACTCATAGGCGCGGGCGCGGTGTCCCTGACAGCGGAGCGC
>CAZMAI010000087.1:8690-10325 GCA_964564195.1 uncultured Anaerolineales bacterium | reverse complement strand
ACGCACGGTGTCGAGCCGCTTGTGCTGCTCGCCGGGGGGCAGGATGACTGGCGTTACCCGGTAGCCTGTCTCCGCCAGGCCCTCCAGCAGCGGCGCCCCCCAGTCGGGCCACACGTGCTCGTCGCTCACCACGACCAGATTCGTGGAAACCGGCTGCGTACTCAGCAGGTCACCCAGGAGACGCAACCCGCCAGGCATCAAGTGAATGGGATAGGCACTGGTCGGCGTGTTCACCACCAGCCTGCGGGGTTTGGACCGGTAGAGCGCCAGGACGGCCTCCACCACCTGGTCGATGTTGCGATGGGTGGTGTCAATGTGGTAGGGGATCGCGGCATAGGCCAGACGGCGGTCCGCCAGCAGATCGCGCACGCGCGCCTCTGGCGTGTCTCCGTAGAGCATCGGGCGGTGGCTGCTGCCCTCCAGCCGTTTGACGATCCCCTCCGGCTGGCAATCGAGGCAGATCACGAGGCCGCTGCTGGCAAGGATGTCACGGTTGGTGCTGTTCACCAGGCACCCGCCGCCGGTGGCGATGACCAGCCCGGAGCGCTGGCTCAGGTCCACGCAGAGGCCGCTCTCGATCGCGCGAAAGGCGCCTTCACCCAGTTGCGCAAAGATCTCGGGGATGGTCTGTCCCGCCCGCTCGACGATCTCGTCGTCCATGTCCACAAAGGGACGGCCCAGCCTTTCGGCGACCCTTTGCGCGACGCTGGTCTTGCCCGTGCCCATAAAGCCGGTGAGGATCAGATTATCCGTGCCGGTCATCCTGTACCCTCCTGACTAACGCGGCCATGTTGTCCCCGCCATAGCGCTCGAGCAGGGCGTCCGCCAGCACCAGGGCGACCATGGCCTCGGCCACCACCGCCGCGGCGGGCACGGCGCACACATCGGAACGCTGGTATTGTGTAGTGGTTTCCTCTTGTGTAGCGCGATCTATGGTCGCAATGGGCGATACCGTCGTGGGTATCGGCTTCATGGCGAGGCGCATCCAGAGGGGTTCCCCGTTGGTCATGCCGCCCTCCAGACCGCCGGCGCGGTTGGTGCGGCGCGCCTCGCCTGCGTACAGCGCGTCATGGACCTGCGTACCCGGAAGTACTGCATTCGCAAAGGCCGGCCCGATCTCGACGCCCTTGACCGCCTGGATGCTCATAAGGGCCTGCGCCAGCCGGCCGTCCAGGCGCCGGTCCCAGGAAACGTGGGTGCCCAGACCGGGCAACAGGCCCCAGGCGCCCACCACGATGATCCCGCCCAGCGAGTCGCCCGCTTCCCGGGCGGTGTCGATCGCCGCGCGCATGGCGGCGGCCGTCTCACTGTCCGGGCAAGCCACGTCCGATGCCAGGGCGCGCTCGCAGAGCTCAGGCAAGTCCTCCTGTGTTTCTGGCATGCGGGCCGCACCTATCGCCTGTACGTAGGAACCGACGTGGATGCCGGCCTCTCGCAGAAGCAGTTGTGCCACGGCGCCGGCCGCGACGCGGGCCGCGGTCTCGCGCGCGCTGGCCCGCTCGGCGATGAGGCGCATATCGTCGATGCCGTACTTGATGGCGCCGGCCAGATCGGCGTGGCCTGGCCGCGGACGGGTCCAGGCGGGGACGCTGCGCTCGCGCCAGTTCTCATAGTCCTTGTTGGGGATCACCATGG
>CAZMAI010000087.1:0-8590 GCA_964564195.1 uncultured Anaerolineales bacterium | reverse complement strand
GCGGGGACGCTGCGCTCGCGCCAGTTCTCATAGTCCTTGTTGGGGATCACCATGGCCAGCGGGCTGCCGATAGTGACACCCTGGACAGTGCCGCTGAGGATCTGCGCCCGGTCAGATTCGATCTGCTGACGTGCACCGCGTCCGTAACCGGATTGCCGGCGCCGCAACTGAAGGTCGATGGCCTCGGTATCGACGGGCAACCCGGCCGGCAGACCCTCGAGCAGGCTGATCAGGGCCGGGCCGTGCGACTCGCCGGCCGTAATGATTCGCAACATGGTCATGACCTCCCCAGGGCGTGCAGGCAAGCCTGCAGCATGATGTCTACAGGCGGTTCCACGCCGGTCCAGAGTCGGAAGGCCTCCGCGCCCTGGTGGACCAGCATCGTCAGCCCGTTGGTGGCGTGGGCCCCGCTCTGCCGGGCCAGGGCCATCAGGCGCGTCTCGGGCGGCGTATAGATCAGGTCAAAGAGCGGCACGCCGGCGGGATAGGGCACGCTGACGGGCCAGGGGCTCGCGTCGCTATGCGGCGACATACCTACGACGGTGGTGTTCACCACCAGATCCGCCTGAGGAGCGCACGCAGCGAGCGTGTCTGGCTCAAGGCAGCCGGCTCGCACGTCGGCGGACGCGGCAACTGTTCCCAGGTCACGGGCCAGTTGTGTGGCGCGCTCCTCCGTGCGGTTCAGGATGGTCAGCGTTGCCCCGGCGGTGAGCAGGCCGTAACCGACGGCCCTGGCCGCCCCGCCCGCGCCGAGCATCAGCACGTGCCGGCCCTCGGGTTCGAAGCCTGTCTCTCTCAGAGCGCGCATAAAGCCGGCGGCATCGGTGTTGTGGCCCACGGTTTGCTCACCCAGGAGGAGCGTATTCACGGCACCGATGGCCTGTGCCTCTGGCGTCAGGGCGTCCACCAGCGAGAGCAGCGCCTGCTTGTGCGGTACGGTGGCGTTCACGCCGGCGAGCCCCAGCGCGCGCACGCCACGGACGGCATCGGGCAGGCGCTCAGGCGGCACAGCAAAGGGCAGGTAGCACCAATCCATGGCCAGCGCGTTAAAGGCGGCGTTCTGCATGGGCGGCGAGATGCTGTGCTCCACCGGCCAGCCGAACAGGCCCACGAGCTGCGTATGTCCGGTGAGCGAGATCGCGGTGCGGGGCGCTTGATCGCTCATGCCAGGCTGTCCGGTGCGATGCGTGCCAGGATCGCCTCAAAGTCCGGGAACGAGTCGGCGATCCGCTCCGCGCCCAGCACCACCGTCTCGCCGCGGGCGATCAGGCCCGCCACGGCCACGGTCATGCCCAGGCGGTGGTCGCCCTGGCTGTCGACTGCCGCGCCCGTCAAGGGAGTTGGTCCCATTATGTCAAATCCATCCGGCGTAGGAGCGATCTCCGCCCCCAGTGCCCTCAGCGCCGCCACTGTAGTGGCGATACGGTCGGTCTCCTTCACTCTGAGCTCGGCAGCGTCGCGGACGTGGGTCTCGCCCTCGGCCTGGGTCGCCGCCAGCGCCAGGATGGGGAACTCGTCGATGCCGCGGGGCACCAGTTCGCCGCCGACGGTGATCCCCTTGAGCGCGGAGGTGCGCACGATCAAGTCAGCCACCGGCTCACCGCCCTCGTTGTGCGCACGTTCTTCGAGAATGTCCGCACCCATCTGCCGCAGCATGTCCAGCAGGCCCGTGCGCGTTGGGTTGAGGCCCACATGCTCGATCACGAGCTCGCTGCCGGGCACCAGCAGCGCTGCCACGATGAGATAGGCAGCAGAGGAAAAGTCTCCCGGCACGCGCACGTCGAGCGCCGACAGCTGAGCTGCAGGGCCGTCGATGGTGTGTACCAGGTCGTGGCTCTGCACAGAGACGC
Source organism: uncultured Anaerolineales bacterium (assembly GCA_964564195.1). GTDB lineage: Bacteria > Chloroflexota > Anaerolineae > UBA1429 > UBA1429 > JAAYED01. The sequence goes on along the minus strand of CAZMAI010000087.1, from coordinate 6,740 downwards.
CGCGGGCGTTGAGCATGCGCTCCGTGTGATCGCGGGACGGGCCAGGCTCCCTGACGACGGTGCGCCCGCGCGCGTACAGGCCAGCCAGCAGGAGTGCTGACTTGACCTGGGCGCTGGCCACGGGCAAGTCGTGGGCCGCACCCTGGAGCGGCGTCCCTGAGATCTCCAGCGGCGGAAAGCGGTCCTGCTCGCGACCGGTGATCCGGGCGCCCATGGCGCGCAGGGGCACGATGACACGGTCCATGGGCCGCGCCAGAAGTTGTGCGTTGGCCGTAAGCGTGCTGTCAAAGGTTTGGCCCGCGAGCAAGCCAGCCATCAGCCGCATGGTGGTGCCTGAGCGGATGCAGTCCAGGGCCCCCTCTGGCGGCCGCCAGCCGTGCAGCCCTCTGCCGTGCACGATCAGAGCATCGGCCGCCGGACGGCTGATGGCGATGCCCAGGGCCTCCAGGCAGCCCACGGTGGCGCGGCAGTCGCCGCTGTCGAGATAGCCGTCGATGCGCGAGTCGCCGTTGCCCAGCCCGCCGAGGAGCAGCGCCCGATGGGTGATCGACTTGTCGCCAGGGACCGCGACTCGGCCCGAGAGCGGCTTTGATGGTCTCACATGCAGCTTCATTCTACAGCCTCCGGCGGCGTTCAGCGGCCGCCTCCAGCATCTCGCGGATCCGGGGCATGTCATTGTGTGCCAGGCACTCGGTCAGCGTGGCCAGGTCGCCCTGTGCCTGCTGCAACGCCTCGAGGATCGGGATGCGATTGGTGGCCAAAATATCCATCATCATCGGCACGCTTCCCGCTGCCACGCGGCTGGTGTCTCGGAAGCCACCCGCCGCGAGGGCCCAGAGGAGCGGATCGCCCTCACCCAGTTGCTCGGCAGCCTGCACCAGCGTTACGGCGAGCATAAAGGGCAGATGGCTGATAGCGGCAACCAGCCGGTCGTGACGGTCGGGCTCAAGATAGCTGGGGCGTGCACCGATGGCCCGCACCAGGCTTTCGACGAGCGCCCGGGCCTCCGCGGATGTGCGCTCCAGCGGGCAGAGCACAAAGACGCGATCCTGGTACAGATCGGGCTCCGCCATGGTGAGCCCCGAGGACTCTTTGCCGCACATGGGGTGGCCACCCACCGGCTGAACACCCTCTGGCAGGTCCGCCATGGCCTCGCAGATGGCGCTCTTGGTGCTGCCTACATCCAGGAGCACCGCCCCCGGCTTGAGAAAGGGACCGATGGTGCGCACCTTGTCCAGGATGTCGCCCACGGGCGTGCAGAGCACCACCACGTCTGCCTCGGTGACGCCCTCGCGAACGTCTGTCACGCCCCGGTGGACGAACCGCAGCGTTAAGGCGGTGTTCAGGCTGCTCTGCCGCCGGGCGATGCCGACGACCTCGCGGCAGGCGTTGCGCGTGCGCAACGCCGCTGCGAGAGAACCGCCCATCAGGCCGAGCCCGACGATGGCAACACGTGCTTCCGAAAGCTGCATGCTACGCCCTAGAGCGACCGGCCCACGGCCTGGGCGATTGGGCGCAGATCCTCGATCATCTGCCCATAGGCATCAGGGCTGATCGACTGCGCGCCATCTACGAGAGCCGCTTCGGGATGCGGATGCATCTCGATCAGCAGGCCATCGGCGCCCGCGGCCACAGATGCTCTCGAGAGGGCGTTCACATAGCGGGCCTTGCCAGAGGCGTGGCTAGGGTCCATGAACACCGGCAGATGCGTGAGTTCCTTGAGCACCGGCACTGCGCTGATATCCAGGGTGTTGCGGGTGGTGGTCTCAAAAGTACGGATGCCGCGCTCGCACAGCAGCACCTGCTCATTTCCGTTGGACATGACGTATTCTGCAGCCATGAGCAGCTCTTCGATCGTGGACATCATACCACGTTTGAGCATGACCGGGCGCTCGGAGCGTCCGACCGCATCCAGCAGATAGTAATTCTGCATGTTGCGGGTGCCGACTTGCAGGATGTCGGAGACCCCCGCGACCATGGGGACCTGCTCGGGTGACATGACCTCGGTGATGATTCCCAGGCCAAAGCGCGACTTGACCTCGGCCAGGAGAGCGAGCCCTTTCTCGCCCATACCGCGGAAACTATAGGGCGAGGTGCGCGGCTTGAACGTGCCCCCACGGAAGATGGTGCCGCCGTTCGCCTTGACGATCTCGGCGGCCTCAAAGACCTGCTCTCGGCTCTCAACCGTGCACGGTCCGCCGATGACGACCACCGCGTCGGCGCCGATCGGCGTGTCATTGACGGTTATTATCGTATTCTCGGGGTGAAAGTCGCGGCTGGACAGCTTGAAGGGTTTGAGAACGCGGACGACGCGATCAACACCGTCCATGAGGTCGAACACGGACTCATCCAGTTGACGCTCGTCGCCGATCACACCGATGATGGTGGTTTCCTCTCCCGCCGAGATGTGCGGGCGAAAGCCGAGCTGTTTGACCTTGTCGACGACCGACTGAATCTGATCCTGCGGGGCGCGGTTGCGCATGATGATGATCATTTCGGTGGCTCCTTTACACGGGTTTCTGTGCTTGAGAGATCGGGACGCAGGCTGGCGGCTTGACGCTGATAGATGTGGCACACCCGGCTCGGCGGGCAGTCGGTGTTCCACCAGAGGAGCACACGGATGCAGCGCTGCAGGCTCCCCGGGACCGGGATCTCCAGGCCATCGAGCATGGGCACATGCACCCATCCCAGCTGGCGCGCAGCTTTGGCTGGAAAGGCCGCGTTGATGTCGGCGGTCACGGTAAAGTAGGCGGCAGCCAGATCATCGGGGTCGACGCCATTGGCGGCGACCATCTCCTCGAGCAGCGAGCGCGTTGCCTCCAGGATCTCCTCCTCAGTGTTCAGATCGACGGTTGTAGCGCCACGGATTCCGCGAACCGGCATAACTCACTCCTTTCCGCCTCCAGGGCAATCAAAAAAGCGTGGAGCTGGCGCTCCACGCTTTGACTGACCGCTTGTCTGTTGGGAGGGCGACTATGGCTCCCAGGTGTGCAGCGCGCTATTCCCCGCTATGGAACGGGCGTAATAGTAGACGATGTACGCGCTGCCAGCCGCAAAGCGGGCGGCAGCGGGGGTGATCCCTTGGCCGTCGCCGACATGCTCTCTTGCTCTGACGGAGCTGGTGTGCATTTGCGACTCCCTAACAGACTGCATGCACAATAGCACCGTCGCGCATGGACGTCAAATGACGCTGGCGCGCCCAACCCGGAGCGGCGGCTACAGCCCGGGTGTGGTAGAATAGTGACCGGGCGCCCCTATGCCCGGGAGAGGAGTCGCAAGATGAGCAAGATCTATGTGGGCACCTGCGCCTGGTCCGATCACGCCAACTTTTACCCAGCGGGTCTGCCCTCCAACCAGCAGATCACGTACTATGCGCAACGCTTTTCTGTGGTGGAGATTGATTCCACGTACTACCGGCTCATGCCGGTGCGCAACTTTGGCCTGTGGGCGGAGCGCACGCCCGAGGGCTTTGTCTTTGACGTCAAGGCGTTCAAGCAGCTGACCTTTCACGACCGCAAGAATCCGCCCACCGGCGAGGTGCATGGCCAGTTCAGCGCGTCGGTGCAACCCTTACGAGACGCGAACAAGCTGGGGGCGCTGCACTTTCAGTTTCCGCCCTGGTTCATGTCCGGAGAGCGGAACCTCGACTATATACGGTCGCTGCGCGAGCTGTATCCTGACGACCTCCTCTCGGTCGAGTTCAGGCACCGGAGCTGGTACGCGCCCGAGAGTTATGCTGAGGTGACTGGGGCGCTGCGCGATGCCGCCATGGGGCTGACGGTGGTGGACGAGCCACAGATCGGCACGGGTTCGGTACCCACGGTCGCTGAGGTGACGCTGCCGGCGTTGTCGATCGTGCGTTTTCACGGGCGCAATAGCCGGATGTGGTACGCCAAAGTCAAGACGACCGCCGAACGCTTTGATTACCTGTACAACGAGGATGAGCTGCGCGAGTGGGTGCCTCGGGTGGGCGAACTGGCGTCCGCCGCTGATGCTGTGCACGTGTTGTTCAACAACAACGCTCAGGACTATGCCGTGCGAAACAGCAGTCAGCTACGGCTGTTGCTGCGCGAGGGACTGCCCGGCCTGGAGGTGGTGGCCTCTCCCGAGGAGGAGGGGCCGGCCTGACGGGCGTGGCGCAGGCTTTGACAGCGCTCATTGTGGCCGTTAGAATGGCGTCCTGATCAGGCCGTCGCTCGCGGGCGTCCAATCGAACAGATGTTTCACGTGGAACATGGGGAGAGTGTGGTTTGGCAGACCAGGAGCGTGGCGAGCGGCGCATCATTGACTATGAAGCCTCGACCTACCGCACCGATTTCTGGCAGGGACAGGGCCGCGAGTACGAGGATGCCGTAGAGCGCGTTTCGATAAAGGCCATGCTGCCGCCCACTGGCGAGCGGGTGGTCGACATCGGCGCCGGTTTTGGCCGCCTGGCGGACCTGTACAGCGGCTACCGCGAGGTCGTCCTGGTGGACTATTCCCAGTCGCAGCTCGAGTACGCGCGCCAACAGCTGGGAGACGAGCGTTTCACCTACGTCGCTGCCGATCTCTACCGGATGCCCCTGGCCACGGGCGCCGTGGACGCCGCCGTGATGGTGCGCGTGCTGCATCATATCGCCGATGTTCCCGCAGCCATGGCCCAGCTGGCACGCATTCTAACGCCGCAGAGCACACTGGTGTTGGAGTTTGCCAACAAGCGCCATCTCAAGAACATCGTGCGCTATGCCATCGGCCGCGGTGTCAATCCCTTTAGCCCTGAGCCGCACGAGTTTGCCGAGTTGCACTTTGATTTCCATCCGGACTGGGTGCACCAGCGCCTGGAGGAGGCAGGGTTTCACGTGGAACATCGGCGGGCCGTCTCGCTGTTCCGCGCCGGCTTGCTCAAGCGGCATGTGCCGCTGCGCCTCCTGGCGGGCGCCGATGCCGCCCTGCAGCGTGTCACCGCTCCCCTCACCCCGGGACCCAGTGTTTTCCTGCAGGCGTGCAGAGAGGGCGAGGGCAGCCGCGCGCCCGTGGAGCGAGCGGCGCTCTTTGGCTGTCCCGATTGCGGTCAGGAACCGCTGGAGGTTGTCCAGGGGGGTGTCACCTGCCGTTCCTGTGGCGGCTTTTGGCCTGTCATCAACGGAGTTTATGTGTTCAAATAGCCGCCGCGAGGGGTTGACCCCCGGCAGTGCCCGGCTTATACTGCCGGAGTCAGGCTAGCGAGGAGGAAACGACAATGAAGGTCTCCTGTATGCAGGCCAATCTGGCCCGCGGGCTGTCGGTAGTCGGGCGCGCTGTTGCTACCCGCAGCACGCTGCCGGTGCTCTCCAATATCCTGCTCACCACCGAAGAGTCGCGGCTCAAGCTCTCGGCGACCAACCTGGAGATCGGGATCAATTGCTGGATCCCCGCCAAGGTCGAGCGCGAGGGCGCCACGACGATCCCTGCCCGTCTGCTCACGGACTTTGTGAACTCTCTCTCGGGAGAAAAGGTCGATCTGGAGCTGATCACCCGCACGCAGACGCTCAACGTCAAGTGCGGCCGCTCCGAGGCCAACATCAAGGGGATCGATGCGCAGGAATACCCCTTGATCCTCGTCCCTGAGGAGGAAGAACCCATCCGCATCGGCACGGATGAGCTGCAACAGATGATCGACCGCGTGGCTTTTGCCGCGGCGACGGACGAGAGCCGCCCTGTGCTCACCGGCGTGCAGGCCGAACTTGGCCCCGAGATGTTCACCTTTGCCGCCGCCGACAGCTACCGTCTCTCCGTTAGCTCGATGCCGCTGGAGCGGGGTCCCGAGACGCAGATGAGCGTCATCATCCCCGCGCGGGCCCTTCAAGAGTTGCGCCGCATCTCCAGCGAAGAGACCGTGGTGGAGGTCAGGGTCTCTCCCAACCGCAATCAGGTCTTTTTCCACCTCGACTCGGTCGATCTGGTGTCCCAACTGGTGGAGGGCGCCTTCCCCGACTATAAGCAGATCATTCCCCAGTCCCACAATACGCGAACGGTGGTCAGTACGGGCGAGTTCCTCAAGGCCGTACGCATCGCCGGCATCTTTGCGCGGGACGCCGCCAACATCTGCCAGCTGCATGTGGCCCCCAACGGGTCCGCCGGTTACGGCCGCCTGATCGTCTCGGCGACCTCGGCTGAGCACGGCGACAATGTGAGCGAGTTGGATGCCAACATCGAGGGGCCGCCCATCGATATCGCCTTTAACGCGCGTTACCTGCAGGAGGCGCTGAGCATCATCGATACCGCCGAAGTGGCCCTTGAGACGCGCGATCCGTCCAGCCCCGGCGTCATCAAGCCGGTGGGTGGGGGCGACTTTACCCATATCATCATGCCCATGCAGGTGGCCCGCTAAGTGTCGCGATGCTGATTCGCCGCCTGGAGTTGTACCAGTTTCGCAACTATGCGCGCCTGGAGATCGATCTCTCGGCGCGCATTCACCTGTTGGTGGGAGATAACGCCCAGGGCAAGACGAACCTGCTCGAGGCGATCTACTATCTCGCCACGACGCGTTCGCCCCTGGCGGGACAGGACCGCGAGCTCATCGGGTGGAATGCGGGCGAGGTAGATGTGATCCCCAACGCCCAGATGGCGCTCCACTTTACGCGTCACGGCGAGGACCATGTGCTGGAGGCCTCGCTGGTGCGCGAGCCGGCAGAGGGGGGGCTGCCCGGCGAGGACGTCTTTCGGCGGCGCCTGCGCTACGACGGCGTCAACCGCCGCGCCATGGATGTGGTGGGCAAGCT
>CAZMAI010000086.1:0-10335 GCA_964564195.1 uncultured Anaerolineales bacterium | reverse complement strand
CGACAGAGACCGCGACACCGCAACCCAGCCCTACGGCCACGCAGACCCCTGCGCCGACAGCGACGCCCACGTCTACACCCACCGCCACGCCAACAGCGACGGCCACGGCAACGGCCACGGCAACGCCAACCGCAACCCCCACAGCGACGCCGGACCCCTACGCCGGGCTCACCATCGAGGACCTGCGCGCGCGCAGCTATGGCGGCGGTGAGATCACGGTCCACGAGACGATGGCCGTGACCGCCGCCTTTACTAGGCTGCTGATCTCTTATCCCAGCGACGGGGTGGAGATCTATGGCTTTCTGAACGTCCCCACAGGTGAGGGCCCCTTCCCCATCGCCATCGTGCTGCATGGCTATATCGATCCCGAGGTCTACACGACGCTTGCGTATACCACGCGCTACGCCGACGCGCTGGCGCGGGCCGGCTATGTGACCTTTCACCCCAACCTGCGCGGCTACCCGCCCTCGGACGACGGCCCGAACGCCTTTCGCGTGGGGATGGCCCTGGACGTGTTGAACCTGCTGGCCCTGATCCGCGAATACGCCGGGCAGGAGGGACCGCTGCAGACGGCCAACGCCGAGGCGATCGGGATGATGGGGCACAGCATGGGCGGCGGGATCACCTGGCGTGTGCTGACGGTCGATCAGGGAGTCGGGGCCGCGATCCTGTACGCGGGCATGCATGCTGACGAGCGCACCAATTACGAGCAGGTGCTGATCTGGTCGAATGGCACGCGGGGCAATTCAGAGCTGAGCACGCCCGCCGAGGACCTGGCGCGCATCTCGCCCTCGACCTACATGGAGGACATCGTGGCGCCGGTAAGCATCCACCACAGCATCCACGATGGGACGGTGCCGGTGGCCTGGTCGGAGGATCTCGCCGCACGCATGGAGGAACTCGGCAAGCCGGTGGAGTTGTTCCTGTACCAGAACACGCCCCACACCTTTAACGGGGCCAGCGATGCGCTCTTTATGGAGCGCATGGTGGCCTTTTTCGACCTGCACCTGAAATAGCAGCGACGCCAGCCTACATGCCGAGCAGCGGCCGCAGTGTCTCGACCTCGGCCATGTCTTCGACCATGATGTAGAGATAGAGCCCGCGCGGATCCAACCCGTCCATCAACTCGCGCGCCTCGTCTGCCGTGAATGAGCCGCGGATCAGCAACGACCGGCCGGCCTCCTGGATGCGCCGCCAGTAGGGCAGCATGCCGCTCACGGGCGGCCCGCCCGAGATGAGTTCATAGTTCACCTCCAGGCAGCGCAGTTCCTCGATCTCGAGAAAGGCATCCAGCAAGAACATCGAGGTCGAGTGCAGGTGCATGAAGGCACAGTCGAAATGCCCGGCGAGTTCGCGGTCCACGGGCTGCAGATAGCGCCGGTACAACCGGGGCGAATACAGCCCAGAGGCATCCTCCTGCATGCGGATGATCGGACCCGGCGCCCAGAGCTGGTACTGGGCGTCATAGTAGCCGCCATGCCAGAGGGGGATGCGCTCCCAGGCGGCGACCGTGATCTGGCGGAACACCTCGGCCATCTGCGCCAGCAGGCGCGTGGCATTCTCCGGCTCGTACAGCAGGTCCAGCACGCTCTGGCTGTGCCCCCGCAGAACCGCCGCCATGTCCGAGGGGCCGTGGAGCGTACCGTGACTCACCGGGAATCGCCCCGCCGAGCGCGCCACCAGCGCATCGATAAAGCGAAGATAGAGCGCCGTCCAGGGCTGCTCAGGGTCCAGGTGCAGGTTCCAAAGATCCTCCCAGGGTAAAATGCGCTCCTCGGCCAGCATGCTGCCCGGCAGGATTCGCAGCTCCGAGCCGAGCATGCCATCCAGCCAGGGTACCGCCTGAGAGGGCGAGGCCCCGCGCAGGATGTCATCGTCCACGATCTCCCCCTCCTGCAGGAGGCGCTCCTGGTCATCGAGAAACGCCTCGGGCACGACCATGTCTGGCGTCAGCACGTCGTGCTGTTGCCAGGCCGCGCTGGCGGCGAACTCTTGCAGGGGAAACCAGGTCTTGAAGGAAAAGCCCACCAGCGGGCGGGCGACCGGCTCGCGCGACCAGAATGCCTGATAGCGCCCGATCTTGGCCGGATCGTTACCAAAGGGATGAGTGTGGGCCATCGCCTGCCTCCGTGGACGGCCGCGGCGTTCAGGGCGCGCCGTTGCGGTCGATATAGAGCAAGAAACCCAGGGCTAGCTGGACGCCTCGGGTGACGCTCTCGAAATCCACATATTCGTAGCGATCCTCAGTGGTGTGGTAGTGAGGATCGGGGTAGGGAATCCAGCCTGTGAGCAGGACAGCACGCGCGATGCCCGCCTTGATGAACGACCCATCATCGTCCTCCGGGCGCGCTGAGCGGTGGCGCGTGTGGCACAGGCCCAGGTCGTAGCGCCCGATCAATTCCGCCATCAGGTCCGCCAGTAGCCGGCCCTCATCCGTCGTGTAGCGCGTCCCGGCCGTGTAGATTCCCCTTTCCACGTCCGCGGGCCGCCGAACCCCGATGCCGTCCAGGTTCAACACCGCCGCCACGCGGCGGCCGCTCGCCGCGATACTCCGGGCAGCGGCGACGCTGGTCCAGGGCGTGTGCTCCTCGTTGCACCAGAGAAAGAGCAACTCGCGCTGGTTCTCGTAATCCGCCAGAACCTGGGCCAACTCCAGGAGCGCCACAGTGCCCACCCCATTATCATTGGCGCCTGGAGAACAGGGGATCCAGCTCTGGGAGTCCTTGTGGGCCACGGCGATCACCAGCTCCGCCTCCGGGCCCGGGCCAGGGCGCGTCGCATAGAGATCGTGAACGGTGTACCAGCGATCCTCGGGCGAGGGCGGGCTGTACTGGTGTGCCAGGGGCTTGCCCACGTCGCGCCGAAAGGCCTGCGCCTGATGTGCCTCGCGACGCACGGCATAGCCCATGGACGCAAGCTCGGCAGCGATATAGTCGTCGGCTTCGTCGAGGGAGCTCTGACGCTCTCCGGGGCGCACCATATTCGCCTGCCGGCAGGAGAGCGGGTCCCTGCACAGATAGGCAAGCCTGCGACTCAACCGCTCCGGGCTGACGCGGGCGACGAGATCACGAGTCGGATCCATATGCACCTCCTGCACCCGATTCAGGCTGATGATAGCCACCCGCGATGCCCGTGGCAAGCGAGTCAGGCTCCCGGGCACGTTTGTCAAAGCCAGACCCAGTCACTACACTGAACATGTTACCGTAAGCGAAAGGAGACCGTGTAGATGAGTCGCGTCGCGTTAATCCAGGGACCCGACCGCGCCCAGAATATCGCCGCCACGCTCGAGGCGATCGGCCAGGAGATAGATCTGTCCGGCAAGCAGCGCATTGTCGTCAAGCCGAACTTTGTCAGTGTAACGCGGCCGCTCTCGGCCACCCATGTGGACGCCACCCGTGCTGTGCTCGCCTTTCTGGTGGACCATGGCGCCCGAGATATCACGCTGGCCGAGGGCCCCGCTTCGGGCCGTATGGCCGACGGGCTGGACAACTATGGGTATCGTCCGCTGGTAGGCGAGTTCGGGCTGCGCCTGGTGGACCTGAACAGCGACGAGACGTTGCCCATCGAGGGGCTGGATGCCCATTTCCGCCCCAAGACCATCAATGTGTCGCGCACTGTGTTGGAGAGCGACTATCGCGTCTCGGTGGGTCCTCCCAAGACTCACGATGAGGTGATGGTCACCATGTCCCTCAAGAACTATGCTGTGGGCAGCGTGGTGCGCAAACGATCGATCCACGAGGGCCATCGGGCGATCAATCTGAACATCTACCGCCTGGCCAGGCACACCGCCCCGCATCTGGCAGTCATCGATGGGTTTGTCGCCATGGAGGGTAATGGCCCCGCCGGCGGCACCGCGGTGGACTGGGGCGTCGCCCTGGCCAGCACAGATGCGCTCGCGGCAGACTGCCTCACGGCGCGGCTGATGGGGTTTGATCCTCACGAGGTCGGGTACCTGCACTATTGCCTGCTGGGTGGCCTGGGTGAGGGCGAGCCGGACGAGATCGGGGTGGTGGGCAACGTCGCGCCTGAAGCAGTCTCACGCCGCTTTCGGCCGCATACGTCCATCGCTCAGCAACGTGAATGGCGCGTTCCAGATGCGGAACGCTATCTATAGCCGCATTACGACCGGAGGAGGATAGCTTCATGGCCAAAATCGTTTTCCTGGGAGCGGGCAGTACCATCTTTGCCCGTAACGTACTGGGGGATGCTCTGCATGTCCCCGCCCTGCGCGATGCCGAAATCGCCCTGCTGGATATCGACCCCGATCGTCTCCACGTCTCCGAGGTGATGGTCAAGAACATCAACCGTACCCTCGGCGCGCAGGCGACAGTGCAGTCCTACCTGGCCGACGATGCGGCGGCAGCATTTCGGGATGCTGACTATATCGTCAACGCCATCCAGGTGGGAGGCTATGAGCCTTCGACGGTCATCGACTTTGAAGTCCCCAAGAAATACGGCCTGCGCCAGACCATCGCGGACACGCTGGGCATCGGCGGTATCTTTCGCGCGCTGCGCACCATTCCTGTGATGCTGGACTATTGCCGCATCATCGAGCGCGAGGCGCCCGAGGCGCTCATGCTCAACTATAGCAACCCGATGGCCATGCTCACAGGCGCCATTCTGCGGGCGACCGAGGTGAATACCGTAGGGCTATGCCACAGCGTGCAGGTCTGTGCGCCCCATCTGTGCCGCGAGTTGGACCTGCCCACCGACGACCTGCAATGGCGCATCGCGGGCATCAACCACATGGGCTGGCTGCTGGAGATCTCGCGGCATGGCGAGGACCTTTATCCCGAGATCAAGCGTCGGGCCGCTCTGCCCGAGTACAACAGCCGCGACGCCGTGCGCTTTGAGCTGATGAAGTGGTTCGGCTATTACGTCACCGAGTCCAGCGAGCACAGCGCCGAGTATGTGCCCTGGTTCATCCGCCGCGATGCCCCCGAACTGATCGAACGCTTTGGCATCCCGCTCGATGAGTACCCGCGGCGCTGCGTCCGCCAGATCGCGCGCTGGGAGAGCATGCGCGCCGAACTGCTGGAGGACAAGCCCATCGAGCACGTGCGGGGCCACGAGTACGCCTCGTACATCCTCGAAGCCATCGAGACCGGCGTGCCCTTTACCTTTGGCGGCAACGTCATGAATACGGGTCTGATCACCAACCTGCCGCCGCGGGCCACCGTCGAGGTGATGTGCGTGGCCGATCGCTCGGGTGTCACACCTACCTTTGTGGGGGATCTCCCGCCACAGTGCGCCGCGCTCAACCGCAGCAACATTAACGTGCAGGAGATGACCATCGAGGCTGCGCTGACGCAACGTAAGGACGCGATCTACCAGGCGGCGATGCTCGACCCGCACACAGCGGCGGAGCTGACCATCGACCAGATCGTGGCGCTCTGCGACGAGTTGATCGAGGCCCACGGCGAGTACCTGCCCGCGTATCACTAGGCGATACTGGCGCGACAAGCGGGGTGCGGCCAAGCCGCGCCCCGCTTTTTGCTACACAGGTAGGTCAGAAGACGGTACCGGGCGTCTCAGTCCAGAGTCACCAGCCTCATGAGACCATCGTCGCCCGGCAGAAAAGACATGGGCCCCTGCGGGACCAGACGATCGATGACGATGTGTCCAGCGTCCATATATTCCCAGATCGTCTGAAAAGGCACCGTGCCAGGCACCCACTTTTCCACGATCATGACGCCGTGACCAGGCAACACCGTGAACACCACCTGCCGCGGGTCGCCCGGATTCAATAGCGCCTCCGCTCGGGCAAAGGCAGAGCGAATGCCCTCGGCCTGGGCTCCGGTGCCGCAGGACACAAGATACCGATAGAAAGGCAGGTCCAGCGGTGCGAACTGCACATAGCGCGGGTCATAGGCCGACACTCCTCGATGGCCATGCAGACGCGCGCGGATCACCGGCACGGTGGCCTGGATATCCCATTCGGGTCCCAGCGCGATGCGAGGGAGAGGCCCGTCCATCTCCATCATCTCCACCGCCTCCGTCGAAGGCGGCGTGTTGGCCAACCCTTCCACGTGCCGCACCTGGGCACCCTGCCCGGTGGCGGTGACGCCCACGATGACTGCGAGATCATCGTCGCGCAGATGTCCCTTGTCCACTGGCCGGGCACTGCCCGTGACCGTCGCTATCAACGCATCCAGGCGCGGCTCCCAACTCGAGAAGCATCCCTCGCTGTACTGGCTCGAGAGCGATTCCGAGACCGCAGGCACCTGCACCAGGTCCGAGATGCGAATCATGTTCGTGAAAAAGCCCCGACGGCCGAGCTCTGCGCCGGCACGCTTCATCGCCTCGGGCACCGTGGTACCGGACCACTCCGCCGCAGTGACTGGCTCGCCGACCACCTCATGGTCGGTCACCTCCGAGGTGCACACCGCAGTCACCAGCCGCAGCACAATGTCTTCGTAGAATCCGTCACCATCCGCAGGATCGCTGGTCGGGTGCGCCCCCACCAGATCAAAGTGATACAGGATCTCCGGCTCGTCCTCGCCGATGACCAGCAGCAGGCGGATACACTTGGTCTGCGCCTGCAGGATGCGCTCAACCGAGAGGATCGGACCGCCGCGCTGCCCCTGCTCCACCAGCACCTGCCAGGCATCGGGCCCCAGGTCCGAGAACTGAAAGTCCTCCGGCCGGATGGGTTCGCGAGTCAGGGACTGCTCCAGATGGCCCATGAGTCCCTCAAACTCCGCACGGCTCATCTGGACGAGGGTGGCCACCGTGGGCGAATGCTCGAGATGAAAGCGGCGCCGTGCAATGAACATGAGCGCCCGGCGCCAACTGATCGACTCGCCGTAGCGAAACGTGGTAAGGATGAGATCCGTGTCCTGGTCTGGTGTGTCGGTGACGCTGTGACCAAGGCGGGCCAGGCCATCCTCAATCCCGGCCATGACCCGTCCCAGCAATGTGCTCTCATGGCCGGGGACCAGCGCCACGCGCACCGGCCTGATCCAGGAGTGCGTATCACGCGGCGTCACAAACGTATCGGCAGCTGCCATATGTGTCCTTTCAGCCGCTCCGGCCAGTGGGCGAGTCGCTCCATCCCTGCAGATGGAGGGCGCTGATCAGCCAGTCACCCAACGCCGGCCAGAGGTCTCGCAAGATATAGAGATAGCCCGAGGTAGGGTAGATCAGCCGCCTGCGGTGCCGCACAATTGCCCGCACAACCCGCACTGCCAGATCGCCAGCGGACACTTTGGGGGAACTCATGGGCATGCGCAGGTGTTCAATGAGCGGCGTATCGATGCGGCCCGGATGGATCACGGTGACGTGAATGCCCTCTGGCTTGAGTTCCTGCCGCAGCACCTGCGCCAATCCAGTGAGCGCCGACTTGCTCGCAACATAGGGGCCGTCACCGGGGATGGGGATCATGACGTCCTGAGTGCTCATCAGCACCAGATGGCCGCGCCTGCGGGCACGCATCGCCGGCAGCACAGCCAGGATGGAGCGGGCCGCCCCCAGAAAGTTGACCTCGACGGCGCGGGCCAGATCATCCACCGTCATCCGCGCGACAGGAGTCTGGACATAGATCCCCGCGTTGGCGACCAGGATATCCACCTGCCCCCAGGTTTCCAGTACGGCCTGAGCCATACGCGCCATGTCATCGTCATCGGTAACGTCACCGGTGAGTGCCAGAGAGGATCCGCCCTGAGCGTCGATCTCAGCGGACAGGGCTTGCAGGTCCGCCGTACGGCGCGCGACCAGCGCGACCCGAGCACCCTCAGCGGAAAAGGTTCGCGCCAGCGCGGCCCCAATACCGCTAGAAGCGCCCGTAATGATCGCTACCTGACCCTCTAGCCTATGTGGCAAACTGCTTTCCTCCGAAGGATGTGTACGCTATTATAAGACATATCTATGCCATCACAATAGATGAGTATTCGTGATTCCGGGAGAAGACCCATGCTCACAAACACCTTGCTGCGCGAAAAGATACCCGTCCAGGGCGACGACTACCAGGTCATCGTGGCTGGCGGCGGCCCTGCCGGACTGGGTGCGGCTTTGGCTTCCGCCCGCATGGGCGCCCGCACGCTTCTGCTGGAGGCCCACTCGTTCTTTGGCGGTGTGGCCGCAGTGGCCCTCTGGATGCCCATGAACCGGATGCTGCTAGAGGGCGGCCGGCGCGGCGGCGCCCACGACATGCTGGTGAGCAAACTCACCGCCTACGGCGCCGACGCCTGGACGCCAGGCCGCGACAACTGGATCAACGGCGACGGCATCGATGTCCATCCGGAATACCTGCGCATGGCCGCCTTTGAGGCGTTGGAAGAAGCCGGCTGTCACTATCGCCTCTACAGCCCCGTGAGCGACGTGGTAATGGAGGGCGACCGCATCACTGGCGTGGTCGTCGCAGCCAAGGAAGGCGCTCAGACGTTTCGCGCGGATGTGGTGGTGGATGCCACCGGGGATGGCGATGTGGCCTTTCACGCCGGCGCGGAGATGGTGCAGGGGCGCGAGGAGGACGGCCGCTTTATGCCTGTCTCGCTGGTGTTTGCCGTCGCCAACGTCGACGCCGACCGTCTGATCGCCTACGCCGACGCCCACCCGCGCGAGATGGAGGCGATCTATGCGCAGGCACACGAGGCCGGATTTGCCGTAGCCGCATGGTATGCCTATGACCGTACCACCGTGCCCGGCGTCGTCAACATCAACAACGGCGGTTGGCGCGGTGCCGAGAACGTCGATGGCACCCGGAGCGGTGATCTCACCCTCGCTGAGCGCACCGGGATGCAGGTGGCCTTTGACTTTGTAAGGCTGGCCCGGCTGTACCGCATCCCCGGCCTCGAACACTGCTATCTAGCCCGTACCGGCGCCGCCGTAGGCGTGCGCGACACACGCCGCATCGTCGGTGAGTATGTGGTCACCGTAGAGGACGCCCGGCGCGGGGCAGAATTCCCTGACGTCATAGCGCGCAAGTACGGTGCGATCGATGCCAACCAGCTCTACACGGGGCCTATGCAATCGGGGTTTGCCTATCCATACCGCGCGCTGCTGCCCAGGCGTATCGAATGCCTGCTGGTGGCCGGCCGCTGCGGCTCTGCCACTTTTCTCGGCCACGCGGCGGGCAAGAGCATGGGGAATATGATGGCTCTGGGGCAGGCTGCCGGCGTCGCTGCCGCCCTGTCGGCTCAGTCGGGCGTCACGCCTCGGGCCCTGCCCGTCTCGCGCGTACAAGAGGCGTTGGTCGAGATGGGCGTGCGTCTGGCACCGCCGGACGCCCCCGCAACGCCTGACCAATGAGATGTATCGCGCTCGCTGCCGCTTTTACGGACCGCTAAACGATCTGCTGCCGCCTGAGCGACGACAGCACGATCTCGTGTGGACCTGGGACACACCAGAACCGGTGCGCGAAATGATCGAGGGCCTGGGCGTGCCACATGTGGAGGTCGACCTGATCCTGGTGAATGGGGAGGCCGTCGGCTGGGATCACCGCCTGGCGGACGGCGATCGCGTCTCCGTGTACCCACACCTGGTCACGGTGGACCCCGCCTCACCCATCAGTCTCCGCTCCACAGCAGAGCCGGTGGGGCGCTTTGTCCTGGACGTGCACCTGGGCAGGCTGGCGCGCTGGCTACGACTGCTGGGGATCGATACGGTCTACAGCAACGACTGCGACGATGAGACGCTGGCCGACATCGCCCGCAATGAGCACCGCATCCTGCTCACCCGCGACCGCCGCCTGCTGATGCGCTCTGCCGTCGAGCACGGGCACTGGGTGCGTACCCCTGAGCCGCGCGCGCAACTGTCCGAGATCATCCAGCGCTACGACCTGCTGCCACTGTCTCGGCCGTATACCCGTTGCGCGCACTGCAACGGCCTGCTGGTGCCAGCGACACGGGAAGAGGTGGCCCATATGTTGCAGCCGAGAACCGCGAGTTGCCACAGCGAGTTTACACGCTGCCAAAGCTGCGGGCAGATCTACTGGCCCGGCTCTCACCTGAAAAGGCTGAGGGAGATACTCAATACGGTGCAGGAAGGTCTGCTGGACCAGGAGTGGCAGCCGGGACAGGAACGTACTGAGGAACAAAAGTAAGGTCCTCGACCGGACGCCAACGCTCAGCGTGGACGATAGCGCGCTCCATCGTCGGCATCCAGGCGCCCCTCCAGAATATCTCGGAGGTGTTCCTGAGCGGAGCTTAGCAGCCAGTTCATGGTCGAGACACTCACACCTTCAGCCTCGGCGATGGCGGCCACATCGTATCCATGGGCAAAGGCCCGCATCGCCCGTTGAGAGATCAAGGGCAAGGAGGCCAACGCATCGGAGAGCACCACGCGCAGATCCATTCCCTGACCGAGCCCCTGTTGCAGCGGCCCCGGCAGTGTGCC
>CAZMAI010000085.1:0-10354 GCA_964564195.1 uncultured Anaerolineales bacterium | reverse complement strand
GGCCATCCAGCCTGCATCGCCACGCCGGCAAGGGCAGATCACACGAGTTGCAGTGGGGAGTACAAAAAGCGACGAACTCTATCCTTTCGCCGCCCACTGCGATGGATAGAGTTCGTCTTACCAAGGAGGAGAAGAAGTGCTGCACCCGCCTCGACGGGATTTTAGCAGATCAAGTGA
The DNA here is from genome assembly GCA_964564195.1 of uncultured Anaerolineales bacterium. Lineage (GTDB taxonomy): Bacteria > Chloroflexota > Anaerolineae > UBA1429 > UBA1429 > JAAYED01. Next base: position 10,177 of record CAZMAI010000085.1, on the reverse strand, counting down.
GGTTTGGTTCCTCACTACGCCATCACTATACCAGCCCCGCCCGGGGTGCACATCCGCTGATCTTACCATTTCTATCTAGGTATTTTCACTCAGATAAGAAACCGACCAGCAGGAGGATTACGTCTCCGTCAGCAAAATCGTGCTCAAAGGGATAACGACGTGCACTGTGGTGCCTTGCTGCGGCGTCGACCGGATCGTGGCACGCCCTCCAAACAATCGCGCGCGCTCGTGAATGCCGATCAGCCCAAGGCGGCCTGTCGCGAGCATCTTGCCCGGGTCATCGGGCACGTGGAAACCGATGCCGTCATCCTGCACGAGCAACTCCAGGCGGTCATCGGCATAGATGAGACGGACGGAGACGTGGCTGGCCTCCGCATGGCGCCTTACATTGCTGAGGCTCTCCTGAGTCAGACGGTAGAGACCGGTCTCAAGCTCGGGCAGCACAGGCCGCGGCATGCCCTCCACCTGGACAGTGACCTCGAACTGCTCTTCGCGCCCGGCACGGTTTCCCAGAATCTCCAGCGCACGCGGCAAGCCCAACTCCTCAAGGAGTGGCGGCCGCAGATCGCTGGTGAACCTCCGGACACCCGTTAGCGTGTCATCCACCATGTCGCGCAGGCCCTCCAGTTGCGCCTTGAGTCGTTCATCACTGGCCGTCTCCTGCGCATCCTCGATCCTCCGGCCGAGGACAATCAGGTCCTGGGCCGTCTCATCATGCAGTTCGCGGGCGACACGCTTGCGCTCCTCCTCCTGGCTGGTGAGGATCGATACGACATAGCGCTGAATGTCAGCACGGTACCGCTGCAGTTCGGCAACCATCTTGTTGAAAGCCAACTCCAGGTTGCGGACCTCCGCCGGAGCATTCGCCAGCGAGACCTGCGTGTCGAAATCTCCTTCCGCTACGCGTCCGACCTCCGCCACCAGACCTTGGAGCGGCGCGGCCACGCGCTGGCTGCCAATGGCAAGCACACTCAGTGGCAGGGCAACGGTCGCCACCAGCAAGGCAACGATGAGGTAGATCGAAATCTGAAGTGGCGCGACGATGTCATCCCACAGCTCTGCGATCAGCATCCCCCATCCACCCCACGTCTCATCGGCAAACAGCGAGCTGGAAAGCTCGTCAAATGGCACCGCGGCATAGCCCACCACCGTGCGCTGGCCCTTGTCCGAGACCGTGCGGGCGCCTTCCTCTCCTGCCAGCAGCGCCGCCACGGCGGGGTGGCGGCTGGCATTAGCGCTCACCATATCGGCCTCCGGATGGTAAAGCACGGTGCCCGCATCATCCACGAGGTACGAGTAGCCGGCCGTACCCACGCGCACGTTCTCCAGCGCCGTACGCAAGGCATGTCCGCCCTTGAGTTGCCACACGCCGAGAACGCACCCCGCGAACTGGCGGTTCACGCCATAATAAGGTATCGCCGCCACCACAAGCGACTGCCCCTGTTCATTGGTGATCACCGGCGATCGCACCGGGCGGCGCACCTGACGGGCAAGATCGACAAAGCCGTACGGCCCATAGGACTCACCCACCTGGCCGCCGTAGGTCGCCACGACGACACCGTCGGCACCGGTCACACTGATCTGATCAAAGCGCTGCTGCAGGGGCGTATTCTGCGCAAGCATCTCTCGTATCTGCTCGGCATCACCATTTCGCACCTGATCGGTGGACGCCACCTGTGTCAGCAGGAGAACCGAATCCGACCAGTAGGACGCGGCCTGACGGGCGGCCAGCTTGGTCAGTTCCGCATCGCGCTGCTCAACGAGCGTTTGAATGAGTTGCGTCACGCCGAAAAAGCCCACCAACGCCAGGGCGATCAGCAGGACAATGATGGGCACTGCCATTGAGAGCATAAGTTGCGCCCGCAGACTGGAAAAGCGCGGGCGGCGGAACAGCTGCATGATTCGCTCCGGTACGGCACGCGACACGCCGGTCAGAATAGTGTACCGATTATATCATGACCGGCGCAGGTTCTGAAAGCCTTCCTCAACCTTCATCATGCGGCCAGGCGGCCCTTTGACCGCAGGCTGCCGTCGCGCTAGACTAGAGGAACATTCGAAACGAGACACTCGCCAGAGTGTTATGGATAGCGATAGCGAGGGAACGATGACCGATTGGGACGAGCAGGCAGAGATTGAGGCTGCGCAGCGCGACCCTCGCGCCTTTGGGGCCCTTTATGAGCACTATGTGGAACGCATATACAGTTATGTCTACCATCGCGTCGGCAATGTTCACGATGCCGAGGACCTGACGGCGCGCGTCTTCTTTAGGGCGATGGCTCACCTGGACACCTACGTCGACAAGGGCTATCCCTTTTCGGCGTGGCTCTACCGGATCGCCCACAATCTGATCGCCAACTGGCACCGCGACCGTAGCCGCCGGCCAGTGATCTCGCTGGAGGACATGGTGATCAGCAGCCGGCCCGATGAGCATCCGGAGCGGGTTGCGCAGGAGGAGGACGAGAAACGCTTCCTCTCCGAGGCGGTGATGACGCTGGATCCGGTGCGCCGAGAGCTCTTGATGCTCAAGTTCAATGAGGGCCTGTCGAATGCAGAGATCGGCCAGGTGCTCGGGCGAAGCGAAGGCGCGATCAAATCACTGTATCATCGCACATTGTTGCAGCTGCGCCGAGAACTAGAAAAGAAGGGTATTCAGATCGATGTCGACCTCTAGCCAACTGGAACAGGTTTCAGATACCCTGTCGAGCCTTTGGGCCGGCATTCGCAGGTCGCTACGGAATCACGGCCTCCTCCCATTGCCCGACCAGGCGTACGAGCAGGTCGAGGGTCGCGTGTCGGCCGCGCTGCCGCCTGTGTCTATGCCCCGGGGCTTTCGCGAGTCGCTGGCATCCAATCTGGAGCTCCTGGCTGAGCACCGGCATTCCGGGATGGTCGTCCGCCAGGAACCTTCCCGGCCCACGGCGCTCCTGGTAGGCGTGGGCATCGCCAGTCTGGCAACCGCAGCAGGGCTGGTAGCCCTTATCATCGTGCTCACCCGTGGCGGCGCACGGAACACGGCCTAGTTCTGGCATTGAGTGCAGCGCGTGCTCAGTCGCTCAGGTAGACGTCCTTCAGCCAGGGATACAGACCCGCTCCGGAGCTATAACCCTGTACCCACGGCTTGACCAGGGTGTAGGCCACGCCGTGCGTCAGCGGCACCCAGGGCGCATCCCGCAGGATCGCCAGCTCCGCCTGGACATATATCGCTGCGCGCCGCTCTTCATCCTGCTCTACCCTCGCCTGCTCCAACAAGGCATCGACCTCAGCGCTGGCATAGCCCGTGTGGTTCTGTGAGCTCTTGCTGTAAAAGAGCAGATCGACAAAGTTCTGCGGATCGGGATAGTCGGCAATCCACCCGCTGGAGTAAAGGGCATAGCGCCGTTCATTGAGATCCTGCAAGAAGTCGGGCCAGTCGATCTGTTCTACCGTCACCACCAGGCCAAGGTTCTCCTCGAGCATGGCCACCACAGCCTCTGTGATCGGCGGCATGTACCCGCTGGTCCCGCTAATCGAAAGAACGATCGCAGGCATATTCCCGGGGGCCGAATAAGGCGAACTCGCCAACAGCCGGCGGGCCTCAACGGGATCGTAGGCCATCACCTCTGAGGCCGGATCCGGATCCGCGGTCACGAGTCCCGGCGGGAGGATCCCGCGGCCCGGAACCGCGCTGTTGTTCAAGACCAGAGTCGCCAGCTTTTCGCGATCGATCGCCTTGAGCACGGCCTGCCGCACGGCCACATCGTCAAAGGGAGGCCTGGTAACGTCCATCGCGAGATACTCGGTGCTCAGCTCCGGCGCCACGTGCAACTGCTCGCTGAGCGGGTTGTATGGATCCATGACGCGGTCCAGTTCATCTCCCCACACGCTAACGATATCCAACTGATCGTTCTCATACATGGTGATCGGTAGCCCGCCATTGACGACAAACTCGACCCGGTCCACCAGAGGGCCCTCGCCATAGTACCGGGGGTTGCGCCGGAGCACGATAAGATCTTCCGTGAGCGTATCGAGGACAAAGGGGCCGCTGCCGTTGGGGTTCAGCATCCAGCGCCGGCCCTGCCGGCCGATATCGGCCACGTCCACCAGCAGCGCCGCGGGATAGGTCAACTTGGCGAGAAAGAACGCCTTGGGAGCATCAATGGTGACGGCAAGCGTGTGGGGATCGCGCACGTCCAAACCTTCGATGAATGTCGCCTGGCCCAGCGAGAACGCCTCGACCCCGACAATGTCACCCAGATAGCTGGGCGCCACGGGCGAGGCCAGCTCGGGGCTGCAGGCGCGCTCCCAGGAACGCACCACATCCTCTGCAGAAATGGGCGTACCGTCGGCAAAGGTCGCGTCAGGATTCAGGTGAAACACATAGGTCCTGCCTTGATCCTCCATGTCCCAGCCCGTGGCCAGTTCTGGCACGATCTCCAGGTCCTGATTCAGCCTCACCAGGCCGGAAAAGAGATGCACGACATACAGCGCAGAGGTGTTGTCCTGCACCATGGCCGGATCCAGTGTTGGCGGCAAATCACCTGCCAGCCTCAGCGTTCCGCCGGCAGCCAGACCCGGTGTGACAACGCCGGGGATCGCGTCCGTGTCCTTGATATCCCCTGGACGCACCGTAACACCCGAATCAGCCTCCGGCTCTGCGTCGATCGCGGGCGTGCCTGTGAGCTGAGAATCCACGGCGTCGAGGGCGCCGCTCACATCGATTGTCTGCCGTTGAATCCAGAACAGAGCCCCCGTGCCGAGCGCGAGTGTGCACGCGCATAGCAGCGCGAGAGCGATCGCCAGAGTAATCAGCAAGGCCTTGTTCGACATCTCAACTCACTTTCCGGAAAGGTTGCCCCGTAACCGGCCGTTGCAGGCATCGGACGACACTGAAAGTGACGGCCCGACATCCGGTAGAGACTGGTCAGTGCACAACGCATTGACCTCTTCACCTACCGGAGTGCCGGGCCGGAAAAAGAGTCCGCCTCGCCGGACAGGTTACTGCGGGATAACCACCTGCTGGCCGACGAACACGCGATTGGGATCCACGATATAGTTGTACTGCGCAAGCTCCTCGACACTCACACCATAACGCAGCGCGATGCTGGCCAGCGACTCGCCCGCCTGAATAACATGGACAATGGCGTTGGGATCGAGCGGCTGAACAACCACGGTGATCTCCTGGCCAGGCTTGATCAACATCGGATCCTTTATCCACGTGTTGAGCGCCATGATCTGGCCGACCGGCATGCGGTACCGGGCGCCGATGTCATTCAGCGTCTCCCCAGCCCTGACGATATGGATCGCAGTGTTCTCTACGTCAGTGTCCCACAGCGGCTCGACGCCCATGGGAAGGCGAAGTTGCTGGCCCACCCGGAGTGTAATGCTACTGAGCCCATTGGCCTCCATGAAGGCGGCCACCGTGCTGCCATGGGCCTCTGCGATGGTGCCAAGTGTATCGCCCGGCATCACCGTGTACACTGATCCCGAATAAGGCACCTCGGTTGGTTCGGGCGTCGGCTCGGGCGTCGCTGTGGGCTCCGCCGTCGGCTCAGCCGTTGGCTCGACAGACGCGTCCGGCACAGCCTCTTCGGCCTCTGCGCCTTCGGCCTCCCCGCCCTCTTTTGCCTCACCCTCGGCCTCTGCGCCCTCGGCGGCTGCGACATCTTCGCCGCTGGTGCCCGCTTCCGCCGCCTCAACAATCGCCGCCTCAACCGATGGCAAGGTCGGCAACGGCTCCCGCTCCCTCTCCGGTTTGGAGCGCACGCATCCCGCTGCCAGAATCAGCAGCAGCGCACAGACGACCACCGTGACGAGCACGCGCATCCTGGATCCAAGCATTCCTGCGCCTCCTTACTTTCCACTCGCCTGCTTGGCAGCCAGACCATTGCACGTCCTGACTGCCCCAGACAACCTGCCGCAGGATAGCACGGCATAAAGCAAACGTCAATGCCGACCAGCACATCGGACGCTGAGCCGGTCAGCACCGAACCCGGCGCTGGACGCGCATGAAAAGGACTGGCCCTGCCGGTTAGCAGAGCCAGTCCCACTATCCTATGGATCAAGCCGGGGCCGTGCGGGGCCCTGGAGTTGTCAACTATTTACCCAGCCTGGCAAGTCCACGAGCGATACTCGATTCTCCTTCGCCTCTGTTCAGGCGAAGCGGGTTGGTCTTGCTGATCTGGAATATGTCGTGTTGATACTCGGCCAGTCGCGCATTGATAGCCGATATGACTTCCATTTCTCTCCCCTCCTCACACTCGCTATGCAGTGGTTAGCCTCGGGCTACGCCGGGACGGCACAGACTGCCGTCGTCTGCAGGGGCGCGATCTGGCAAATCACCTCCCGCGCCGAATCTGCCAGGGCATCCACGGAAGCGCGTACGCTCCCCTTTACAGTGGAAGCCTCGGCGTTCCGGAAATGATCCCGATTTGCCGTCTCACGCAGATAATCACTGTACGTCATCTGAACAATGTTCATCAGCGTATGGTTCTGCTCGACTTCCATGGTATTCATCTCTATCTCCTCTTCCTTGAGCGTCGACACCTGCTCGCTGGACTCCTTCTACATACAGATCGCCCTGGCCATTGCCGGGGCGACATCGCCGCTCGCTAGGTTGTACTCACTCTCAATCTGACTGTAGTATAGCAGCAGTTCTCACATTTGTCAAGTGATTTTATTCACAATATTCAGAATTGTTTGGGCTGCAATGCACGGCGAGAGTATCGCGAGGTCATGGGGGTTGACGCTCCCACGCTATGCGCCTATCCTCTGGTGTCTCCCGGAGGAAATCCTGCCTTCAAAGGGTCAAACGCGTGTCATGGCAACCATCACGGTAGAGAACCTGGTCAAAACCTATAGCGTCGCGGAGCGCAGGCCCGGCACCTGGGGCGCGCTCACGAGCCTGGTACATCGCACCCAACGCCAGGTGCATGCCCTGACGGACGTCTCGTTCTCGATCGAGCCCGGCGAACTGGTGGGGTATATTGGCCCAAACGGCGCCGGCAAGTCGACCACCGTCAAGATCCTCTCGGGTATCCTGGTGCCCACGAGCGGGATCGCCACCGTCCTGGGCCGGGTGCCCTGGCAGGAGCGTATCGCCCACGTGGCACAGATCGGCGTGGTTTTTGGCCAGCGCACGCAACTCTGGTGGGACCTGCCTGTCACAGAATCCTTTGACCTCCTGCGCGAGATCTACCGGGTGCCACCCGACCAGTACCGCCGGACGCGCGATGAACTGGTCGACATCATGAACCTGGCAGGCCTACTGGATACACCCGTCCGGCAACTCAGCCTGGGACAGCGCATGCGCTGCGATCTGGCCGCCGCGCTGCTGCACCGCCCGCGGATCCTGTTTCTGGATGAGCCCACCATCGGTCTCGATGCGGTGGCCAAGCTGGCGGTACGCGATCTGATCAAGCGGCTCAACCGCGAGCAGGGCCTGACAGTGATCCTCACCACGCACGACATGGATGACATCGAGAGCCTCTGCACCCGCGTGATCCTGATCAATGAGGGCCGCATCCTGTTGGACGGCACGCTCGATCACATGCGCCAGATGGTGACCAGTGAGCGCCGGATGGCCATCATCCTCGCCGACGAGGCAACCTGGATCGAGGTTGACGATGCGCAAGTGCTGCACCGGGACGGGCCACGCCTCACACTGAGTTTTGACCCGGAGCGCATCTCGGCTGCGCAGCTCATCGGAGATATCTCATCCCGCTACGCCATCCGCGACCTGTACGTGGAGAACGCGCCCATTGAGGAGATCGTGGCGCAGATCTATATGGACAGATCCGCATGAGACCGTACCTGGCGATCGTCAGCGCCCGCACCCGCATGCTGCTGCAATACCGTGCGGCAGCCATCGCTGGCTTTGGCACGCAGCTCTTTTGGGGCTGGATTCGCGTGGCGATCTTTACTGCGTTCTTCCAGTCGGGCGGCGCCTCTCAGCCAATGACGCTCGCGGACACAATCACTTACCTCTGGCTGACGCAGGCGCTGTTGCTCCTGCTCCCTTTCCGCATCGACGCCGAGATGCAGGCCATGGTGCGCGATGGCAGCGTGGCGTACGAACTCACCCGCCCCGCAGATCTGTACTGGTACTGGTTCAGCCGACAGTTGGCGGCCCGTGTGGCCCCGACCATCCTGCGCGCCGGGCCACTGATGCTGGCGGCCGGCCTCTTGTTCGGAATGCAGCCGCCGGCTTCGTGGCAGGCCGCGGGCTTGTTCCTGCTGGGCTTTGTCTGTGCGCTCATGCTCAGCACGGCCATCACCACCCTGATGGCCATTTCGCTGCTGTGGACGACCACCGGAGATGGCCTGGCCCGGCTCCTGAGCCTGGTGGCCCAGTTCCTCTCCGGTTCCTACGTACCCATCCTGCTTTTCCCCGACTGGTCTCAGTCCATTCTCGCCGCCCTGCCATTCCGCGGCATCATGGATACTCCCTTCCGCCTCTACCTCGGCACCCTCGCGGGTCCGCAGGCGGCCTATGGCATGCTGCACCAACTGGTCTGGGCGGGTCTGCTGGTGCTGCTGGGCAGGGCCATCCTGGCGCGCGGCGTAACGCGCATGGTGGTGCAGGGTGGCTAACATCCGAGAGACGGTGTCGCTCTACAAACACTATATTGGGGTCTCAGTGCGCAGCCAGATGCAGTACCGGGCCTCCTTCCTGATGCTAACGCTGGCGACGCTCCTCACGTCCGGGATGGAGTTCCTGGTCACCTGGTCGCTGTTCGACAGGTTTGGCTCGCTGGCAGGCTGGACCCTGGCAGAGGCCGCCGTGCTCTACGGTATCGTCAATGTGTCCTTTGCCCTCGCGGAAGGGATCGCCCGGGGCTTTGACGAGTTCGCCATCATGATCCGCGGCGGCACCTTTGACCGGTTGCTGCTGCGCCCGCGAGGCACTGCCCTGCAGGTCGCCGGCAGCCACATCCAGCTGCTCCGGATCGGGCGCCTGGCCCAGGGGGTTATCGTGTTCGCCTGGGGCGCCGGCACCCTGCGGGTCGCCTGGACGCTGCCTCGGGTCGCGCTCTGCCTCGCGGCGATCTGCGGCGGCGCCGCCCTGTTCTCAGGGCTGATGGTGCTTCAGGCCACGTTCTGCTTCTGGAGTACCGAGTCGCTAGAGATCTTTAACACCATGACGTATGGCGGCGTCGAGACGACCCAGTACCCGTTAAGCATTTATCGCGCCGAGCTCCGCCAGTTCTTTACCTACATCGTGCCGCTCGCGACGGTAACGTATTTCCCCGTGCTGGCCATACTGGGACGCAACGACCCGCTGGGGTCAACCCTGGCATTTCAGTACGCGAGCCCGCTATTTGGGCTCGTCTTTCTCGTGGCGTGCCTGCGCGTGTGGGAGTACGGCGTTCGCCACTATCACTCCACAGGCAGTTAGTGACATGCTGCGCTGTTCGAACTCGGGGGGAGACCAACAAGATGGATAGACTCAGGATTCTCGTGATCTACTACTCCATGGAAAAAAGCACGCAACTGGTGGCCGAAGCGATCGCAGATGCCACGGGCGCCGAACTCGCAGAGCTGCAGCCGCTAGTCGAGCCACGTGTCAAGGGCTTTGCCCGCTACCTGCTGTACGGATGGCAGAGACTGCTTCACCCGCGGATGCCCATCGCCCCTCCATCGTTTGATCCCCAAGACTATGACCTGATATTCATCGGAACGCCTGTGTGGGCCTTTCAGGCCGCTCCGGCCGTCCAGACCCTGCTCAGGATCATGCCTATGACCGGCAGACATGTCGCGTTGTTTTGCACACACAGAGGAGGCCCGGGCCCGACGTTGGCCTTGATGAGGCGCGCCCTGCCGGCAGCCACGATCCTCGGCAGCACCGAACTGGCCGATGTGCAGATCGATGCCGCAGCGGCGCGCAAGACGGCAGCAGCCTGGGCGAAGGAGATAGTCGCCAGCCGAAGCCACGGACAGGAACCATACACGCCATGAGAAAATCCGCGCCCGATTGGATTGCATCCTGGGCATGGCCCGGAGCCGGGCCCCTCAAGGACCGTATTGAGACCATGGTGGAGCCCGCTATCCTGGCCGGGGCCTTTGGTGACAGCCGCACCCTGGCAGTCTGCGGCCTCCAGTACCACCTGGGCGGTGCTGAGGACACCCGTCAACTCGCCGAACTCGCCGGGATCACGGCGGCGGATCAGGTCCTCGACGTCTGCTGCTTTCTGGGCGGTCC
>CAZMAI010000084.1:0-10724 GCA_964564195.1 uncultured Anaerolineales bacterium | reverse complement strand
TGGCGCTCATCCTGGTGGCCATGGGCTGCCTGGTGGCCGAGCGCGAGCGCGGCACCCTGGCCATGCTGCTGGCCCGGCCGATGCCCCGCTGGCAGGTGCTCGCGGCCAAATATCTGGCGCTGTTGGCGCTGCTGCTCATCGCCCTGGCCCTGGCCGCGCTGGGCGCCTGGTACTATGCCTTGGTCCTCTTTGACGGACCGCCGCTGGGCGATTTCCTCCTGCTCAACCTGGCGGGCGCGCTGTACCTGGCGGTCATCCTGGCGCTGACGGTGCTGGCCAGCACCCTGGCCCGCAGCACCGTCGTTGCGGGCGCCCTCTCCCTGGGGTTCTGGCTGGCTATGAGCCTGCTGGGCTCCCTCCCCGGCCTGCGCGACTGGCTGCCCCCGACGCTGGTGGCCCACGCCGCCGAGCTGGGTGCCGGCGCCCGCCCCGAGGTGTGGCCGGCCGCCCTGGTCGCCCTGGCGTTCATCGGCGCCTGCCTGGCGGGGGCGTGGGCGCTGCTGCGGAGGCAGGAGCTGTAGGGCGAGGCGCACCGGCCCTGCATACCGGCCCGCGTCACCCTTGACGCGCCGCGGCGCCTGGGCTATACCCCAGGCGATCCTGTAGCCCAACGCACTCTCATCACACTCAGCTGCTGGAGGATCCATGTATCGTCGTGCCCTGCGCCCGCTGATCCTGCTCCTCGTCCTCGCACTGCTCACCGCTGCCTCTGGCTCAGCGGTCACCGCTGCCACCGTGCCGCCCCCGTCACCGGCGATCCTGTCTCTGGCGCAGTCTGATCCCGCGCTGGCGGCGCTGGTCAGTTCCGGTACGGTGGTCACGGCCATCGCCGCCGGTGACGAGCACACCTGCGCGCTGACCGCCAAGGGCCAGGCGTTGTGCTGGGGTCGGAATGACTTTGGCCAACTGGGGGATGGGACCACCGCGAGCCGCAACACACCCGCGCCCGTATCGGGACTGGACACCGGCGTCCTCGCGATCGCCGCGGGGAGCAACCACACCTGCGCCATCACCGCGGGAGGCGCCGCGCACTGCTGGGGCCACAACAACGGCGGTCAACTGGGTGACGGCACGGCAACCAACCGGCTCACGCCCACCCCTGTCTCTGGCCTGGGCACGGGAGTCGCCGCCATCACCGGGGGATACAAACACAGCTGTGCCCTCACCGAGGCGGGCGCCGCCCTGTGCTGGGGCGACAACGACAGTGGCCAGCTTGGCGACAGCACCAAGACCGATCGCCCGACGCCGGTGCCTGTCTCCGGCCTCAGCTCGGGTGTTGCCGCGATCGACGCCGGCCTGTTGCACAGCTGCGCCCTGACCGCCACTGGCGCGATGCTCTGCTGGGGCGCCAACGACGACTACCAGCTCGGCAACGGCACCAACGCACTCAAGACAGTGCCCTTTCCGGTCGAGGGCTTGGACTCGGGCATGGCCGCCATCTCTGCAGGCGACAGCCACTCTTGCGCCATCAACGGCGCGGGCGCCGCCCTGTGCTGGGGCGACAACACGGGCGGTCAGCTCGGATTTCCGACAAGTCTGGGGTATCAGCCCAGGCCCAAGGAGGTCACGGGTTTGACCTCGGGCATGGCCGCCATCGCCGCGGGGCAACTGCACACCTGCGCCCTGACCGCCGCGGGGGCGATGTTCTGCTGGGGGAGCAACTCCGATGGCCGGCTGGGCGACGGCACGACGGATAACCGCCTGACACCCGCGCAAGTGCTGGAACTGAGCTCAGGAGTGGGCGCCATCGCCGCGGGCGTCAGGCACACCTGCGCGATCGACAGTGAGGGCAGGATGCTGTCCTGGGGCGGCAACAGCTGCGGCCAGCTGGGCGACGGCACGAATGGCGACAGGGCGACGCCCGGATACGTCTTTGGCCTCGACGGCACATGGCCCTACCGTGTGCACCTGCCGCTGGTCATCCGCTGACAGCCTGGGTCCGCGAGGGGGACGTCCTGTAGAGGATGTCCCCCTCGCGATGAGACGGGCTTTTCGTCGCTCGGCCGGTCGTCAGCATCTATAGCCACTCACTGCACCACGCGATCGACCTCAGACCGGCGCTGGTCGGTTGGTCCCTGGCCGACCGGCGCCTGACTTTAGAGTTCGTGTGCTGCCGCTGGCTGCTGCCAGGGGACTCGGCGCCCCTGCCCCTTAGCGTGACACCATAGGCAGATAGATCCTGTCCGTGGCCACCAACACGCCCACGGACACCTCCTGCTGGGCATCGGTTACCGGCAAGCCAAGCGGCGCCGTGGCCGTGAGCGCCAGACGCCCGGTGTGCAGACCCGGCGCCAGGCCCGTTGCGTCAATGGAAAACCGCACCGGCTGGGTGATGTCGCCGTCGCTCACCTGCAGCGACAGCCGGCCGTCGAGCGTGGCACCGGGCACCAGCGCCGCGTGCCAGTTGAGCGGCCCATACGTCAGGTTGTCCAGCCACAGCTGTCCGCTCGCAACCCCCTCGCCGCCCACATTCACCACCACATTGCGCGTGCCACGCCAGGCAGCGATGCCGGGCACGTAGCGCTTGAACATGGCGGCCAGCGCGGCCTCAGCGGGACGGCCCTGGATGTTGAAAAAGCCCATCTGATCGCAACCGCCGCCAATCCCATAGTTGAACAGGAACATGGCGCCCATCCACGGATAGTGGGACTCGGCATACTGGTAGGCGCCAACCAGATTGGTGGCCTGTGCCTCGGGAGAGACGACCATCCACTGGAAAGGCACCATACTCGGATCATTCCAACACTCCGGCTTGCCCACCAGCCGCGGATCGACGATCCAACCGAACTCTGTCGGCCAAACGGGCTGGGTGAGTCCGAACTCTCCGTACAGGATGTCGTGGATCCGCTCCACGCTGCGGAAGCAAAAGTCATTGGGGCCGCAGGCCTCCGAGCCTGGTGCGGCGTCGTAAGGGGCGCTAAAGCCGTAAGGGTGATAGCCCAGGGCGTCAAAGCACGCGCCGGCGCCTGCCCGCAGCATCTCCCGCAGAAACTCGCGCTCGTCCTGGTAGTAGACCGGGCACCAACTGACGCCGGGAGCGCAGTAACCCTTGTGCCCCTCCCAGGTAAAGGGGATGCGGCCCGTTGGGGCCAGCCCGGCGGTAACGACCAGAGCATCAGGGTCGGCCGCTTTGATTGTGGCGTAGGCACGGCACAGGGCATAGGTATAGTCGGCAGCATCGGGGGGCGCGCCCCAGCCGTAGGAGGCGTCGAGGTTCGGCTCGTTGCCGATCTCATAGGCATCGGCCATCTGCGCATAGAAACGCACGCTGTGATCCAGATCGGCCAGCCAGGCGTCGAGGCTCCCGAGGTGGCTGGCCCGCAGGTCGACCCGCACAAGCCTGCGTGCCTGGTCTCCCGAAGGAGAATAGAGGGTCTTGATCCAGTCAAAGCCCAACGCCTCCACGCCGCCCGTGGTCCCATAGCCCAGGTGCGCCGGGTCCGCGGCCCGAGCAGGGCGGACCAGCAGGCTCGCAAACAGGGTGCTCAGAGCGAGGAGAATGAGTACGCGGTGGCGAGAGCGCAGGCAACGAAGCAGACGACCAATCGGGCTATGACCCAACGGACCCGTGCCCACGCGAGCAGCCTCCGACGACGGGCCGCGTCTCCAAACCCCATGTCGGTATGGCCCGGGACTATTCGAAGCGAGAGAGATACCGTGCGTTCGGAGGTGCGGAAGCGAAGCCGGATGAGGAGCATGGGCGCTAGAAGGGCCGTCAGGATGATGAGACGACATTGCCATGTAGCTTTCCTCTGTGTCGTGGGGCCATTGCATGAGCGTGAGCAGCGATCGATACTTGAACCATGCAGGCGAAAGTATAAGGCAGCGACAACGCGCGTCAAGGGGAAGCGCTCCCTGATGATTGTCCACCTCACCTTGCCTCCCCCCTCCCCGGCCTGCGCGACTGGCTGCCCCGCGCGCTGGTGAGCCACGCCGCCGAGTGTCTCTCCGTGCGCTTTCACCTTGCATGCGCGCGCGCCTTGCTTGTGCTACAATGCCTGCAGGCCATGCCTTTATGCCGCGTGAATGGCGGGCTTATGCCGATTTAGGGTCAGGCCTGCTCGCGCAGGGCGGGCGGCGCACTGGACCTGCGGCGTGTTCCGGTGCCCGATGCAGGCGAGGTGAGCGCGATGAAACTCAGCGACATCACATGGGTGCTCTGCATTCTGCTGGCCTTTGTGGTCGGCGGCCTGGCGGCCTGGTACAGCGTAGATGTGCCGCAGCCGGAGCAGTTGCTTCCCACGACCGCGCTCGCCACAACCGCTGCACCTTCGGCCACCGTGCCTGCGAGCCTGACGCCGACACGAACCGGCACCGCGACGCGCACGAGCACCCGCACCCCAGGACCAACGGCCACGATCACCCGGACAGAAACGCCCACCGTTGCTCCGAGCGGTACGCTGACGATGACGCTCACCGTGACGGCCACCGCCACCGGCACGCCCACCGCGCGGCGGACGCCGACCACGACACCCACCGCAACGGCGACCGCGACGCCTGCGCCCACGGAGACGGAGCGGCCCGGGCCCACCGATACTCCGCGCCCGACCGCCACCCGTACCCCGACGCCGACGCGTACCGCCACACCGACGCCGACCCGCACCTCTACGCCCACGGCGACGCCGACGCGTACCGCCACGCCTACGGCGACGGCCACGCGCACGGCCACAGCGACGCCGACGCATACGCCCCTGCCCACGCCGACGGCGACGCCGACGCATACGCCGCTGCCCACGCCGACGCCTACGGCGACGCCGACGCATACGCCACCGCCTACGGCGACGCCGACGCATACGCCGCTGCCGACGCCGACGCCAACGGACACCCCGGTGCCCACGGAAACGCCCACCCCGTTACCGCCGCCGACACCGACGCTTGTGCCGACCGATACGCCCGAGCCAACGGCGACGACTGCGGAGGCCGGCTAGCTACGGCCAGTGCCTGCCCTGGCCCGCGAGGATCGGCCCGCACTCGTGGCACGGCGCGACGCGGCGCGGCCGCGCCGGGGTGTAACATACCAGGCTGATCAGCGGATCCATCGCTGTATCCGTCTGCACCCCTTGACGTGAGCGCTGTCCTAACTTATGATAGCGATAGCATAACTCACGCTTTCGCTGCGGCTTATTGTTTATCCGTTGTGTTCCTTCCTTGCAGCTGGCCCCGCGACCGGCGTCACCGATCATCCGCGCCCCTCCGGCCGCAGCCAGCGTCCGAGCGTGACCGCCTGCCAGCGCAGCACTGCACGCGCGGTACACAGCGCCCACAGCGCGGCTCGGCGGCCACGGGGAGGTGTGCCATGCACCGTCGCCGTCTCCTCGCTCCACGAGTCCCTCGCGGACACTCCCCCGATTCGATCGATCGTCATCGCATCGCTGCCGCCGCTGCCGGCGCCAGAAGTCTGCCTGCCCTCGCGCGAGGCGCCCTCTTGACCCTGCTCCTGGCCCTGGCGCTGGTCGGCGCCGGTGCCACCAGTGCCTCTGTCCTGGCACAGGCGATCGGCAGCTGGGAGTATGACCAGATCGAGCCCGCCGCGGCGTACAACGCCTCGGCCGGCGAATACCTCGTCGTCTGGGAAGACCACCACTGGGGCTATGGCGATAATTGGGACATCTATGGCCGGCGCGTGGCAGGCAACGGCGCGCCGCTCGGAAGCATGTTCGGCATCAGCTGGGACGCCTGGGCCGGCGCCGACAACCACCGCCTGGCGCCCGATGTGGCCTACAACAGCGTCGCCAACGAGTACCTGGTGGTCATCGAGTACGCCTACTCGGACACCGATCACGACATCCTGGCGCGCCGCGTGGCTGCCAACGGCACCCTTCCGGGTGCCGATCTGGCGATTGCCACCAGCACGCGCAGCCAGAGCCGGCCGTCGGTAGCGTACAATCCGGTCACGAATACGTATCTGGTGGTCTATGAGGAACTCATCGGCTCCGATGAGTTTGCGTACAAGGCCGTATATGGCGTGCTGGTGAGCGCCGTTGGCAACGCGGGCACGCCCTTTGCCATCTCGAGTGGCACAATGGGCGCAGCGGCGCCGGACGTCGCCTACGGCCAGGCTGCGGGCCAGTACCTCGTGGTCTGGCAGGACCGGAGGGCGGCGCCTGCCAGCTATGACATCCTTGGCCAGCGCGTCACGGCCGCAGGGGCGCTCACCGGCAGCCCGATCCTGGTAGGAGCCTGGGATGCTGATCAACTTCTCCCGGGCGTGACCTATAACGGCGACGCCGGCGAGTTCCTGGTGGTCTGGGAGGATCATCACTGGGGTGACGCGAACGGCTCGGACATTTACGGGCAGCGTGTAGGCTCTGACGGGTCGCTGCGCGGTGGGTTTGTCCCTGTCGCGAACCACGCAACCCGGCACATGACCCGTCCGGACGTGGCCTACAACGCCGCCACCCGCAACTACCTGGTCATCTGGGACTATGTGTACAGCGCGACCGATCATGACGTGTACGCGCGGCGCGTGGCCTATGATGGGACGCAGCCTGATACCGAGCTCGCCATCAGCAATACCGGGTATCAGGAAAGAACGCCAGCCGTCGCGGCGGGCAGCGGCAGCACATTGCTCATGGTCTGGGAAGACAGCCGCAATGCGGGGATGGGCTATGACGTGTACGGAGAGTTGTTCACCGTCACGCTGCCCGCGCTCTCCGGCGGTGTCTACGATGGCGCTATTGGGGATACCTCCACGCCGCTGCGCGGCGTCACCGTCGCGCTCTATTGCTCCAATAACACAGACGTTCTGGGTACGCTGGTGGGCAACACCACAACCGCCGGTTCGGGGGCCTACAGCCTGACGGTGCCGGGGCAGTGCGAGTACTATAACATCCAGGAGAGCGACCCGGCTGGATACACCTCCTTGGGCGCGGCCAGCGTATCGGGCATCGTCAAGAGCAGCAACTGGATCCAGTACACGCATCCCCTGGCGGGCAAGACCTGGACCGCCAACAACTTTTGGGACACACCCGTCGGCCCCGTCGATGATCTCCCTCCTGGCAACTGGACCTCGTTCAGCCCCGCGGATTGGGTCAATGTCCGCAACGTCCCGGTTTCGGTGCGCGTGGAGGACACGCTCTCAGGTCTGAACACCGCCTCGGCGTCCTATGCCTACTATGTGGAGGCTGCGGCCCGCTGGAGCGACTGGGAGCCCGCGGCGTGCACCGGCACGTCTGGCACCACCGCGCCGCAGACGATCAGTGCCACCGTGCCCTATGAGGGAGATGGCGGCGCCTCCGGCCCCAACCGGGTACGCTTCCGCATCGCCGATATGGCTGGCAATGTCGGCACCAGCGGCGAGTACGTCGTCAAGATCGACACCGTTGCTCCGGCCAACCCTACGAGTTTGACCAGCCCTTCGCACATGGTCAATGTCTGGTCTCGGGACGCCACCGCGTCCACGACCTGGTCCGGAGCCAGCGACGACCGTAGCGGGATCGCCGGCTACGCCTACGCCTGGGACCATGCGCCGGCCACCGTGCCCACAGGTTGGGACACGGCCGGCACCAGCGTGAACGAGTACCCGCTGTCTGACGCCGGCGACTGGTGGTTCCACGTGCGCTCGTACGACGCGGCGGGGAACGCGGCGTCCGGCGCGGTGCACCTGGGGCCGATCAAGATCGATACCGGTGCCCCCACGGCCTGGCTCACGGCCCCTGCCTCCGGCATCTTTGACCACCTCGATTTCAATGTTGCCTGGTACGGCGGGGACGTCCTATCCGGTGTGGCCAGCTACGACGTGCAGACGAGCCTGGACGGCACCACCTGGTCCACCTGGCTGGACGATGTGTCACTGGTCTCGGCAGGCTACATCGGTCAGCGAGGCAACACGGTCCGATTTCGCGTGCTCGCCACGGACTGGGCCGGAAACGTGAGCCCCTGGTCCAGCACGGTGCAGGTCACGTTGGGCGTAACCGTTACGGCGCGCGTGCGCAACGACTCGGGCGCCGCAGTCTCCGGGGCCAGCGTCTACCGTGACGGCACCCTGATGGGCGCGACCAATGCCAGCGGGCTGATCAGCGTGCCCTACGCGCTGCTGGGCGATGAGTTGGTGGCACGCAAGCAGGTCTATGAGCACCCGGCGGCCAAGCCCGATCACGGATGGTCCTATCGCGTCTACCAGACCAGCGTTCGCATTCTGAATGACGGCACGCCAGAGCTCTATGTCATCACCAACACGGGCGCCGCCTACCAGGATCTCACCGTGCGGCCAAATCAAGCCGCCATCGGATTCCACGTGCTGGTGTGGGTGGAATGGGACGCGAGCCCGTCCTACCTGGCCGGCCTCACCACAGGCATCCGGCAGGCCTCTGAATTCCTCTACGATGTGACCGATGGCCAGTTGTACTGGGAGCAGATCGACGTCTACGACAACGGGCAATACCCCAAGTCGGGAGACTTTAACATCTATGCCAGCAACGCCGTTTGGCCCAACGCATTCATAGGCGCCATCCAAACGGCCCACAAAGATCGCATCTACCTTCCCCGCATGTGGGACAAGGTGCCATGGTCCACCCGAAACGGCTCGGCAACTATGATCCACGAGTTCGGCCATTATGCCCTGTATCTCTACGACGAGTACCTGGACCGCGATGGCAAGCCCGGGGGCTTTTGCACCCACAACCGTGGCACGGGCATGGAGGACGAGCCCACCCGCGCGAGTATCATGGACAACCAGGGGAACTCGAGCGAACTGTGCTCCAGCGCCGATCCGGCGCACGCACACAACACGAATACGCACCAACACGCCGAGAACAACGGCGAGACGACCTGGGCGACCGTGATGCGCATCTACTCCGATAGCCAGGTGCCCTCCCGCTGGACCTTGCAGTCGCCGGACACGCGCTTTGTTCCGGTCGTGGCCGGCCCCGTGGCCCTGCCGGTCCAGTCCTGGATGAACGTGACACTGCACGATGTCAATACGAACGTTTGCGCGCCTTTTATGCAAAGCGTGGTGTTCGCGGCGACCGGCTTGCCCGCACCAAAGGTCGAGATCACCCTGGACCGCCCGCTCGATGCGGATCTCTACCAGGGACTCACCGATGCGACCGGCCAGATCGAGATCCTGGGCGCGCACCCGGGCGACGTGCTCCGGGCCAAACTCGGCGACATGTCGGGGTCCTGGATGGTCAACTGCACGCCCGGCGGGGCCTCTGCCCTGGGAGAGGTTGCCGCGGTCGTGGGTCTGGCGCCGGACCCCTACCAACTGGCGGTGACCGTGGTGCCGCTGGCGGAGTATGCGGTGCAGGTGCGGGCGCAGGCCTCAACTGCCTTGCCCGCGGCACCCGAGGTGGTGGTGTGGCAGACCGGGGCCGCCGAGCCGATCATCGTAGCCATGGGGTATGAGGGCAGTCCGGGGCTCTACACGGGAACCGCCGCGCTGAACCCGACCCTGGAGCCACAAGGCTATGCGCAGGCCGCGGCAAACAACGGAGCCGGGGGCACCGTGTGGGCCCAGCAGGGCTTTCACCTGCAGCCCGCCATCGCCCTGGATCGAGGGCTGATCATTTACTCCAGCGACAATAACATGGGGCTCGTGCTTCCTGCAGGGGCGCTGCAACAGGACGCGGTGCTCGCCATCGTACCGGTTCAGGCCGGCGCAACCCAAGACGACCTGGTGCAGGTGGGCCTGGCCTACCAGATCATCGCCTCGACCGGCCAGACTGGGCTGAATCTCGCGGCGATAGTGAATGCCCGTTACCCCGATCCGCTGCCGGCAGGCGTCCTGCCCGAGAGCCTGCGGCTGTACAGGTGGCACCCGGCGCACGCGCGCTGGCTCCCCGCCGGGGAGCCGCTGATCGATCCGGAACATCGCCTCGTCGGCACGGAGGTCTCCGAACTGGGAATCTATGCCCTGTTCGGCGGCGCCACTCCAGGATACGCCGTCTACCTCCCGCTGGTGATGCGCTAGGGGGGCACGTCGGCGCGGGTTGATCTGGAACGGAAAGGGGGACGGCCCGCGCGGGCCGTCCCCCTTGTGCCATCACACCGTCAGCCGAACAATCAGGCTGAGGTCATCCCCAGCATCGCCAACCACTCGTGGAATCGCTCGATCCAGCCCTGAGCGGGCAGGCCGGTGGGGTTCATGCCGAAACCGTGGCCGCCGCGGGCATAGAGGTGCAACTCGGCCTCGCGGCCGGCGTCGCGCCAGCGGTTGAACATCTCCAGGCTGTGGGGCATCAGGCCATCATCCTGGGCGCAGGCGATAAATAGCGGCGGGGCGTCGGCGGGCACGTCGCCCGGGGCGCCGGCGCCATAGATCGGCGCGGCAAAGTCGGGGCGCGACGACGCATCGTACTGCAGCGTGGCCAGCGAGGTGACGGTGCCACCGGCGGAGAAACCCATGATCCCGATCTTGTTCGGGTCGATGCCCCACTCGGCCGCGCGCGTGCGCACCAGCCGGATGGCGTTCTGCGCATCGGCGCTGATTAGCGGCAGATAGGGCGCCAGCCAGGCCATGATGTCGCCCCGCGCCTCGGCCATGCGCGCCTCATAGTCGTGCGGGAAGGTGTCATCCGTGGGCAGCAGGCGGTATTTAAGGATGAACGCCGCGATGCCGCGCGCCTGCAACCACTCGGCCACCTGAATCCCCTCGTGATCCCACGCTAAAAAGTGCCAGGCGCCGCCCGGGGCGATGATGACAGCGGCGCCGATCGGCTCCAGCGGGACAAACGGCGTCAGTGTCGGGCGCACCACGTTGCGCACCACGTGCAGGCCGTTATCCA
>CAZMAI010000083.1:0-10799 GCA_964564195.1 uncultured Anaerolineales bacterium | reverse complement strand
CGTCGGCTGAGTATGTGATATCAAACATTGTGGCCAACGCCTCTGGCGGCGTCGATTTCGAGTTGGTGACCGGTGGGCGCCTTCTCACCTGCTGCTCGCTATCTTTGCCCGGTGTGCACAACGCGCTGAACGCGGCGGCTGCTCTGATCGTGGCGCAGCACTGCGGCGTGCCGTTGGCTACCGCGTGCGGCGCGCTGGCGGAGTTCGCTGGCGTGCGACGGCGTTTCGAGTTCAAGGGCGAGGTCTGGGGCGTGATCGTAATAGACGATTACGGGCACCACCCGACAGAGATTGCGGCGACACTCGCTGCGGCGCGACTGAGGTACCCCGGACGGCGGCTGTGGGCGGTTGTGCAACCCCACACGTTTAGCCGGTTGCAGGCTCTCTGGGACTCGTTTCGGACCTGTCTCAGGGATGCCGATGAGGCGATTATCACGGACGTCTATGCCGCGCGAAGCCGTGAGGTGCACGGTGCCGCCGATGCCACGGCCCTGGTTGCCGCTATCGATCACCCTGCGGTGCGGCACATCGGCGAACTGGCCGCCGTGGAGGCGCATCTGTTGGCCCGGTTAGCACCGGGGGATGTGCTGATCACACTCGGGGCCGGGGATGGCTATCTCATCGGTGAACATGTACTGGAAGCGCTCCGGGAGCGGACGCCGTGAACGCGCTGCAACGGTTCAGAGAGGTCATGGAACGTGCCGGATACGCCGGGCGCCTGGGGACTGACGTTCCCATGTCGCGACACACCTCCTTCGCTGTGGGAGGGCCGGCGGACCTGCTGGCGACTGCTCGCACAGTGGAAGAGTTGGTCGATTGGGTGAAGATGGCCAACCAGACAGGCATCCCGTACATGGTGCTGGGCAGTGGCACGAACGTGCTGGTGTCCGATCGTGGTATCCGGGGCTTTGTGATCATCAACGGTTGCCAGCGATACAGTTTTCGCGGCGATGGCGTCCTGGAGGCAGAGTCAGGCTGTCTGTTCTGCGAGCTCGCCCGCGAGGCCGCCGACAAAGGCTGGGGCGGTCTGGAGTGGGGCGTAGGAATTCCCGGGACGCTGGGCGGAGCCGTGGTGGGGAATGCCGGTGCCTATGGGGGGTACATCGGCGACATCCTGCTCGACGCGCTACTGTGCCATGCTGACGGGCGTACGGAGCGCGTGTCCCGTGACTGGTTACGGTATGGGTACCGTACGAGCGCGCTCAAGCGGGAAGACCTGTCGAAACCACGCACGGTTGTGCTCGACGCACGCCTCCAGTTGTTGCGGGCGGATGTCACGCAATTGCAGGAGCGGGCTCGGCAGGTCACGGAGCAGCGTCTGGCACACACGCCGGGCGGCGCCTGTGCGGGAAGCACCTTTATGCGAACTGAGCAGTATCCGGCGGGCTTTTTGATCGAACAGGCGGGGCTCAAGGGGTTTCGAATGGGCAACGCACAGGTCTCGGATCGTCATGCGAACTTTATCATGAATGCTGGGGGAGCCACAGCTCGCGAGATCGCAGCGCTGATTGAGTACGTTCAAGAGAGGGTCTGGCGTGATTTTGCCCAGCGTCTCGAGCCAGAGGTGCAGTTTATCGGCGAATGGGGCGAAGAGACGCCAGTACTCTTATCCTCATCGGGGAAGGCATAGGCGGATGATGGCAAAAATCCGTGTGGCGGTGCTGTTCGGCGGTCGCTCCGGGGAACACGAGGTATCTCTCGCGTCTGCCCGCTCCGTGATGGACGCCCTGGATACGTCCAAGTACGAGATCTATCCCGTTGGCATCGATCGCACAGGACGCTGGCTTACGCAGGGCGATCCGATGGCGTTCCTGGCAGCAGGTGAGGACGGCCCGGCGCCAGCCGATGCGGTGGCTAACCAGGAATTGCCGGCGTTGCAGGGTGGGCGGGAACTGGTACCGGGCACGGCTACGGCGCATTTCCCCGTGGTTGATGTGGTGATCCCTGTGTTGCACGGGACCTACGGAGAGGACGGTACGGTACAGGGACTGCTGGAGCTTGCCGACCTGGCCTATGTGGGGGCGGGTGTACTCGGGTCCGCCGTGGGTATGGACAAGATCGTCCAAAAGGCGGTGCTCAAGGCCCACGGTCTGCCCATCGTAAATTATGTGCCAGTGCTGCGCGCAAGTTGGCTGTCAGGGCCGGACAGGGTTCTCGCCGAGATCGAAGCCACGCTGTCGTATCCGGTGTTCACCAAGCCTGCCAATGCAGGCTCCAGTGTCGGTGTGGCCAAGGCGCACAATCGCGAGGAGCTCCGTCAGGGGCTTGATCTCGCCGCCCGCTTTGATCGCAAGATGCTCGTGGAAACAGGGATTGAGGCCCGCGAGATCGAATGCAGCGTGCTGGGTAACGACGACCCGATCGCGTCGCTACCTGGAGAGGTCATTCCGTCCAACGAGTTCTACGATTATAGCGCCAAGTACCTGGACAATGCCTCCGGACTCGAGATTCCTGCCCGGCTCTCTGAGGAGCAGACCCGCGAGGTCCAGGCGTTGGCGATACGCGCCTTTACCGCCATTGACTGCGCGGGGATGGCTCGCGTGGACTTTTTCCTGGACCGGCTCTCTGGCGCGCTGTACGTGAACGAATTGAACACGATACCGGGATTTACCGAGATCAGCATGTATCCCAAGCTCTGGGCAGCCAGCGGGTTGCCTTACCCGCAGTTGTTGGACCGGCTGATTGAACTGGCGATCGAGCGGCGCGAGGACAAGGACCGCTCGCAGACGCGATACGAGTTCGACCACTAGGATGGCGAATGGCTAGACGGACACAGAGACGGACAACACGCTCTCAGACGCGACTTATGGCTGAGGCTCAGACAGTGCGCGGCGGATCCGCCGGCAGTGGCGGTCGGGCGTCGCCGCGCTCCAGCTATGTCGCGAGCGTCTTTTTGCTGGTGCTCTCATGTGTGCTGCTGTCCGTGTTCCTCTGGGACGACCGCTTCCAGGTGCGGAGCGTTGCGGTCAAGGGAGCGACACTGGTCGACGAGCAGGCGATTATCGCGGCGGCAGGGCTCGCCGGCAAGCCGATTTTCTTGCTGAACAGCCGCGCTGTGACCCACGAGCTAACGGCAGCATTCGGCTGCTTTGAGCGAGTGCGGGTCCAGACGAGGCTACCCGATAGGGTAACAATCCAGGTGACAGAAGAGAGCGCCATGCTGCTCTGGGAACGGCAGGGCACCTATTGGTGGGTTGACAACGAGGGACGTGTGCTGAGTCTGGCTGGGGGGCGTGGCGAGTTGCCCATCGTACACGACCGCAGCGGTCTGGATGTTTCGACAGGAAGCCGGATCGCCGGTGTTCCCTGGGAGTATGTGCGCGAGACGATTGCGGCGCTGCCCGCCGTGAGCGATTTCGAGTACACTCTTGAAGATGGGCTTATCGTCTTTGTCACCACAGAGCGATGGCCTGTCTATCTCGGTTCCGATGGCAACCCTGCGTACAAAGTCGCTGTGCTCCGTGAACTCACGGCGGCACTGACGACCGAAAGCGCAGAGGTGGTCTATATTGATCTAAAGAATGAGCGACGCCCTGCCATCAAGATGGGTTCGGGCTAGGAGGCACGTTCAGCGTGGAACGCATTATCGCAGGAATCGATGTTGGATCGACCAAGATTTGCACCCTGATTGGTAGGGTGGGGGAGAATGGTCTGCTGAATGTAATCGGCATGGGCGTGGTACCCTCCCGCGGGGTACGCCGTGGCGTCATCACCGACGTCGATATTGCGACGCGCTCGATCGAAGAATCGGTACGCAAAGCCCAAAATATGGCCCACTATACGATATCCGAGGCTTACCTGGGTATCAGTGGGAGCCACATCTCCTCACAGAACAGCCGGGGAGCCGTGTCGATTGGCAGGGGAGATCGCCCCGTCGATCGCGAAGATATCGAGCGGGTGATGGAGGATGCGGAGGCCATCGCCAGGCCGCATAACCGTCGCATCTTGCACACGATTCCGCGCGAGTACATCATCGACGGGCAGGCGGGCATCAAGAACCCGATCGGGTTGATGGGCTACCGTCTGGAGGTTGAGGCGCATATCGTTACGGGTTCAGAGACCTGCATTCAGAATCTCGAGCACTGCGTCGAGCGCAACCAGATTAAGGTTGTCGAGTCAGTCTTTCAGCCGCTGGCCTCAGCGCTGGCGGTCCTCAACGAGGAAGAAGGCCGGATGGGCGTGGTCCTGATCGACATTGGCGGGGGGACCACCGATCTGGCGACGTATCTGGAAGGCAGCGTCTGGGAGACGATGGTCTTTGACCTGGGCGGCAATCACATCTCTAACGACATCGCCCTGCTACTGCGCACGCCCTTTACCTCCGCCGAAGAGGCCAAGGTGCGGTACGCTCATGCTGTACCAAATGAGGTGGATGAGGAGGAGATCATCGAACTCTCGGTGTTTGGGCATGAGAACATGGCTAAGCTTTCGCGCAGGGAGTTGTGCCAGATCGTCGAAGCGCGGGTTGCAGAGATGTTCAGCCTCATCGCGCGTGACATCAAACGGTCTGGCTATGAGGACCTTCTGCCCGCAGGTATCGTGTTGACGGGTGGCACGGCGGACCTGCGAGGCATTCGAGAGGTTGCGTCACGGGAGCTTCAGATGCCAGTGCGGCTGGGCACTCCGCATCGGTTGCACGGTGTCGTCGAGGCGATCAGCAACCCGGCCTACGCGACAGCAGTTGGCCTGTTGCTCTGGGGGATGAAGGCGGCAAGCGAAAAACCCGAGCCGGTGGTGTTGCGCGCGGACCGGTCGGTTAGAGGATGGTTACGCAGTCTATTCCGCAAGTTGATGCCCTGAGCGGTGGTCGTCAAGAACAGGGGGTGAGAATGATAGATTCACGGTTCGATCTTGGGAGTAACGCAGAGATAAAGGTCGTGGGCGTTGGCGGGGGTGGCTCCAACGCCGTCGATCGCATGATCGAGGTCGGCGTGCGCGGTGTAGAGTTCATTGCACTCAATACCGATGGGCAGGCGCTGGCGAACTCGCAGGCGCCGACGCGTCTGCGCCTGGGCGACAAGGCGACCCGCGGCCTGGGGTGCGGTGGCGATCCGGCGCTGGGTGAAAAGGCCGCTGAAGAGTCAGCCGGGCGCATCAAGGAGTTGCTCGAGGGCGCGGACATGGTGTTCGTGACCGCTGGCATGGGTGGCGGAACCGGTACCGGTGGCGCGCCGGTGGTGGCGTCCCTCGCCAAAGAGATGGGAGCACTGACCGTCTCGGTGGTAACGCGGCCCTTTGGCTTTGAGGGCGGGCGGCGCACGACACTGGCGATGGAGGGCATCACCAAGCTCAGGGAGAAGGTTGATACGCTTGTGGTCATCCCCAACGACCGGCTGTTGCAGATCATTGACCCTCGCGCTTCGGTCAAGGACGCTTTCCTGACGGCTGATGATCTGCTGCGGCAGGGTATTCAGGGAGTGTCGGACCTCATCACGGGCACAGGGCTCGTGAACGTGGACTTTAATGATGTGCGCTCGATCATGGGCAACGGCGGATCGGCACTCATGGCCATCGGCCAGGGCAAGGGCGAGCACCGGGCAGTGGACGCCGCCATGCAGGCTGTCAATAGCCAGCTACTGGATATCAGCATCGATGGTGCCCGTGGCGTGCTCTTTAACATCAAGGGTAGCGCCAACATGACGCTGTTTGAGGTCAACGATGCTGCAGAGGTGATCCGCAAGATGGTGGATCAAGATGCGAACATTATCTTTGGTGCGGCCGTTGATCAGACGCTCAGCGACGCGATTCAGATCACCGTGATTGCCACTGGCTTTGACGGACAGCCTCGCTCTGCTGCTGTGGTCCGCGCCGCTGCGCCCAAAGAGCCTCAGGACACAAAATCCCGGAGCCGTGTGGTCGAATTTCCCGCGCAGAACGCGGATGCCGATGACTGGGATATCCCGCCGTTCTTGAGGCACAAGTCGCGCAGAAAGTAAGGCGGTAGCGTCGATGAAGTGTCCCTTTTGCTCAAGCACAGATTCCCGTGTGCTGGATACCCGTGAAGTCGGAGATGGCATCCGGCGGCGGCGCGAGTGCCAGGGCTGCAAACAGCGCTTTACGACCTACGAACAGGTGGCCAAAGTGAACCTGCTGGTTGTCAAGCGCGATGGCCGGCGCGAGGCATTCGACCGGCAGAAGCTATTTGACGGTGTGCTTCGCGCCTGCACCAAGCGACCCATTTCCACCGAAGACATCGACCAGTTGGTGATGAACGTAGAGACCGGCCTGTACAATCTGGGCAAGGCGGAGGTTCCCAGTCGCCTGATCGGTGAGATGGTCATCGACCGACTCAGAGAACTCGACGAGGTCGCCTATGTGCGATTCGCCTCCGTATACCGCTCGTTCTCCGATCTTGAGGCGCTCAAGCGCGAGGTCGACGATCTTATGGACCGGCGTGTGAGCGATGCGTGATTGCAGCTCGGGAGCACTACTGCGACGGTAATGTGCGGACATAAGGCAGGCCCTGCCGACTTGACACTGAACAGGGGCGTGGTATACTCCCTTTTCGCTAGTTGGCAGGATCGGATGCCCATGTCACCGGCGTAAACGCGAGGTCATCGCACATTTCACCGTTTCTGCAAGGACGAATTTCCACTCTTTTCGGGCAAGCACAGTTGCATTCTGACCCTTGGGTCAGTGGTCAACTCTGGCTTGCCGTTTCGGCGTAGACGGCCAGTATCCAGGCGAGCGAAGACTGCCCCTGCCCGGGTATGCTTCTTCTCAAGGAGAGCGACACTATATGACAATCTCAGCAGCAGTGCACGGTTCCAGTCCCAACGGTAGGCTCAAGGTACGCAAGTCCTATGCGCGTATCCCTGAGGTGCACGATATCCCCGATCTGATCAAGACCCAGCAGGAATCCTTCAACTGGTTTCAGGAAGAGGGAATGCGGGAGCTCTTTAATGAGATCTCGCCAATCGTCAGCTTTAACAAGAACCTCGAGATGCACTTTCCCGGGTTTGACGAGCAGATCAACGGAGAGTTCAATCTAGAGTTCCACTTTGAAGAGCCGCCATACTCTGAAGAAGAGTGCCGTGAGCGCGAGGCCACCTATGCGGCCCCGTTGTACGTCAAAGTGCTGCTCTATAACCGTGAGACCGATCAGCCCATCGTGCAGGACGTGTACATGGGCGATTTCCCGGTGATGACCGAGAATGCCACCTTTATCATCAATGGCGCAGAGCGCGTTGTCGTCAGCCAGCTGATCCGCTCCCCTGGGGCCTATTTCACGCTGGATGAGGATCGGGCCACGGGGCGCCAGATGTGCATGGCCAAGCTCATCCCGGATCGAGGGGCCTGGCTCGAGTTTGATACCAGCCGCCGCGACATTATCTCGGTCAAGGTGGATCGCAAGCGCAAGATCCCTGTGAGCATCCTGCTGCGCGCGCTCGGCGCCGTCTCTGATGGCATCGATGATGTGGCGATCAAAGAGGGCAGCGATGAGGAACTCCTCGCGCTGTTCCAGGATGTGGATGACGATCCCGATCGTCCCTACATGCGCACCACCATCGGGTATGACAGCACAAAGACCGCTGAAGATGCAATCTCAGAGTTCTATCGCAGGATGCGCCCTGGCGACCCCGCGACGCTGGACAATGCCCGTAACTACCTCGAGACGTTGCTGTTCAGCCCCCGGCGCTATGACCTCGGACGAGTGGGCCGTTACAAGCTGAGCCGCCGGCTGGGCCTGGATATCCCTGTCAAGCACCGCACGCTCACCAAGCGTGACCTGGTGCACATCGTCGCGCGGATCATCAAGGTCAATAATGGCATCGAGGACCCGGACGACATCGATCATCTGGGCAATCGCCGGATCAAGACCGTTGGCGAACTGATTCAGAACCAGCTGCGCGTCGGATTCCTGCGCATGGAGCGCGTGGTCCGTGAGCGGATGAGCATCCGTGACCCAGACCAACTCTCGCCGATCTCGCTGATCAATGTGAGGCCAGTGGTTGCTGTCCTGCGTGAGTTTTTTGGCGGCAGCCAGCTGTCGCAGTTCATGCAGCAGACCAACCCGCTCGATGAGCTCACGCACAAGCGTACGCTGTCTGCGCTCGGCCCGGGTGGTCTCAAGCGCGACCGTGCAGGCTTTGACGTGCGAGACGTGCACTATTCGCACTATGGCCGCATCTGCCCAATCGAGACGCCAGAAGGCCCCAACATCGGTCTGATTGGCCGGTTGGCGACCTTTGCCGAGGTCAATGAGTATGGCTTTATCGAGACGCCGTACCGCCGTGTGACCCGGATCTGCCCGAACAACGCGGAGCGCCTGACGGGCCGGATCCTCGGTGAGAATGTGGTGGATGAGTCTACCGGCGAGGTGCTTGCCGAGTCCGGCGAGACGATCTCGGCGGAGCTTGCCGATCGCATGGCGGCGATGGACCGCGAGCAGTGGCGGGTCCGGTCGTATGTGACCGATCAAGTCATGTTCCTCTCGGCTGATGAAGAGGAGCGGTATGTCGTGGCGCAGGCCAACTCGCCTATCGACGCGCTCGGCCAGTTCCTCACGGAGCAGGTATCGGCTCGCGTGTATGATACGTTCCGTATCGCCTCCGTGGATACGGTCTCGTACATGGACGTGTCACCCAAGCAGGTCGTCGGCGTGTCTGCTGCCCTGATTCCGTTCCTTGAGCATGACGATGCAAACCGTGCTCTGATGGGCTCGAACATGCAGCGTCAGGCGGTACCGCTTATCGAGGCAGAGGCGCCGCTGGTGGGCACCGGGATGGAGTATCGGGCCGCCCTGGATTCCGGTCAGGTGGTGACCGCGACAATCGAGGGCGAGGTGACCAGCGTCACCGGCTCACGGATCGTGATCAGCGGGCCTGATGGCGAGGAAGTCCATGAATTGCGGCGATACAACCGCTCGAACCAGTCGACCTGTATCGACCACCACCCGATCGTGAACAAGGGTGAGCATGTGGTTCCAGGGCAGGTCGTGGCGGACACGTCCTCGACCGAGGAGGGCGAACTGGCGCTGGGGCAGAATGTGCTTTGCGCGTTCATGTCCTGGGAGGGCGGCAACTTTGAGGACGCCATCCTGATCAGTGAAGAGATGGTCCGTCGCGACAAGTTCACGTCTATTCACCTGGAAAAGCACGAGATCGAGGCGCGCGATACCAAGCTCGGCGCTGAAGAGATCACCCGTGATATCCCGAACGTTGGTGAGGACGTGCTGGCCAATCTGGATGATGAGGGCATCATCTACGTTGGTGCCGAGGTGCGCGCAAACGATGTCCTCGTGGGCAAGATCACACCCAAGGGCGAGACCGAGCTGACTCCCGAGGAAAAGCTGCTGCGCGCCATTTTCGGCGAAAAGGCGCGTGATGTGCGTGACTCTTCGCTGCGGTTGCCGCATGGAGAGGAAGGCAAAGTGGTTGAGGTCAAGGTCTTTGACCGCGATGACAACCGCGAAATGCCTGCTGGTGTCGAGCGTGCTGTGCGTGTCGGCGTTGCCCAGCGTCGTAAGCTGACCGAGGGTGACAAGATGGCCGGCCGCCACGGCAACAAGGGCGTTATCTCCAAGGTTGTACCGATCGAGGACATGCCCTTCCTGGAGGATGGCACGCCTGTTCAGATCATTCTGAACCCGCTGGGTGTCCCTGGCCGCATGAATGTGGGCCAGGTGCTCGAGACGCATCTGGGATGGGCGGCCGACCGGCTGGGCATCCGGGTCGCGACGCCCACATCGGACGGCGCTACAGAGGACGAGATCGCGGCCGAGCTGGCGCGCGCGTGGCTCATCGATCGCGCCTGGTTTGCTCTCGGGGAGGCGGCCTGGCCCTTCCTGGCGGAGAACGACGTTGACACGAACAGCCTTCGTGATGATGCCGAGGCTCGCAACATTTACATGGGCGAGTACTTGATAGAGAAGGGGATGGACCCGAGCGACGTCGACGCCATTCTGGCCGACCATGTCACTGCCCGGCGTACCTGGCTTGCCAATTGGCTGGAAGATCAGGGCTTTAGGGCGGATGATATGCTCTCGTACAATAACAGTGGCCGCACCCCGGAGCGGCGCCAAGAGATGGACGATCTCGCCCGCGAGGTCTGCTTGAGGCTGTGGTTGCAGGATCAGGGTCATGATGTCACTGGGCTGGACCGGCAGGGTGTGGATGCCAGGGCTATCGAGGTTGGGCGTCAGACCAAGCTGCCTTTGCCCACAACGGGCAAGGTGGTGCTGTATGACGGACAGACGGGTGACGCCTTTGATCAGCCTGTTACGGTGGGCATCATTTACATGCTAAAGCTGGCTCACCTGGTTCAGGATAAGGTGCATGCGCGTTCCACGGGCCCTTACTCTCTCGTGACGCAGCAGCCGCTGGGCGGAAAGGCCCAGTTTGGCGGACAGCGTTTCGGAGAGATGGAGGTGTGGGCGCTGGAAGCATACGGTGCGGCCTATACGCTGCAAGAGATGTTGACCATCAAGTCCGACGACGTTACAGGCCGCGTGAAGACATACGAGGCGATCGTCAAGGGCGAGCCCATCGAGGGATTTGGTATCCCCGAGTCTTTCCGCGTGCTTGTGAAGGAGTTGCAGTCGTTGGGGCTGTCGGTTGAGGTTGCCAACGCCGATGGTGAGCGGATGCAGTTTGGCCGTGGCGAGACCGTGGACATTCTGCCGAATCTGGGCTTTGGCCTTGGATTTGGCCCGTCATCGTAAGAGTGCGTCAGAGGACGTGCAAGTCCTGCGGGCTTCTGCACGTTCTTTGACAGTCTCAGGTTGCGCTGCTATACTGAAAATCCGTGAGTCGAGACACGTGTGAGTGAGGGTACGGGGAGGATCAAGTGCCGACCAT
>CAZMAI010000082.1:8130-10804 GCA_964564195.1 uncultured Anaerolineales bacterium | reverse complement strand
ATCATGTCGGGGCGCTGATGCGCGGCGACGTCGATGCCATCATGGCCGACTATGCACCGGATGCCTTTTTGCTGGCGCCCCAGGGCGTCTTTGCGGGGCTGGAGGCGATCCGCGGCTATTTCAGCCATGCGGTGGGCAGCATGCCCAACGCCACGATGGACCTGGTGGGAATGCAGGTGCACGATGACTCCGTGCTCTGCGCCTGGACGGCGACCTTTGACACCGGGTCCATCCCCAACGGCGTGGACTCGTTCGTCATTCGCGACGACCGCATCCAGCGGCAGACCTGCTGGATGACGGTGGTACCGAAGTAGCCAGCAGGCTGGCTGGGCTCGAACAAGAGCGGTGGCGTGAGAGCCGCGCAAGGTGCGGCGGGCTGCTCTCCGCCCGGGGAGCAGCCGACCATCGTTTGCAGAGTCGGGTAGCCCGCGCGGCCCGGACGAGTAGGAGTAGCAGAAATGAACAAGATGCAGACCACTGTGCCCCGTTTCGAGCCCATGCAACCCTGGGCCAACCGTATCCTGTGGGTCGACCTGTCCGCGGCTACTGCGGTCGCCCTCTGGGCGCATGCCGAGCCCTCGTCCCCCTACCTGCCCGCCTATCTCGGATCGCGCGGGCTGGCGGCGCGCCTGTGCTGGGAGCACTACCCGGAGCCCGTGCCGCCCTTCGATCCTGCCAATCCGCTGATGGTGGTGCCCGGCGCGCTGACCGGCTCGCGGGCGCCGTACAGCGGGCGCACCACCGTGCACGCCTTTTCGCCCCAGGCCTGGCCCTATGAGTGGTTCACGCGCTCCAGCATCGGCGGCCATTTCGGCGGGGAACTCAAGCGGGCGGGTTATGACGCCTTGATCGTGACGGGCGCCGCGGAGGCGCCGGTGCGCCTGCGGATCATCGACGACCTGGTGGAGGTGCTGCCCGCGAACGATCTCTGGGGCCAGGACATCTTTGACACACTGGGCGCCCTGGACGCGACAGAGCGGCGCGGCGCCTACCACCTGACCATCGGGCCGGCCGGTGAGCACCTGAGCCGCATCGCCACCATCCAGACGGCCAGCTCCTCGGCGGCCGGGCAGGGCGGTTTCGGCGCGGTGATGGGCTCGAAAAAGCTCAAGGCGATCAGCGTGCACGGCACGGGACAGGTCTCGCTGGCCCAGCCGGAGCGGGTGAGCGCCCTGAGCCGCGCGCTGGCGGCGGGCCGCGAGCCCGGGCCTTTCTTCTTCAACGCGGACCTGGCAACGCTGAAACAGAGACTGGCCGCCGAGGGTGGCGGAAACGTGCGGGTGGTGGCCTGCACCGAGGGCTGCGTGACGCCCTGCTGGCCTTACTTTGAGGACGTTCCCGGCGTCGCGTACAAGCGCACGTCGAGTGGCGCCTGGGGCTGTATCGCGACCTTTGCTCAGGGCGCGCCGCAAGCCACCCCGTTTCGCCAGTATTTCGACTGGCAGCTCAGCTTCCGTGCGGCCTTTGAGGTGAACGTGCTCTTTAACCGGTACGGGCTGAATCTGTTCGAGGTGATCACCATGGCTCCCTGGCTCGCCGCCTGCCAGCGCGCCGGTCTCATCTCGTCGCTCAATGGCATGGACATGGACTGGAGCTCCCCCGGGTTCTGGGCCGCCTTTTTGCATGCCGTTGCCTACCGCGAAGGGATTGGCGATGCACTGGCTGAGGGCACCTGGGGTGCCGCGCGTAAGCTTGGCATGGGCGAAGAGTTCGCGTCCCAGATGGGCGGCGGCTGGGGCCAGTCCGGACACTGGGACGGACACTATGGCGGCGTCGGCATCCCTTTCCCTTACTGGCTCGTGCCCGCTCTCCAGTGGCTGTGCGACTCTCGGGACCCGTTTGACAGCGGACATGGCTACCTCTGGGCATCCGGAGGGCGCCAGCGGCTCTTGGGGGGCGCTCAGACCGAGGCCGAGCGGGGCGCGCTGCTGTCGCAGCAGCGCGCCCTGGGGCAGCGCGTCTATGGCGACGCAGCCGCTCTGGATCCCCTGAGCGGTTATCGCGGCAAGGCCTGCCCCGCGCACTGGCACACCGTCCGAGCGGCGCTCCTGGATGCGCTGCCCGTGGATGATTTTGCCTTCCCGCTCATTCACGATGGCGCGGCCCCGGACGGCTACCGCATACTGCACGATGTTGAAGGCTACGGTGACATCGAGGGTCCCCTGGTCGAGCACCGGCTCTTTGCCGCGGGGACCGGCCTGGACTGGCCGGCTGAGGAGTTTGATCGGGCCGGGGAGCGAATCTGTACGCTCGAGCGGGCCCTGCAGGTGCGCCACTGGGGCCGGGACCGCGCCCTGGAAGAGACCTTGCTCCCCTACTTTGAGCGACCCGAGATGGGCGTCAACCCGCTCCTTGGGGAGCGCCATGGCCTGGATCGGGCGCAGTTCGCGCCCGTGCTGACCGAGTTCTACGCCCTGCACGGCTGGGACGCCAACGGCCGTCCCACGCGGGACGGCATGGCCGCCCTGGGCATGGAGGGGATGTATGACGAGATGCTGGCGGGGGCCGGTGGCCGGTGAGGCCCGCAGCAAGGCTATGGCCTTCTCCGGGCCACCGATCGGGCCATGCTGTGTGTGCGGTGATTTGGGGATTGGTCCGCGGGAGAGGAGCTGACCGTGAAAGAGTTCAGTGATCGAGTTGCTGTAGTCACCGGTGCGGCCAGTGGCATCGGGCG
>CAZMAI010000082.1:0-8030 GCA_964564195.1 uncultured Anaerolineales bacterium | reverse complement strand
AAGAGTTCAGTGATCGAGTTGCTGTAGTCACCGGTGCGGCCAGTGGCATCGGGCGGGCGCTGGCTGAGCGCTGTGCGCAAGAGGGAATGAAGGTCGTGCTGGCCGACATCCGCGAAGAGGCTCTGGAGGAGACCACGCGGTTGCTGGAGGCCAGCGGAGCGATGGTGCTGGCGGTACCTACCGATGTCTCACGCCGCGAGGATGTGCAGGCCTTGGCAGACAGGACGCTCGATGCTTATGGCGCCGTGCACCTGTTGTTCAACAACGCTGGTGTCGTTGGCGGTTCCACCATATGGGACAGCACCTTGGCGGCGTGGGAGTGGGTCATGGGCGTCAATCTGTGGGGAGTCATCCACGGGTTGCAGGTGTTTGTCCCCATCATGCTGGAGCAGGGCACGGAATGTCACATTGTGAATACGGCGTCTGTGGCCGGACTGGTTCCATACAGGCAGACGGCGCCATATCACGTGAGCAAGCACGCCGTGGTGGCCCTCTCAGAGCAGTTGTATCACTCTCTCGCGGCGGCCAACGCTCGGATCGGTGCATCCGTGCTCTGCCCTGCCTGGGTGCGCACGGAAATCCTGCGGTCGGGGCGAAACCGACCGCCTGAGCCGCAGCAGGAGCCCAGAGCCAGAGCAGACCCCTTCCGAGAGGCCGACGGCCGGACCACCAGAGAGGCCATCGAGACGGGCATGCCCCCGGAGCAGGTCGCCGACAAAGTGTTTAGAGGAATCAGAGAGGAGCGACTCTATATTCTGACACACCGTGACTTTGATGCCGACATCAGGAAGCGCACGGAGGAAATACTGCGGCCGTGGGACTGAGCGAGCGGCGCGCCGGACCAGTAAGAAGGCGAGGCTGTGACCCGGTATGACGACGAGAAGACCTTGCTAGCAGCGAGGAGGCAGACCATGAATGCTGTGATCCAGGCTATCAGGAGCCGCCGATCGGTACGGGCCTACGAGGACCGGCCCGTGCCGCGGGAGTTGATCGAGACGATCATCGACGCGGGGAACTGGGCGCCCACGGGGAATGACGAGCAGCGCTGGCGGTTCGTGGTCGTCGAGGGGGGCGTCTTTCGCGAGAGGCTCGTCAACGTAACGACGCCCACCTTTCGAAAGGTGATGGCTGCCTGGACAAGCATCCAGGACGAGTTCCTTCGCGATTACTTTGTCGAGATGGGGCCGAGATGCTTCGGCTGGCCGCGAGTGCCCTTTGAAGAGCTCATGACACGGCTCTCACGGGTCCCTGATGGCGCCTACTGGGATGCGCCGGTGATCATCTTTGTCATCGGTCCGCATTCCTCAGAGTGCTCTCTCGTCTGCGAGAACATGATGCTGGCGGCGCAGTCGCTGGGGCTGGGGAGCTGCATGGTGGGCTTTGGTGCCATGGTGATGGACGATCCCGAGATCGTGGCCGCGCTGGAGATCCGTGGCGCGGATAAGATCCACGGCCCCATCGTCTTTGGCTACCCGCGCATCGTGCCCGAGGCGCCCCCGAAAAAGCCACCCGTGGTCAAGTGGATCTAGCGGGACTGCCGTCACAAGACACCAAGGCGGACTGCAGGCTCAGAGGAGGCGAGGAGTCCAAGCATACGCGAGGCCATTGCCAAGGTGATCGCCGGCGATCCGGCGCGCCGGAACAAGTGAAGCAGGTGCTGTGCAAACTGGAGGTTGTTCATGAACCCAGAACTCGTTGCCGACTGTGAGTGCATCACGGGGGAGGGTCCGCTCTGGCACCCCGACGAGGGCCGTTTGTACTGGTTCGACATCGACGGAGGACGCATGTTCCGCTATGACCCCGCCACCGGGGTTCACGAGCAGTGCTACTCAGGCCCCATCGTGGGCGGATTCACGATCCAGGCGGATGGCAATCTGCTGCTGTTCATGGAAAAGGGGGCCATCCGTGTGTGGCGCGACGGGTTCCTCAACACTGTTGTCGAGTCCATCCCCGAGGAACTGGATTCGCGCTTTAACGACGTCATCGCCGATCCAGAGGGCCGCGTCTTTTGTGGCACCATGCCTTCCCGCACGCACGACGCGCGGCTGTACCGTCTGGACACCGACGGCAGCCTGCACGTCGTCGTCGAGAACGGGGGGCTATCCAACGGGATGGGGTTCACCCCGGACGGAACGGGGCTCTACTTTACCGATACAGGCATGCGCAGCATCTATGTCTTTGACTATGATGGCGCTAGCGGTGAGCTCAGCAACAGGCGTGTATTCGCGCGAGTGCGGGGGCCCCTCAGCGAGGGCTACGCCGACGGCATGACCGTCGATGCGGAGGGCATGGTGTGGTCGGCCCGCTGGGGCGGATCGTGTGTAGTGCGCTACGATCTCGCGGGCAACGTTACTCAGAGCATCACTTTTCCTACCGCACAGGTGAACTGCCCAACCTTTGGCGGACCCGACTACGGCGACATGTATGTCACGTCGGCCGGAGGCCACAGGAAGGCAGAGCTGGGCGCGAGCGCGGGCGGGCTGTTTCGCGTCGATGCGGGCGTGCGTGGCGTGCCCGAGTTCCGCTCTCGCATCGGTCTTTAGCCCGGTCGCGTCCACGCCGATGATCTGCATCTCGTGCATACGCGACAGTTGCCCGCGAGCCTGCGCAATGATTTGAGGCGCTACCGAAAACGCCGGCGGCGGTCAGGTGGGCTTGGCGCGGTGATCCTGATACCCCGTCGAGGGCCGCAGCGAGCGCAAAGGAGTCTGGCGATGATGAGCATCCGGCAGGCCGACCGCGAGACAGATCATGTCCTGATAAGGGAGTTGTTCTGTGAGTACCTGACGTGGGTCAGTGAGCGTGTCGAGGAGGCATATGGCGTCCGGCTCGAGGTGCTTCCTGCTCTGGAGGCGACCCTGGCCGGGATCGAGCAGTTCCTCCCCCCGCAGGGGCGCCTGTTGCTGGTGATGGAGAATGAGCGCCCTCTGGGGATCGGGTGTCTGCACACAATCCAGGACGGCATGGGTGAGATCAAGCGCATGTACGTCAGGCCCGCGGCCCGTGGGGAAGGACTCGGGCGTGCCCTGCTACAGGCGCTCGTGGCGGAGGCCCGGGAGATGGGCTTGTGCACGGTCCGTCTGGACAGCGTACGCCTGATGCACGCCGCACACGCACTCTATCGCTCGGCCGGCTTTGTAGCGATTGAGCCCTATCCGGAAAGTGAGATCCCGCCCGAGTACTGGCAGTACTGGGTGTTCATGGAGAAACGACTCTAGCGTCCCGTGGCGCGTTCAGCGCCGCTGGTGTGGAGCATCAGGAGGGTTCATTCATGAGCGAGATGCCTCAGGATCCGTCGCCGGCGAGTCTGGTGGCCGCGATCGAGGCCCAGTTGGTCGCGCTGGGGACCCAATGGCAGGCGAGGCCGCGCGTCACCGTGCACGCGGACGCAGAAGTGGCCTGGACGATCAGCGACATTCCCCTGGCGATGTTCAACAGCGTCGTCCTCGGGCGTCTGGAGCCCGAACGAGCGGACGCCGCCATCCGAGCGCTGATCAGGGAGGCGCGGGCGAGACAGGTGCCCCTGCTCTGGTGGCTGGGGCCCTGGATGCGCCCCGGCGACCTGGGAGCGCGGCTGGAGCGGCGTGGCTTTGCGCTGGTCGATCATCGCGCGGGGATGGCGCTCGATCTGGCGCGCTGGAGCGTAGACGACACGCGACCCGCCGGCCTGTCGCTGCGTCCGGCCGACGACCGCAAGGGCCTGCGGGTCTGGGCGAACGTCCATGCCGCTGCCTGCGATTGGCCCGCACTGGCCGCGGAGACTCACCATGAGATCATCAGCACGTGGGAGCCGACCGGCTTCCGGGCCTGGGTGGGATGGCTGGATGGCCAGCCGGTAGCCACGTCCATGATGCTGTACACGGGCGACGTCGCGGGCGTCAACTTTGTGGCCACGCTGCCGCAGGCGCGCCGGCGAGGGATCGGCGCCGCTATGACCGTGGCTACGCTGCGCGACGCACAGGAGAGAGGCTGCCGCGTCGCCGCCCTCACGGCCACAGACATGGGCGCAGGGGTCTACCGGGCGCTGGGATTCCAGGAGTACTGCCAGATCGCGATGTACATGTGGTCGCCAGACGGCGGCACCCAGAGCTAGGCTGGTGCGGTGAGCCTCTGCCGCGTGCTGCGTTACAGGGTATGGAGGTGTACGATGGAGATGGTGACACTGCCGGGCAGAGGCCTGACGCTTTCGCCGCTCGGCATGGGTACGGTGCCCATCGCTGCCGGACGGGTGGCGCCCGAGGACCGCGTGCCCACGTTGCGCGCGGTCTACGATCTGGGGATCAACTGGTTCGACACCGCACGCAACTATGACATGGCCGAGAACGCTCTGGGCGAGGCTTTTTCGGGGATGCGCGATCGTGTTGCGATCATGACCAAATCCAGCGCCGGGGTTCCGGAGCAGCTCCAGGCCCAGATGGACGAGTCGCTGCGCCGGCTCAAAACCGATTATGTCGACGTGTACATGTTCCACCTGGCCTGGGCCATCCAGCAAGAATGCTTTCACGGTCCCGGCGGGCTGCTCGACATCGTCCAGCGGGCGAAAGAGGCGGGGACGATACGCTTCCTGGGCTTTTCTGCGCACTCGGTCGAACTGGCGCTCAAGGCGCTCGAGGTCGGCGTGTTTGATTTTGCCCTGGTGCCCGCGAATTTCCTCAGCACGCAGTACATCGAGGGGGCCTTTATGGCGCGCGCCCGTGCGCTCGGCGTCACCGTGATCGCGATGAAGCCCTTTGGCGGCGGGCGCATCGACGACAGGGAACTATGCCTCAAGTACCTCAGGCAGTTCCCCGACGTCCTGCCCTGCATCGGCGTCGAGACCGCGGCCCAGATGGCCGAGAACATCCGCATGTGGGAGGAGGCCGAGGGCGCGATCACCCCGGCCGATCGCGCGGCGATGGACCGCATCCATGCCGAGATCGGCGACCATTTCTGCCGGCAGTGCGGCTACTGCATGCCGTGCCCGCAGGGCGTCCCTATCATCATGATGAACCTCATGGAGGTCTGGGTGAAGCAGATGTCGGCTGAGGCATTACGGATGGTGTTTCAGGGCGCCGTCGAGGCGGCGAAACGCTGCGTCAAGTGCCGCGAATGCGTGAGTAAGTGCCCCTACGACCTGGACATCCCCCAGATGCTCAAGGACAACATCGCGCTGTACGAGCGCACGGTGGCGGGATAGAGGCTCGCGAGGGTCGATGACTCTTCTGACCATCTGCGACTCGCCCGGTCCTGAGCCGGCTGTGGACCGCGGGCTTATAGCCCGCTCCGGAGGCCGGCGGCGCACCGTACTGCACTATAAGCCTGCGGACCGGGCGGCAAGGAACGCCGGCTTCCAGCCGGCTCCGTCCGTGGACCGCGGGCTTATAGCCCGCTCCGGAGGCCGACTGGAGTCTGCCTCGATACCAGATACCGACTAAAGTCGGCGCTCCAACACATGGACCGCGGACGTCTTGTCCGCTCCGGAGCGACAGGGTTGGTGTCAACGAGTGGCGTGCCGGCTATGGACGGCGCTACGTATTATGCTATGTGGGTCAACCTCCGGCTGGCCCTGCGTGGAACGGCATCCCGTCGCGCTTTTACGCGGCGCGGTCTCGCGGTATGATGGAGTTCGCAGCCACAGCGTGCCCGGGCGGGCACTGCTCCCGCGCCACTACGGAGGTGCCCCATGGACGAGCAGACAAACGAGCAGGTCTACGTCGCGCTGGCCGCATTCCTCGACCGCATGCCGGGTGGGTTTGCGCCGGGCGCAAAGGGCGAGCACCTGCGCCTGCTGCAGTACCTCTTTACCCCACAGGAGGCCGCGCTGGCCGTGCAACTGGGACTGGAGGCCGAAGAACCCGAGGCCATCGCGGCGCGGGCTGGGCTGGCCGCCGATGACGCCGCCGCACTGCTCGAGGAGATGGCCGTCAAGGGGCTGATCCACTCGGTGGAATCCGCCGGGGGTCCCCGCCGCTACCACG
Organism: uncultured Anaerolineales bacterium; assembly: GCA_964564195.1. Lineage (GTDB taxonomy): Bacteria > Chloroflexota > Anaerolineae > UBA1429 > UBA1429 > JAAYED01. Next base: position 2,073 of record CAZMAI010000082.1, on the reverse strand, counting down.
CCCTGCCCTGGGTGGTGGGGATCTATGAGATGCAACTCAACCGGCTGGATCGCGGCTTTCTCCGGCGCGTCTACACCTACTGGCGCAGCGAGGTGCCGCGTCCCGAGCGGCAGACCACCCCGCAGATGCGCGTGATCCCCGTGGGCGAGAGCATCGCCTTCGCGCCCCAGACGCTGCCGCACCAGCGCGTCGGCGAGCTGGTGGCCGCACAGGACCGCTACGCGGTCATGGAGTGCATCTGCCGCAAGATGGCGGGCCTCAACGACCGGGCCTGCGTTGCGCCGTTGGAGACATGCCTCGCCTTTGGCGACTGGGCAGACTATGTCGTGCGCACCGGCCGCGGGCGGGCCATCGAGCAGGATGAGGTGCTCGACATCCTGCGCCGGGCAGACGAGGCCAACCTGGTGCTGGAGCCCAGCAACTCGCGGGATCTGGCCTTTCTGTGCTGCTGTTGCGGCGACTGCTGCGGGATCCTGGGCGGGTTCAAGCGCGAGCCGAAACCCGCCGAGGCGGTGGCCAACGACTATATGGCCGCGTTCGACGCCGACCTGTGCGTCAACTGCGGCACCTGCCTGCAGCGCTGCCAGATGGACGCTTTCACCCCCGGCGACGAACACGTCCTCTTTGATGCCGACCGCTGCATCGGCTGCGGTCTGTGCGTCTCCACCTGCCCCTCGGGCGCGCTGACGCTCGTGACCAAGCCAGAGCACCTGCGCCGGCCAGTGCCCGAGACCCTTACGGACACCTGGCAGATCATCGTCCGCGAGCGGGCGCGGGCCATGGGCCTGGCGCCGCTGACAGAGGACGACGAGAGACCCTGAAGCCTGACCGCCTGCGCCAAATCATGTAGACTGCCGGTAGTCATCTGCCCATGGGTTCCCGCCTGCGGACGCCCCGGAAAGGACGACGCCCATGCCCAAAGCCAAGATCACCGTACTGCGACGCGAGGTATTTCAGGACCTGCAGGAGCAGTACCTGGCCGACCCCAGGTCAGGGCCCTGCGACATGTTCTACGACGGCCAGGAGTTCCTGGTCGACAGCGACTCGTTCTGGCACATGCTGGGCGGCCAGTTCTGCGCCGAGGCCTGGGACGCCATCAGCCGTTATGTCTATGCCGCGCTGCAGGGCGGCTCGATCATGCGCGGCTGGACCAACGATGAAAAGATGATGATCGCCTGCTGCAACGACGGTACGCGGCCGGTGATCTTTAAAATCGAGCGGATCGACGAGGAGTAGCGCTAATGAGTATCGCCGCTATCGAGACCGAGATCCTGATCGCCGGGCGCATGGTGCAATTGCTGGTACACGTGCGCGACGACACGGGTCGCACGGGCACCGGCGAGTGCTGGTGGGGCGTGCCCGCGCACGGCGGCCAGGCGCCCGACGCGCCGGTGCGCGCCACCGCGAGCATCGTCGACACGATCCTCGCGCCGCTTTGCCTGGGCCGCGACGAGACGCGCATCGCGGCGCTCTGGTACGACCTGGCGCGCGACACCTACCGCTGGGGCGACGGCGGGATGCTCTATTGCGCGCTTAGCGGCATCGACCTGGCGCTCTGGGACCTGGCGGGCATCCGCCAGGGCGTGCCCACCGTCGACCTGATCGGCGGGCCCGTGCACGAGACGCTGCCGGCCTATGCCAGCTTTCCGCCCTATGGCGCCAGCGCCGTGCTACCCACGGCAAGCGGCGGGGCCAGCCTGTTCACCGAGATCGAGCGAGCGCGGGCCGCGGGCTTCCGCGCGCTCAAGCTGCACGAGACGGATCCCGACCTGATCGAGCAGGCGGTGCGCGCCGCGGGACCCGGGATGCAGGTAATGCTGGATGTCAACGGGCATTTCACGCCGGCCGAGGCGGCCGCCTTTGCCCGGCGGCTGGCGCCGCTGGGGCTGGGCTGGCTGGAGGAGCCCACCTGGCCCATGAAGGATCATCGCGCCATGGCGGAACTGAGGCGCACCTGCGGGATCCCCATCGCCGCCGGCGAGAACGAGTGGAGCCTGCACGAGGGCGCCCGCCTGCTTGAGAGCGGCGCGGTGGACTATTACCAGCCCGAGATCACCAAGATCGGCGGGCTCA
>CAZMAI010000081.1:5258-10854 GCA_964564195.1 uncultured Anaerolineales bacterium | reverse complement strand
TAGCCGCACTTTTCAATGACCTCGGCCATGACGTCCCACAGCTCGCTGTCGTGCTTGAGCACGCCGGCGGGAATAAAGCGCACGTTGAAAGGATCCAGTCCCTGAATGCGCTGGGCCAGCGTGCGGCGCCAGGTGCGCTCCAGCACCCAGGCTGCGTAGGCTGCATCGGCAAAGGTGTCGAACCCGTAGCACATGAACTCGTAGCTCGGCTTGTCGCCGGCGCGCTCGCCGCCGCCATAGCGCCGGGCGCCGTTCATCAAGCCCACACCGGGCACGGGCAGCTCGCAGGCGTTGACGCCGCCGATGTGCTCATAGAGCGGGATGCCCAGCGCCGCGGCGCCGGCCCGCAGGACCGCCGCCGACACGCTGGCGATGGCATTGCCACCCAGCCGCGAGCGGTCGGCCGTCCCGTCCAGGTCCAGCATGGCCTGGTCGATGATCGCCTGCTCTGTACTGTCCATCCCCACCAGCGCGGGCGCGATGATCGTATTGATCCCGTCCGAGGCCTTTTGCACGCCCCGGCCCTCAAAGCGCGTGCCGCCGTCATAGACAAACTTGACCTCATAGTCGCCCACGGAGATGCCCGCGGTGGCAACCGCCGTGCCGACAGCCCCATTCACCGTGGTGACAGTGGTCTCGATCCCCGGATGGCCGCGCCCCGAATAGACCTCACGCGCGAAAACAGATTCGATCCTTGATCCCTTTGGCATGCAAACCTCCCCTGCTCCGTTCCTGAATCACACCAGAGCACTATAGCGCACCTGATGCAGGCGAGGCAAGCGCAGAAACTGCCCTGTTGTCTCCACGAACCGACCCCTGCCCTGCTAAAGGCTCGCACGAGATCGGCGGGATCGAACGATCGCCCCCATGTCTCAGTAGTGACTGGACACCAGCGGTGCCCGTGCTAGAATAGCGCCGTTCGACCACGCTGACACGCCTCACGCACCGAGAGGGATGCCATGTTTGAAGCAGGATTCTGGCCCGCGATGTTGCTGACAACCTTCGCCGGGCTCTCGACCGGCCTTGGAAGCATGATCGCCTTCTTTTCCAGCCAGACCAACCTGCGCTTTCTCTCCTGGGCGACCGGCTTTTCGGGCGGTGTGATGCTCTACGTCTCGTTCGTCGAGATTCTGCCCAAGGGCGTCGCCGCAATGGAGGCCGTGCGCCCGGAGAACGGTGCCGAGGTGATCGCAACCATCGCTCTCTTTGGGGGGATGATCTTTAGCTTTGTCATCGACCAGGTGATCCCGCACGCGGACAACCCTCACGAGTCGCGCACCGACCAGGAACTGGCCTGCGTGGGCGAGCTGTGCCCGATCCCGGACGAAGAGGAGCGCCCGATGGCGCATCTGGAGCGGACCGGGGTGTTCACCGCGCTGGCGGTGGGAGTGCACAACTTTCCCGAAGGGATGGTGACTTTCCTGGCGGCCCTGGCCGATCCGGCACTGGGCGCCAGCATCGCCATCGCCATCGCGCTGCACAACATCCCAGAGGGGATCAGCGTCTCGGTGCCCATCTACTATGCCACCGGAGACCGTCGCCGCGCCATGCGCTGGTCGCTGGTCTCGGGGCTGGCGGAACCGATCGGTGCGCTGGTGGGCTATATTGTCCTACGCCAGTTCCTGACGCCTGAGTTGATGGGGATTCTGTTCGCCTCGGTGGCGGGCGTCATGGTCTACATCTCACTGGACGAACTGTTGCCCACCTCGCGCAGCTATGGCAAAGGCCATGACTCGCTGTACGGCCTGATGGCGGGCATGGCTGTCATGGCGCTGAGCTTGCTCCTCTTCTAGCCGGCTGCCCCTGGCCTAGCCGCCGTACCCCAGGCGCTTGAGCTCGCGCTCGTCCGAGCGCCAGTTTTTGCGCACCTTGACCCACAGGTCCACATACACCTTGCGCTCAAAGAAGGCCTCCAGCGCCACCCGGGCGCCGGTGCCAATGCGCTTGAGCATGGCCCCGCGTGCACCGATGACAATCCCCTTTTGCGACTCGTGCTCAGTAAAGATGGTAGCGGCGATATAGAGCACCCCGTTGCTGCGCTCTGAAAACTCAGTGACCATAACGGCGCTGGCGTGGGGTACCTCGTGTTTGAGATTCAGCAGCACCTGCTCACGAATCAGCTCGGACGCAACAAAGCGCTCAGACTGATCGGTAAGCTGGTCAGCGGGATAAAAGCGGGGGCCTAGCGGGAGACGCTCCAGGACCTCGGACAACAACTCCCCGGTGCCCTGACCCAGCTCGGCGCTAATCTGCACCTCGTGGTCGAATTGCCCGAGCGCCCGGTAGGCAGCCTCGCGCTCCGCGAGGAGGTCACCCTGCACCAGATCTTGCTTGTTCATCACCAGAATCGCAGGAACGTTGACAAAGCGGGCCACCAGGGCGGCCACATGGCGGTCGTTGATATCCACCGGTGACGCCAGATCCACCATAAACAGCACAACATCAGCATCGGGCACGGCAGACTCGGCCATGGCGACCATATAGTCCCCCAGGGCGGTGCGCGGATGGTGCATGCCGGGCGTATCTACAAAGATGATCTGTGCGTCCTCGCGCGTGAGGATGCCCAGCAGACGCGTGCGCGTAGTCTGCGGTTTGCTGGTCACTGCCGCGACCTTGACGCCCATCCAGTGGTTCAGCAACGTGGACTTGCCGACGTTGGGCTTGCCCACAATCGCCACAAAGCCGCTGCGATGATCAGGAGGTAACTCCTCAGTGAACAGCGCTCTCTCGGGAATCTCTGGTTCCTCTTCCACCCCAGGCGTCTTTGGCCACTCGTAATCCATTTGCGATCCTTTCAGCCGGCAATCTAACCGGTTATCTCCTGGCATCATCTATACCCGTTTGCCTTACAGCCTGGTGGAAAAGGGGCTGAAATCGGTGTCATAGTCGTAGAAATCCTCGCCCTCGGCGCGCTTGAGCCCATTCACGATGCGATAAGTCACCGGTGTCATGAGCGCCTCCAACCCCACCTTGAACACATAGTTGGAGAGCAAGATCGACGCCAGGAGGGCGTTCGGCAGCAGTCCGACAAAGGCGATCGCCACAAAAAGCAGGGTGTCGACGCCCTCGCCGACGAGGGTTGAGCCGATCGTGCGGACCCAGAGCCAGCGCCCGCGCGTTCTGATCTTGAGCCGGGCCATGACCCAGGAGTTGCTGAAACTGCCGGCCAGGTACGCCACCAGACTGGCGCTCACGATACGCGGCGTCATGCCAAGAATCGCCTGGTAAGCCCGCTGGTTGTCCCAGCCTTCGGCCGGGGGCAGCGCCCCGACCAGCGCCAGGAACAGCGCCATCCCCAGATTGGCCAAAAAGCCGGCGTGGATGACGCGTCTGCCACGGGCGTAGCCATACACCTCGGTCAGAACATCACCAAAGATGTAGCTGACGGGAAAGAGCAGCGTGCCCCCGTCGAAATTCAACGGACCGAGGGCGAGAATCTTGGTAGAGGCGATGTTGCTGATGAGGAGAATCGCCACAAACGCAGCGACAATCAGATCATAGTAGCGATAGCCCTGTCGAACTGTGGTTACCTCAGACATCAAACGTCACGCAATCTCACGTCCGGCCGGGTTGGCCTCTCGCCCGGACGACGCCGTGCCCGTATCGCGCCGCGTGCAGGGTCGCCCCGCGACGTCATCCTCCGGAGACGATATTCACCAGCCGGATATCGTCCTCCGGCTCAATAATGACCTGATGAGTGACCAGTTTCTTGCCCTTGATAGCCAGGACCGCCAGCGGATCCAGACCGATCTGTTCGATCGCGACACGGATGCTCACCCCGCTGGCAATCTCCCAACTATCGTCATGGTATCTGATGGTTGCTGTTTCGCCGTCTGCCATGTTACGCTCCCAGAATTCTCAAGTGATTGACTCCATTTTACGGGAAAGAACACTCTGCGTCAACTGGCAGGCAGCGCGCGGGCACCGCCGGCCCAGGCCACTGCCGTTGCCCGCAGCCACAGGCGGTGATAGAATGTCGGCCACAATCCAAGCTGTGCACTATCAAGGACGGTCACCCCATGTCCTCTTCAGATCTGCCCGCTCGGTACACGGCCTTTCACTCCGCCGGAGGCGCGCTGCTCTACTCCGGACTGGGTGCTGCCTGGGCGCTGCTGGGATTACTGGAGATGCGCCCGGTGGGCATGCCATGGGTGGCGATTGCGCTCGGTCTCATCACTGGCACCCTCGTGATCCTCTCGGTGCGCGCCATACAACGCGCCAGCTTTGTTGACGATGAAACGATGAGTGATGAGGTGCGGTCGGAACGCGGAAAGCGGGCGTCGCGTTCGCACTGGGTGCTCCGCGTTGAGGGGTTCGCGATCACCGCCATCAGTGCGGCACTGGTGTTGACGCAGAATCACGCCTATATCGCGCCGGCCACGGCCCTGATCGTGGGGCTGCATTTTGTCGCGTTGGCCCCGATCCACCACACCCTGGGCGATGCCATCGCGGGCTTGCTGATCGTTGCCTTGGCTGTGGCCACCATGATCTGGGTGCCCACTATTCCGACAATCCACAACAACCCGATGAATATCGCCGCCGGGTTCGGCACAGCGCTCGTATTGTGGGGCGGCGCGCTCGCGATCCTCATAGGCCAGCCGGCCGCGCTCGAGGAGGAGTAGGCCAGCCCTGCCTGAGGCAGAGACTAGCCGACGCACGTGCAGGCCTCAGGCCTTGCGGATCACCAGATCGATCACCAGCCCGATGACCAGGGAGGCGCCCAGTACGATCAGCGGCCAGGTGGTGGCGCCAGTGGCAAAGCGTAGCCCCAGGGCAGCCACCGCGCCCACCGAAAAGGCGATGCGGGTAACCTTGTAGCGTTCGACGTTCGGCTCCATCAGACTCCTTCTCCCAGTAGGGCATCGACCTGAGGCATGGCCTTGAGTCCATGGCCGGTGATCACCGATACGATCGTCTCCTTTGAATGGGGACCCTGGTTGACGTACTGCGCCAACCCCGCCAGCGTGGCTGCTGCTGTGGGCTCCATAGCATAGCCCAGGCGCCACCACGTCCGCAGCGCCTGCACAATCTCTGGCTCGCTCACAGTCAGCACTTGGCCGCCTGTGCGACCGATCACCGCCAGCATCTGGGCACCGCGCACCGGATCGCCGATCGCAATCCCCTCCGCCAGGGTGGGCCCGGGGGCAACAGCCGCGATCTCCTGTACACCTTGCGACCAAGCACCAGCGACCGGCGCGCAGGCCTCCGCCTGCACTGCCACCAGCCGCGGCAGCTTGCGTATCTGCCCGCCTGCGAGTAACTCGTCAAACCCCAGCGCTGCACCGAGCAGCAGCGTGCCATTACCCGCAGGTAGCACCAGCGTATCGGGCGCCTTCCAGCCCAACTGCTCCCAGATCTCCAGCGCAAAGGTCTTGGTGCCATGGAGGAAAAAGGGATTCCACACATGGCTGGCATAGTATTGAGACTGTGCGGCCTCCAATGCGGCTGCCCCGGCAGCCGCGCGACCGCCGGCGACGGTGCGCACGTCAGCGCCATAGGCCCGCATCTGCGCCAGCTTGGCGGGTGACGTCTCCTCGGGGGCATAAATCTCACAGGCGATCCCGGCACGCCCGCAAAAAGCCGCCAGCGCCGTGCC
>CAZMAI010000081.1:0-5158 GCA_964564195.1 uncultured Anaerolineales bacterium | reverse complement strand
CATAAATCTCACAGGCGATCCCGGCACGCCCGCAAAAAGCCGCCAGCGCCGTGCCGGCGTTTCCCGAAGAGTCCTCCACGACACGCTTGATGCCCAGCGAGGCAGCCTGGCTCACCAGCACGGCCGCACCGCGATCCTTGAAGGAGCCACTGGGGAACAGGTGGTCCTGCTTTATAAAGACGGCCGCGCCCCCCAGCCTGCCATGGAGCAACGGCGTATACCCCTCACCCAGCGACACAGGTTCTGTGTCGCGTGCCAGAGGCAGGGCGTCTCTGTAGCGCCAAAGCGTTGGCCCCAGCCGCATGATACGCCGCCGGTCGAAGCGAGGGGCATACAGGACGGCCAGCAGGCCGCCACAGGAGCACCGCCAGATGGGCGCATCGAGCGGGTACTGGGTATTGCAGCGCGTGCAGACCAGTTGTTGCCGGCCCGGACGATCAAGCATCGGCCGGCGCCTCGGCGATGACCTCGATCTCCACAAGAGCCCCCCGAGGCAGAGGAAGCGTCGGGACCGCCGAGCGCGCCGGACGGTGATCGCCCATAGCCTCCGCATAGGCGGCATTGGCCCGGCTAAAGAGGCTCATGTCGCTCAGGAAAATGATGGTCTTGACGACCTTGTCCAGACTGCTGCCGGCGGCCTGTAGAATAGCCGAGATATTGGCCATCGACTGCGCGACCTGTTCCTCGATGCTCTCAGCCTCGACCTGGCCGGAGGCAGGATTGATCGGCAGCTGACCCGACACAAACACCAGGCCGCCAGAGACGGTGCCCTGGCTGTAGTGGCCAATCGCTGCTGGTGCATCATCCGTGTGCAGAATACGCATCGCATCCCCTCTCGCAGAAAATATTCTATGCCTGCTGGAGCGAGGCTCATCGCAAACGCCACTCGAGGCATGCGTATTACGCCCCCTCCCCAGCGTACCCATTCTATCACATGAGATTGCCAGACGATAACTGCCTCTGGGCGGGGTCGGGTCGACGCACGCTATCCGGGCGATTGTGACGTGAGTGGCGGGGCGTGCTACACTGCACGATAACTTGCCACCAGGACTCCCGGAGGAACGCACAGTGAACCGTACACTCGTTCGCGATCTTGCTACACATACGGACAAGGTCGTCCGAGTTCAGGGCTTTGTGCATGCTGTTCGTGACCAAAAGGCTGTACAATTCCTGGTCATCAGGGACCGCACAGGGATAGTACAAGCCGTCATAGAGCGCAATCCAGAGAACCAGGCGATGAACGCGCAGGTGTCCACGCTGACCCGCGAGTCCGCCGTGAGCATCACCGGACGCGTTATCAGCAACCCCAGGGTGCGTATGGGCGGGATAGAGATCATCTGCACCGCGCTGACGGTGGAATCTCTGGCGGACCCCGAGTTGCCCATCGATGTGTTCGGCCGCACAGAAACCTCGCTCTCCAAGCGCCTCGACTGGCGTTTCCTGGACCTGCGCCACCCGCGCAACCAGCTCCTGATGGACGTGCAGACCACGGTCGAGCATGCCATGCGGACCTTCTGGATCGAGAACGACTTTGTCGAGATCCACTCGCCCAAGATCATGGGCAGCCCCAGCGAGTCGGGCGCGGAGCTCTTTGCGCTCAACTACTTTGGACAGACCGCGTACCTGGCGCAGTCGCCCCAGTTCTACAAGCAGATGGCCATCGCCGCCGGACTGGAGCGGGTCTTTGAGATCGGCCCCGTGTTCCGCGCGGACCCCTCGCAGACGACACGCCACGCTGCCGAATTCACAAGCGTGGATATGGAGATCGGCTGGATCGCTTCGCACGAGGACGTTATGCAGATCGAAGAGCGCTGGCTGCATCAAATACTCCGCACAGTGGCCGAGCGCCATGGCGATGCCATCCGCGAGCTGTTCGGCGTGAGCGTCCGGGTGCCGGAACTCCCCTTCCCGCGGATCGCCATGGCGGAGGCGCAGGCCGCGCTGGCGCGCGAGGGCTACCGCGCCCCGGCCGACACGCGCCCCGGCGATCTTGACCCGGGTGGCGAGCGGATGCTGCACCAGATCGTGCAGCGCACCCACGAACACGAGTTTGTCTTTGTCACCGACTATCCGATTTCGGTGCGTCCGTTCTACCACATGCGCCAGCCGGAGGACCCGACGCTCACGCGGAGTTTCGACCTGCTGTGGAAGGGGGTGGAAGTGACCACCGGCGCGCAGCGCGAGCACCGGTACGACTTGCTCCTGGCTCAGGCCGTGGAAAAAGGGCTGACGCCGGAATCGCTCGGCTTTTATCTGGACTTTTTCCGGTACGGGTGCCCGCCTCACGGTGGCCTCGGCTTTGGCCTGGGACGCATGCTGATGCAGTTGCTCGAGTTGCCCAGCCTGCGCGAAGTGACCCTGCTGCACCGGGCCCAGAACCGGCTGATGCCCTGATACCTGCCCATGCTCCCCCTAAGGCGCCGCGCGGCCTTGATGGTCGCGCGGCGTTGTGTTACCCTGACGGTGCAGGCCAAGTACGCCGCCGTAGTCGCGGCAAAACACATACAGAGGAGGCCGAGATGAAAGAGCATGTCGTAGCCGCACAGATGTACACGGTTCGTGAGTTCTGCCAGGATCTGGAGGGCGTCAAGACCAGCATGGAGAAGGTGGCCAAAATCGGCTACACCGCCGTGCAGGTCTCGGGTTTTGGCGACGTATCGGCAAAAGATGTCGGCAAGATCGCGGCCGACAACGGCCTGACGATCGCCTCCAGCCACATGAACTGGGAGCGATTCATGACCGACCTGGACGGGATCATCGAAGAGCACCAGATCTGGAACTGCAAGCACCCGGCCATCGGCGGCATCTTCCGGGGATACGAGGGCGCCGAGGGCGTCAAGCGGTTCCTGGACGACCTGGCACCGGTCGCGGAAAAGCTGGCCAGCGTGGGCATGGATTTCTCGTATCACAACCACAGCCACGAGTTCGCCAAGTATGACGGCAAGACCTGGTTCCAGATGATGGTCGACCAGAGCACGCCCGAGCAGCTCAAGCTCGAGATCGACACCTACTGGGTGCAGCACGGCGGCGCCGATCCGGTCTACTGGATTCGCTATTGCGGCAAGCGCCAGCCCCTGCTCCACCTCAAGGACATGGTCATCACGCCGCAGCGCGAGCAGCGTTTCGGCGAGATCGGCGAGGGCAACCTCAACTGGCCGGCGATCTTTGAGGCCGCTGAGGAAGTGGACGTCGAGTGGTACTTTGTCGAACAGGACCGCAGCTACGAGCGCGATCCCTTCGAGTCCCTGGCCATCAGCTATCGCAACCTGAACGCCATGGGGCTCAGCTGACGCTCGCAACGAGGAGGTGGATCGATGAAGATCACTGGCGTGCGCTTTGTCCGTGTCAAGGGCACCTTTGATTACGATGGGCCAATGTTCGAGGAGCGCCTCGTGCGCCCCGTGGACATCTACCCCGAGTTTCGCGCGATAGGCGCGTCGCTGCCTGCCTATGCCGGCGTGCACAGCGGACCGCCTTACCAGCTCTCACAGATCTTTTTGTTCATCGATACCGATGCTGGTGTCAGTGGGATGTGGGGGCCGGTGAACGAGCCGCTGGTGCGCATCATCGCCGGCCAACTGGCGAACATCCTGGTGGGCGAGAATCCGCACGCCATCGAGCGCCTGTGGGACAAGATGTATCGCAACGCCATCCACGGCCGCAAGGGTGACACTATGATGGCCATCAGCGCAGTGGACCTGGCGCTGTGGGACTTGAAAGGCAAGCTGCTGGGCGCGCCTGTCTACGAGATCCTGGGCGGGCCCACGCGCGACCGCAACCAGGCCTATGCCTCGATGCTGGGCCACTCGCTGGAGCCGGAGCTGATCCGCAAGCGCTGCGAGGAGGTGGTGGCGCAGGGCTACAAGGCCACCAAGTGGTTCTTCCGCCATGACCCCACCGAGGGCACGGAGGGCATCCGCAAGAACATCGAGCTCGTGCGCACAGTGCGCGAGTCCGTCGGTCCGGATGTCGAGATCATGTTCGACGCCTGGAACAGCTGGACCGTGCCCTACACGCTACAGATGGTCGACCTGGTGCGCGAGTACCGTCCCTGGTGGATCGAAGAGCCGGTCATGCCGGACATGATCCCGCAGTACGCCGAGATCCGGCGCGAGGCGCGGGGCGTGGCGATTGCAGGCGGCGAGCACGAGTACACGCGCTGGGGCATCAAGGCGCTGCTCGATGCGGGCGCCGTCGATGTGCTGCAGCCCGACCCCACCTGGGCCGGGGGCATCACCGAGATGGCCAAGATCGCGGCACTGGCCTCCGCCTATGGCATCACCATGGTGCCGCACCACGGCGGTTTCGCGTCGCTGCACCTGATCGCCTCGCAGGCCCTGATGACCTGCCCGATCCAGGAGTGGCTCATCCAGCATGGCATCTTGTCGCAGGCGCTGCTCACCTGGAAGATCGAGCCGGTGGACGGCTACATCGCCCTGCCCACGGCGCCGGGCCTGGGCCAGGAACTGAACGACGACGTCATCACGTCACGCGAGGAGTTGGACCTGCGCTGACCATTTGTGCTTACGGGAGAGGGCGGGCTGCTGGCAGCCCGCCCTCTTTGTGTCTTTCCTTGCGTAATGGGCGTTAGCCGGCCATTGCGCTCAGCCCAGGTACATCCCACCGTTGATGTCAATCACAGCGCCCGTGATGTAGGAAGAGAGCGGCGACGACAGGAAGAGCACCACATTGGCGACATCCTGGGGTGTGCCCAGTCGCCTGAGCAGCGCCTGGCCGGCAAGCGCCTGCTGTTTCTCATCGCTGAGCAGGCCGAGCACTGTATCGCTGCCGATGATGCCCGGTGCGATCGCATTGACCGTGATACCGTACGGCCCGCACTCTTTAGCCAGGGTCCGCGTCACGCCGATCAGCCCGGCCTTGGAGGCGGCATAGTGCATGCCCGCCTCGATGCCGCCCACACGGGCCGCGAGCGAGGAAAAGTTGACGATGTGACCGTCCCGCCGGCGCTTCATGCCCCCGACAAAGGCCCGGCACATCCAGACCGTGCCCCTCAAGTTCACATCCAGCACGCGGTCCCACTGCTCGAGCGTGTAACCGGCGATGCCCTGGGCGTAGGCCACAATGCCCGCGTTGTTGATGAGAATGTCCAGATCGCCCATCTGTGCCTCAACCTGTGGCGCCAGCGCCTCGATCGCTG
>CAZMAI010000080.1:0-10866 GCA_964564195.1 uncultured Anaerolineales bacterium | reverse complement strand
ACTGCCGTTTTCAGCCGTGCACCCACACGCATGAGCCGGATTGCGCGGTACAACAGGCCGTGGAGCGAGGCGAGATCGATGCACTGCGCTACGAGAGCTATCTCAAGATGTTCGAGTACGCCTTTTAGCACCACCCGGCGCGGCTGGAGCATTAGCCAAAGATGGGCAGTTCCTCTCCCAACACGGGCACGGGGTGTGTGATATGGACCTCCACGGCGGCCAGGGCGGTAGCCAACACCTCCCGCCACCAGTACCTGGTGATATTGAGATAGTCGCGCCGGTCCGCGCTGACGCCTACCACATCCAGCCCCAACCCGTGAGCCGTAAACAGGGCCCTGTCCAGATGATAGGCCTGGGTGACGAGTATCGCGGCATCCACCCGAAAGATGTGGCGGGCACGATAGATGCTGTCATAGGTGCGCCGCCCGGCATAGTCCAGGACAATGTCCTCATCGGGCACCCCAAGCTCCAGGGCATACGCGCGCATGTGGGCCGGCTCGTTATAGTCCACCGTGCGGTTATCGCCGGTCATCAGCAGTTTTTGGACGCGTCCCGCCTGGTAGAGTTGCACGGCGGTGTACACGCGGTCCTCGAGCACCGGGCTGAGCTGACCCCCGGGCCAGACGCCTGCACCAAACACGATGGCCACCGGACGCTCAGGAGCGGTATCGATGGTGTAGGCATCCCGGCCAAACCGGTAATTGGTCCACCAGCGCAACAGCACCACCAGGGCGATACCCGCCATCGCGATCCCAACGACCACAAGCAGTCCTTTAAGCAAGAATCTGCAGCCAGAGCACGGCTCTCGCTCACCTCTCGACCGGATTGTCTTCATAAGCCGGCATTATAGCATTACCCAGGAGACCTGTAGAGTCACGAAACGCTGCAGGTACAGGATTGGCTGCGGCTATCGCAACTGCCTGCGAGGAGTGGTGTTTGCCAGTACAAAGGCACGTAAAGCAGAGGAGGCCGGGATGCCCTATCAACCGCGTGGGATGTACTTTGAGGAGTATGCTGTCGGACAGGAGATGAGCACGCCGGCGCGGACCGTCACCGAGGCCGACGTAGTACAGTTCGCGGGGCTCTCCGGCGACTATAACGCGCTGCACGTGGATGCCGAGTTCGGCCGGTCCACGATCTTTGGCCAGCGGATCGCCCATGGCCTGCTGGGGCTCTCGGTAGCCTCCGGGCTTGCGGCGCAGGCCGGCTTTATCGAGGGCACGGTGATGGCTTTTACCGGGCTGGAGTGGAAGTTCAAAAAGCCGATCCTCATTGGGGACACAATCCACGTCGCGGCACAGGTGAGCCGGGTGCGCGCCATGCGCAGCCTGGGCGGCGGCATGGTCATCCTGGACATCGCGGTGCGCAACCAGCGCGACGAGGTCGTCCAGGAGGGCGCCTGGAGCCTTCTGATCAAAGGCCGGCCCGAGCCGCCAGCGGTATCATGAGCACCAAGGGCAACGGCAGTCAGCCGCGGTGATGCGCGGCTGAAGACCGATGAAATAGGCGGACCTGCACGGCATCACTCGTGCAGGTCCGCTTCATGGTGTAGAGCCACGGCGTCCTAGTGAACTGGCGCGTCGTCGGCCAGCATCCCGGCGATCAAGTCGGTGGGGATCTCAAACTGGGGCGTACCCATCGCCCCGGGTGCCACCTCGTACTCATCAAAGGCGATCACCAGCTTGCTCTCGGCGTTGATGTAAAAGTTGTGGTCGGCGTCGATCCCTATAAAGGGTTCCGTGTACGGATCATCTTCGTCGATCCAATAGAGGGGGTGTCCTGCCGCCGCGTTCTCGGCCGCCATCTGCTCGATCAGGTATGCGTTGATGGTGGCGAGATAGCCGCTCTCCGGGCGGAATAGCGACTCGAGGGTGATCATCTCTCCAGTCCGCTGGTTGACTGTGTAGAAATCAAAGCTCACGGCGGATCCGCCGGCCACCCAGAAATACTCTACCCGCAGGGAGAACACCTCGTCATTGGACGCCATCACCTCATAAAAGGTCTCGACACCCATGCGCACAGCCTCAGTGCCCAACTCGGTCTCCAGTGCGGCGACGTCGGCCTCATACTCGGCAAGAAACGCCTCTCCGCTGGCGCGCAGTTCGGCATTGATGGCATCCTCCAGTGCCTGGTTGTTCAGCCCCTCTACCCTGGCGATGCGGATTCGCGCGCCGGCGCCCGCGTCGGAGCGGTACTCGATAAAGGTGAACACGCGCACCAGAGACCCCAGCACGGGCACATCTTCCAGCGCCGCCGCCTGCGCAGGCAGGGCATTCACACCGATGATGAATACGGCCAGCGCCGCCACCGCCGTCGCCAGCGCCCAGCGCCACGCCGCGGGCCGCGGACGGCGCACGTCGCACAATGCCTGCACCCGGGCGCTCAACTCGCGCGGGACCGGCGTGCGCTCATATTCTCTTTTAAGATTCTCAATACGATCACTCATTCTCCTCGACCTCCATCTCCACGCGCATCAACTGGAGCGCGCGATAGAGCCTTGTTTTGACGGTGTTCACGTTCAGCCCGGTGATCTGCGCGATCTCTGAGAGTTGGAGCTCTTCAAAAAAGCGCAGAACAAGGATGGTCCGGTACGCGGCAGGCAGCTGTGCCAGCGCAGTCCGCAGATCAGGGTCCCCTGGATTGTCAGCCGCAGCGCTCAGGCCCTCGAGGTATTCATCGCTGGCAGAGACCAGTCGCTTGCGGGACCGCAGCCAGTCCAACGCCGTGTTTACCAGAATCCGGTACATCCAGGTGCGCAGATAGCGCGGCTGGCGCAACGGCCTGGCCCGCAGCGCCTTGACGATAGCGCTCTGTACAATATCGAGGGCATCCTGCTCATCGAAAACATAGCTGTATGCCAAACGGTATAGCCGATCCTGGTTACGCTGCAGATACTCGGTCAATTGCTCGTAGAACACGTCGTTTGCCAAAGCCGTTACACCTCGAGAAACTCTTGTGAATGCGCATCACACTGTATAGACGGCCAGGGAGAATGAAAAGTTTGGCTGGCGGGAAGAGGCATACGAATGAGAATCATCCATGTAAGGAGGGGAGGCCGGCCCGCCAGAGTGAGACGGGCCAGTGCTATATGCTGTCGCCGAGCAGCCGGGCCATGCTGGACGCGAGAGACGGGAACTGGCGCGGCCAGCGGGCCAGAATGCCCTAGGGCCGGTCGTTGAGAGTTCGGCGTGCGAGCGTGCGCCGAACGCGGCCCCACGCGCCGCTCGAGAGCCGCCGCAGCGGCCTGTGTACCGCCGCCCAGCGGTAGAGCAGCCAGCGCCACAAACGCCGGTAGAAGATAGGCCGCGCCTCCTCAACGGAGGGCCCCCACCGCAACAGAACGGACGCCCACGTCAGGCCAGCGCCAAAACCGACCAGCACGAGATGCTGGCCGGGTTGGACACTCCCGTTTTGCACGGCCTCGCACAGAGCGATGGGGATGGAAGCCGCGGACGTATTGCCATACTCTTGCAGATTAAGATAAAACCGCGACATCTCCATATGCAGTCGCTTGGCAGAAGCCTCGACGATGCGCGTATTGGCCTGGTGCGGGATGACCCAGTCCACGGCGTCCATCTCCAAACCCGCCCGTGAGACGACCTGCTCGATAGCTCGAGGCACGATCCTGGTCGCGAAACGGAACACCTGGTTGCCATCCATGGTGAGATAGTGCTGCCGTTCGGCCACGGTCTCCGCTGAGGCCGGCAGGGCGCTCCCGCCCGCCGGTACCATGAGCATATCGCCGCCCGAGCCATCAGCCCCGAGCCAGGTGGAGAGAATGCCAGCGTTGCCCTCCGTCGCGCGCAGAAGCAGCGCGCCGGCACCATCCCCGAATAACACGGCCGTGGACCGGTCGTCCATATCCACCATGCTGCTCATGGTTTCGGCGCCGATCACCAGCACCATCTCCTGCTCGCCGGAGAGAATTGCCGCATTGGCGACCGACAGGGCATAGCAGAAGCCAGAGCAGCCCGCGTTCAGATCCAGGGCTCCGGCATGGATGGCGCCCAGCGCATTCTGCACCAGGCAAGCCGTCGAGGGCGTGGGATAGTCCGGTGTCATGGTGGCCACCAGCACCAGCCCGAGATCGTAAGGATCCGCGTCGGCTACGCGCAGCGCCTCGCGCGCCGCCTCGATCGCCATCGCGGCCGTCGCCTCACCCACCGCCATGTGCCGGCGCTCGATACCCGTCCGCGTGCGTATCCACTCGTCGGACGTGTCCATCACCTGGGCCAGATCATCGTTGGTGACGACTCTCTCCGGGGCGTACATGCCCCACCCAACGATCTCTGCGCGGCGCTGGACCTCAGACATTACCGAACTTGCCCAGGATCAGGCTGACATTGTGGCCACCGAAACCGAAGGAATTGGACAGCGCCCGCAGGATGGGCACAGCCCGCGCCTGGTTGGGGACATAGTCCAGATCGCACTCTGGGTCCGTGTGCTCGAGGTTCATCGTGGGGGGGAGAACGCCCGTCTCGAGGGCGCGGGTCGTCAGGATGGCCTCCAGCGCCCCCGCTGCACCCAGCAGGTGGCCTGTGACCGACTTGGTCGAACTGACGGGGAGCCGGTAGGCATGGTCGCCAAAGACCTGCTTGATAGCCTGTGTCTCGGCAAGATCGTTGAGCAGGGTGCTGGTGCCATGGGCGTTGACATAGTCAATCTGCTCCGGCGCAAGCCCCGCCGAGTCCAGCGCCAGTTGCATGCAGGCACTGGCGCCCGCGGCATCCGGATCAGGTGCGGTGATGTGATAGGCGTCATCGTTGCTGCCGTATCCCAGCAGTTCGGCATGGATCGTGGCACCACGGGCCAGGGCGTGATCCAGCGCCTCGAGCACCAGGATTCCGGCCCCCTCACCGATGACGAAACCGTCGCGGTCACGATCAAAGGGGCGCGACGCATGTTCCGGATCGTCGTTGCGCGTCGAGAGCGCTCGAAGCGAGCAGAAACCCGCCACGGATACCTCGATAATCGCCGCCTCGGATCCGCCGGCCAGGCCCACATCGGCGCGACCCTCATGAATCATGCGCGCCGTCTCGCCGATGGCGTTTGCGCCTGTAGCGCAGGCCGAGGTCACCGCCATGTTTGGGCCCTTGAGGCCGTGTTCGATGGCCACCATGCTGGCGGCGCTCTCCGGCAGGATCATAGGGATAAAGAACGGGCTTACTTTGCTCGGTCCTCTCTGATCCAGCATCCGCAGTTGCTCGGTCACCGTCGCCATGCCGCCGATACCCGAGCCGATGATAACCGCCGTGCGTTCGCCCAGCCCCTGGGCAAAGACCTCGTCCGTAAGGCCGGCATCGCTCAGCGCCTCACGGGCGGCGACGAGCGCGTATTGCGCAAAGCGATCCATGCGCCGAATGTCACGCGAGGGAAAGTGCTCATCCGGCTTGAAATCCCAGACCTGCGCCCCGATCGTCGTGCGATACTCCGCGGTGTCAAAATAGGTGATCTGCCCCACGCCCGATTTGCCGGCGACCACGCCTTCCCAGGTGCTGGTGACATCGTTACCCAGAGGCGACACGGTTCCCATTCCAGTGATGACGACCCTTCTCACACTACCCCCTATCCTTTGGCGCAATCGCGGATGCGCAGCAATCTGCAAGTGTAAACCCGTGGAGCGCACGAGAGTTGCACATCATTGCGAGCCTCGCGACTGGCGCAACCACTGTCACCCCCCGGTGTTAGTAAGTAAGATATTCGCGCACGTCAGGAGGCAAGGCATGATCAGGACCGCGCTTACCGATCTGATCGACATCGACTATCCCATTATCCAGGGAGGCATGGCCTGGGTGGCCACCTGGCAGCTGGCCGCAGCAGTGTCCGAAGGAGGCGCCCTGGGCATCATCGGTGCGGGCAATGCGCCGGTGGACTGGGTTCGCGAGCAGATACGCCAGGCAAAGGCACACACGGAGCGGCCCTTTGGGGTAAACATCCCGCTCTTTAGCCCTGTGGCCGATCAGGTCATCGACCTCGTGATCGAGGAGCAGGTGCCCGTGCTCACCACAGGCGCCGGAAACCCGACACCCTACGTCGAGGCGCTCAAGGCTGCGGGCGTGATCGTGATCCCCGTGGTGGCATCCGTTGCGCTGGCCCGCCGCCTGGAGCGGCTGGGCGTGGATGCGGTGATCGCCGAGGGAGAAGAGTCGGGCGGACACATTGGCACCGT
Source organism: uncultured Anaerolineales bacterium (assembly GCA_964564195.1). GTDB lineage: Bacteria > Chloroflexota > Anaerolineae > UBA1429 > UBA1429 > JAAYED01. The sequence goes on along the minus strand of CAZMAI010000080.1, from coordinate 4,697 downwards.
AACCACGATGAGCCTGGTGCCACAGGTGGCCGACGCGGTCTCGATCCCCGTGATCGCCGCGGGCGGCATCGGTGACGGACGCGGCCTGGTGGCCGCCCTGGCGCTGGGCGCCGCGGGCGTGCAGATGGGGACGCGCTTTGTCTGCACCGAGGAATGCATCGCCCACGCAAACTATAAAGACAGCATCGTCAGGGCCAACGAGCGCTCGACGCTGGTCACCGGCATGACCATCGGCCACCCGGTGCGCTGCCTTCGGAACCCCATGTCACGCGAGTTCGAGTCCATGGAAAAAGCAGGCGTCGACGAGTCTCAGGTGATCGAGTTTGGCACCGGGCGCCTGCAACTCGCGGCCATGAAGGGTGACGTGCAGAACGGCAGCGTAATGGCCGGCCAGATCTCTGGTCTGGTCCACGATGTGCTGCCCGCCGCGGAACTCATCCGCAGGATCACTGACGAGGCTGAGTCTGTGATCGCCCGCCTGCCGCAGTGCGTGTCGACGCGGGAGGTTCAAGCGTGAGCGGCCTGGCGGTCGTCTTTCCGGGCCAGGGCTGCCAGTTCGTGGGCATGTCCGCTGCGCTATGCTCCCTTGTCCCGGAGGCGCAACAGCGCTTTGCCCAGGCCGACGATCTGCTGGGTTATCCCTTGTCAGCCGTGTGCCACCAGGGGCCCGGCGACGTGCTGGACCAGACCGCCAACACGCAGCCGGCCATCTATATCGCCACGGTCACGCTGTGGGAGTACCTGCTCTCGAGACTGGGCCCGCAGGCCGATGCGCTGGCCTGTGTCGCCGGTCACAGTCTGGGTGAGTTCGCGGCGCTGACGGCTGCGGGCGTGCTCGCCTTTGAGGACGGCATCCGTCTGGTGCAGCGCCGAGGCGAGGCCATGGCCGAGGCCGGGGCCAGCGCGCCGGGGGGCATGTCGGCTATCCTGGGCCTGAACGACGAGATCGTCCATGGCCTCATCAGCGAGGCACAGGCCCGCAACCATCAGGTCTGGGTCGCCAACTATAACTCGCCAGGGCAGGTCGTTGTGGCCGGATCCCACACCGGCCTGGCCGCCGTGCAGGAGATGGCGACCGCATGTAAGGCCAAACGGGTTGTGCCGCTGGCCGTCAGTGTTGCCTGCCACACACCGCTCATGGGCGGCGCAGCGGAATCCTTTAGCCGCGCGCTGGCCGAGACGCCGCTCCAGCCGGCACGCATCCCGATCATCAGTAACGTGACTGCCCGACCGCAGACTGACCCGCAGGACATACGCGAAACGCTGCTGCGCCAACTCGTCTCTCCCGTGCGCTGGGTCGAGTCTGTGCGCGCCATGGCCGAGACGGGCGTGAGTGCCGTCCTGGAGGTTGGCCCGAAGGCGGTGCTGACGGGGCTCATCCGCCGCATCGAGCAGGGCATTCAGGTGACCGCGCTCTCCGATGCCGAAAGCATCGACACGTGGATCGCGACTCGCCAGGAGGTACCCGCATGAGTGCGGACGTACCGCGGGTCGCCATCGTCACGGGAGGCTCGCGAGGCATCGGACGGGCCATCGCACTCAAGCTCGCGGAGGATGGCTGCCGGGTGGTGGTCAACTACCAGAGTAACAACCAGGCGGCTGACGACGTAGTGCGAAAAATCAGCGACGCCGGTGGTGAGGCCCTGGCTGTGCAGGCCGACGTCAGCCTGGCGGAGGGGGCCAAGGCGCTCGTCGATGCCGCAGTGGCGGCCTACGGCACAGTGGACATCCTTGTCAACAACGCCGGCATCGCCCGCGACGCCTTGCTGATGCGCATGTCGGAAGAGGACTGGGATGCCGTGCTAGACACCAACCTGAAGGGCGCCTTCCACTGCATCAAGGCGGTGCAACGCATCATGCTGCGCCGTCGCTCGGGCAGGATCATCCAGATCAGTTCGATCAGTGGAGTTCGCGGCAACCCCGGCCAGGCCAATTACGCGGCTGCCAAGGCAGGACTCATCGGCCTGACCAAGGCTGTGGCCCGCGAGTTGGCCTCGCGCAATATCACGGTGAATGCCGTCGCCCCTGGCTTTGTGGACACAGAGATGACCCGCGTCCTGGCGCCCGAACTCATACAGCAGGCAACGGAACAGATCCCGCTGGGCCGGCTGGGCAGCCCCGAGGATATCGCCGCTGCCGTGGCCTTTCTCGCCTCTCCGAGTGCCGGCTACATCACGGGACAGGTGCTGGGCGTAGACGGCGGGCTGGGCATGTAGCTCAAGGGTCGACCACCCATGGCGGGCCGGATCTCACGATCCGGCTCTTGTTTTTTCACCTCACCTGCCCCCCGCGTTGACGCCCCAATAGCCGGGGCCTACACTCGTTCAGCGAAAACAGAGGGGAGCGATGCAATGTACCATCCTATCCCGTGGCCCGACCTGACCACGCTTTCCCGGCCGCTGCTGGGCGCCAACGGCACCGAGGCCATGACGGCCCTCCTGGCTACCGGCAAAGAGCCCCCGGTCGACTATATGAAGGTCGGACCGTTCATGGGCATCGAGGCAATTCGCGCGCTATCGCGTACCTATCCGCTCATGCTGCACCTGGATGACACCCTGAGCGGGCACGTGCCCCTCCCCGGAGACCTGGTCGCCCGGTTACAGGATCTGGTACGTCTCACGGGCACGCCGTGGACCTCGGAGCACCTGGGCTTTGGCGTGGCCGAGATCACGCTCGATGAGTCGCTGCAGGTGCAGGCGCTCTCCCTGGGGCTAGAGCGTGATGTGGCCCGGGCCAACATCGTGCGCAACGCCGGCGCGCTGCGGGCCGCGCTGCCAGTCCCACTCTTGCTGGAGAATGTGCCGCTGTACCCCAACGTCGTCCACAGGCACATCACACGGCCTGCCTTTATCCGCGATGTGCTGGATCTCACCGGATGTGACCTCTTGCTCGACCTGGCCCATGCCCGCGTGACGGCCAGCCTACTCGGCATGACGCCCGAAGCGTACCTGGAGGCGCTGCCTCTGGAGCGCGTCCGGGAGATCCATCTCAGTGGCCCCCGGGCGGTCAGCACCCTGCCCGCCGAACAGCAGAGGTTGTTGCAGGACAATGCCCGCACTGTGGCTTCAGAGCTCGCGTTTGGCGAGGACTGGCTGGTGGATGTGCACGAAACCATGACAGAGGTGGATTATGCCCTGCTGGCCTGGACGCTGGCCCGCTGCCGTCCCCTGGCCATCTCGCTCGAGTACTATCGTGTCCCAGACAGGCTATCTGAGCAGTTGCTCCGGTTACGGGATATCATCCAGAATGCAGGACAACCGCCGGCGCCGCTCACCCCGACTCACGAGACACAGGCAGGTTGAATTCGCAGAGCCTTGGAGTCCTGCGGTAATGCGCTATAATGAAAAAGTGAAATCACGTCGACACGGGAGGTAAGCATGCAACCTGACCCCGTATTCCTTCGCCTCGGCCCAATCACGATCTACTGGTACGGCGTGCTGATCGTGGGAGGCGCCATGCTGGCGGCCTATTTCGTCAGCAAGTTGTCCTCGCGCAATGGCCATGACCCCGAGATCGCCTGGAATATCCTGATCGTGGCGCTCTTTTCCGGGATCATTGGCGCTCGCATCTATCACATCATCTCCAGCTGGGAGTACTACTCGGCGCATCCGGGCGAGATGTTTGGCCTGCAGATGTCGGGCTTTGGCATCTTTGGCGCCGTCGCCGGAGGCGCGCTGGGGCTCTATATCTTTGCCAGGATCAAGCGCCTGCGCTTTCTCGAATGGATGGACTATGTCGCGCCGGGCCTGCTGATCGCTCAGGCGATCGGACGCTGGGGCAACTTTTTCAACCAGGAACTGTACGGCCCGCCCAGCGACCTGCCCTGGGCAATCACCATTGACCCCGCCCACCGGCTGCCGGGCTATGAGCAATTCCAGACGTTTCACCCGACTTTCCTTTACGAGTCGATCCTCAACCTGATCGGCGGCCTCGTGCTGCTGTACCTGGCCAGGCGGTGGAAGTCAGGGCGGCTGTATGGCGATGTCTTTTTCCTGTATGGCATGATTTATGCCGTGATCCGCTTTTTCATCGAGGGCTACTTCCGGCCCGACGCCTGGAAGATCGGCGGCATTCCCACCGCCCAGATCGTCTCCGTGGTATTGTTCGTCTTTTTCGGGGCGTTGATGTATTTGCGGCACCGCATGGCCCGCCCATCGATGATCTACCAGGAAGGCACGCCCTGGGTACCGCCTGTGGAGGAGCCGGCTAAAGAGACAGAGCCGGCGGAAATAGCCGAAAGCTCAGAGGACGATCAGGTCTAGTCTTGCGCTATAGAACAGGCCGCAGATCACGATGATGATCCGCGGCCTGTTTTTACATTCCGAACCGGGTCAGCGACGCCACACCACCTCGCCGCCCACGACGGTCATATCGACCTCGCCGCCCCCATCCAGCACGATCAGATCGGCATCGAGGCCCACCGCGATATCGCCCTTCGGCAGCCGCAGCATCCGGGCGGGCACCCGCGACGCCATGGGCAGAATGGCCTCCAGTGACTGGCCCGTGGCCTGCATCATGTTGGCCACGGCGCGCTCCAGGGTCAGCGTGCTGCCCGCCAGCGCCCCGTTTGCCCCGCGCGCCACACCCCCCGTCACCGTCACCGGCAACCCGCCCAGCATGTAGGCGCCATCGGGCATGCCCGTGCCGGACATGGCATCGGTGACGAGGGCGATGCGCTCCGCGCCCTTGAGGCGCAG
>CAZMAI010000079.1:3794-10955 GCA_964564195.1 uncultured Anaerolineales bacterium | reverse complement strand
CACGTCTCCGCGGTGGCGGCGCTGGTGTGGAGCGCCAACCCGGCCTGGACCAACGTCCAGATCCGCAACGCCCTGACGGCGACCGCGCAGGACCTCGGCACCGCAGGAAAGGACAATTACTACGGCTACGGGTTGGTACAGGCCAAGGCGGCGCTGGATTATCTCGGTGGTGGGGTGAACCCTACGCCGACACCTGAGCCCACCAGCACGCCGACGGCGACACCAACCACGGATCCCACGATCACGCCAACCGAGACGCCGGACCCGGGCGACACGATCACGGTGTCTAGCTTGACCGGGGTTGCCTCCACAGTCAACAAGAACTTTTGGCGGGCCACTGTGACCGCGACCGTGGATCCGGCCCTGGCGGGCGCAGTGGTCAGCGGCGCCTGGACCGGAGGAAGCTCGGCCTCGTGCACGACGGACAGCACTGGTAGATGCTCAGTATCCGTCAACGTACGCACCAAGACCACGTCGATCGGCTTTACCGTGTCCAACGTGGCGCTGGCGGGCTACACGTACGTACCTGGTGTCACCAGTGTAACGGTAACCAAGTAGCGTCTCTGGCGAACTATCGCAGACGGCCAGCGAGGGGGGTTCTCCCTTTGCTGGCCGTCTCTCATTACGGGCCGGTTCCGATGCCGGCTGTCCAGCGCCGCAGCCTGCTGGCGCGACCGCGGGCTGTAGCTACTGGATCACGTAATAGATCGCGTACTCGACGTCCTTGGCCTCGACCGCCGTCACCCGGTAGCGGGCATCGCCAAAGACGTCGGTGACCATCTGTCCCCGGCCGGTCAGCGACTCGCCCTCGCGGGCCTCCAGCGTGGCTGTGACGGCGTCATCCTCGCCCAGGAACTCGATCTTGAAGCTGCCGGCGCCCACCTTTAGATCCGCCTCGACCTCGACGAGGACCCCCGCGGGCAGGGCATTCTCCAGAGACTCGTCATCATCGGCCAGGTCCTTGACCGTGGTCCCGTTGGCGCTGCGCGCTGTCACGATCACAAAGCCCCCGCCACCCTGACGGCCGGCCCGCGTGCTCGTGCCGGTCGTCACATAGCCCCCTTCGCAAGAGACAAGCAACAGGGCCAGCAGCACCAGCACTACCGCAACATACCATCGCCTCATCGCCCGCTCCTTTCAGTGTTCGCCTTGCTCTAGCATCAGTATAGCCGATCCTGATTGCGGGAGCGCAAAAAAAACCGCTCGCGCACGAATTCCATGAGACGGCAACGCGCCAGAACTGCTCCGTGGTTGCGAGGCGGCCCGACCGGGTCCAGGTCTTGTCCGTCGCTGTGCGCTCGGACGAGAACTGTAAACAGGCTAACAGGATCCCTTGACAACATATAATGAGGCCGGTATGTTATCCGCGTGTTTCGCTCGCATCCAGAAATGAGGTGCTATGACGGCCCACACCCCCGCCGCTGGCCAGCCCGGTGACAGAGATCTGGCCAGCAAGCTGATGGAGGCGCGCCGCCTCTTTGAGAGGTTGCTTGCACAGTATCGCGCTGGAGCGCTCGACGCGGCCGCCTTTGAGCAGTCCCGCGCCCCGCTGGCTGTCCCCGACGGCCAGGGAGGCTATTGGACCCCCGACGTCGGCGGGGGATGGCTCTACTACAACGGGGCCACCTGGGTTCCCGCCCGTCCCCCGCTGGTGCTTGCTCCGCCCCCGCCTGAGGTACCGGTCGCAGCCGCCGGAATGGACGTCCTGCCGGCCATGCCGGCGGAGGCGCATGCACGGCCTGCTATCGCACCGCGGCAGGGCTCCCGCCGGCGCAGCGCCCCGTCGCCCCAGTCAGGCAAAAGGCCCGCGCGCGGCCGCCGGGGCTGCCGAATCGCCCTGATCGTCGCCGCCATCCTTCTGGCAGCCGTGCTTCTCATCGCGGTGCTGCTCTGGAAAGAGGTGCGCTCGCTCCCCTGGGAAGCCAGCGTGCCGGGCGCGACTAATACGCCAGCGGTGTCCTCACCGCCGGTGAGCACACCTGCAATCATAGAGGCCAATCCGGGGGCCGGCATACCCGCCGAGGTCGTGGCGACGCCCGCCCCCCTGGCGAAGGATAGCAGACCGCCGGCAACGGACCCCAGAGTCATCCTGGAGGACGATTTCAGCACCGATCTCGGGCGCTGGCCGGCGGAGTCCACGGACCGGCGCAGCGCGTACCTGAGCGATGGCCAGTACATCATCCAGATCCTCCAGCCCGGCGCGGCCTACTGGCGCAGCTTTGGCGATGTCGCCAGCAGCGCCTATGTGCTGACGGTCGACGTCATCCCCCTCGACGAGCAGCCCGGGCTCCAGGGCGTCGTGTTCCTGCAGAGCGACGCGGGCCGCTATGTCTTTGACGTGGATCTGGCCGGGGGCTACCGGCTCCTGCAGCAGAGTGACAGCGCGTCGCTTGAGCTGATCCCCCGGACGGCCCACGCGGGCATCAACCGCGGCCTGATCCCCAACCGCCTTGGGGTCGCGATCGCCAACGGCCGCATCACGCTATACGCCAACGGGGTGCGCCTCGCCACGGTCGACAACGCCGAAGGATGGGTTGGGCGGCCGGGGCTGTATTGCGCCGCGCCAGAGGGGAGCGCCGGCCACGCCGCCGCTTTCGATAACCTGAAAGTGTACGCGCCCTTTGATGGGCCGGAGCCCTACTCGGACGAACAGATGACCCTGATCCTGGATGCGGGCCTGCCCCAGTCCTTTGCGCTGGTGCAGTTTGAGGCGGGCGAGAACGATTGGGTGCGCCACGAGACCTGGAGTTACCACGACGCGGGGATGTCCTTCCTCTTTGAGGATGGCATCTACGCCACCTGGGAGGAGGCGGAGGCGCTGCCCCCCTCCGCGGAGCCAAACCGGTGGCGCCCGGACCAGTTCGCGCTGGGCGAGCCTCCCGAGGAGTTGCACGCGCGCTACCCCGACAGGGCATGGCACCTGCTCGGCGACGAGACGCTCTATGGCATGCCCCTGCGCATGTACACCGATGGCGAGGTGATCACGGGCTACTATGAGGGGGCGCTGGTGCTGGTACATGCTCCCGCCCTGCAAGGAGGCGCAGAATGATGGATCGCCTGATCGCCCGCTGGCAAGCCTGCCGTCTCAAGCTCCGCCAGTGGCTCCTGCTGGGGGCGCTGCGCGCCCGCCCCGACTATTACGAGCTCGTCAGCGGCCTGATCACTGCGCTGGTGATCATCAACGCCATCTCGACCGGCGTCGATGTGGGCAACGTGAGCTGGGAGACGTACGCCAGAACGCGCCTGGCCGATGACATCGAACAGATGGTAGACCAGTGGAGCGACTCGATCGACGAGCGGGCGCGCGCCCACCGCATCTATGCGGGCCAGGGCATCTCAGAGTACCGGGCCTCCCTGGAGCGCGAGTTGCTCAGCCAGTTCAGACCCCAGGCCCAGGCGCTGGCCGATCGCATCCGTAACGCCCGCGACGAGGATCTGGCAAAGTTCGGTATGGGCCAGGTGCTGCAGCAGATCACGGCCAGCTTTGGCGGCAAGTACGTGGGCGGCGCTCTGGGCAAGAACGCGGGCGATGCCGTCGGCAACCTGCTGGAGTGGGAGTGGAATGCCGCGTCACTCGCTCAAGCCTATGGCGGCGAGGATCTGAGCGTGAACTGGCAAGCCAAGAGCGACCTGATGCGCCAGATGATGGGGCACCTGGCAGGCCGGGAGCTGTCCTCCTGGAACAATGCCGAGCCGCTGCTGCAGGCCATGGCCTTGCGCACGGTGCGCTACCTCCAGCTGAACCGCGATCAGTGGACGGATGAGGAGTACGAGCAGCTTGTGCGCCAGCGCGCTATGGCACTGGCGGGCACCTACGGCCTGACGCGGGGCCGGTCTGAGGACGCGCCGTTCAAGGATATCGACGCGCTGATGGGCTGGCTCGCAGGCCAGGCCGGACGCGCGCTGCCGGGGCAGGAACCGACCCCAACCGGCCCCCCGCCGGAGCCAACCGCCACGAACACCGCCGTCCCGCAGGAACCTGAGGCCGCCGGCCTCAACGCCACCCGGGAGCTGGGACGGCTGCTGTACAACACCTGTTCCAGCGCCGAGATGGCCTGCTCCGATGCGCTCTGCGCCGGCCAGGAGTACGACGGCATGTGCGATGACGGGTGCCCCGCATGCGATTCGGACATCATGTATGCCATGTGCGATCCCGACCTGTGGGACCTGGACGATCAGGCTGCCACCTGTTCGCTGGCGGCAGCGGAGGAGTATGTGCGGAGCGTAGTAGCGGCCTTGAACGCGCTGACGACTGGCACGATCAAGGAGTCTGAAGCGTTGCAGGCCGAGACGCGCGCCAGGTACACGGCTATGGATGCCAACGAAAAGTGCATCGCCACGGTCTGCAAGAGTTACTGCGGGATGCAGGGCCAGGACTATGCTCTGGTCTATGGCATGTGCAAGTGCAAGTGAGCGTAGATCGCCGGGATGCAGTGTGCGACCCGGGCGCGTGGTGCCCGGCGCCCGGGTGGCGTGAGGAACGGCGGGGCGCACGGCGCCCTGGCACCGGCCAGGCGACCCATGGTAATACGAACAGATGCCGCCTTTGCCTGCAAAGGCGGCACTATCGTGGCTCAGCCGGCGGCATCGTAGGCGGCGCGTAACCAGCCGACAAGCTCGGCGTCCACCTCGTCGAGCGAGGTGAGCCACACCTTGTACTGGCACATGCCGCCGGAAGGCTGGGCGACCAGCCGCTCGCCGCCCTGCAGTTCCGCGATGTTCAGCCCCACCTCAAAGCGCCCCCGCGTGCCTGGCCCCAGCATCGCGAACTGGCGCCGGCGCCGCAGGCTGACGTAGGCCTTTTTGGGGGCCACATCAAAGGAACCAAACTGCGCGATCTGCGCCATCAGCGCCTCGTGGATCGGACGCAGCGCGGCCCTTGACCCGGTGTAGATCGCATCCAGTGGGTCCTCGGCCTGACCGGAGCCCCCTGCTGCGACCGCCTCAGCGGCCTGTGCCAGGTAGAGGTGCGTGAGCGTGTTGGCATCGCCATGCCCCATGCCGAGCGTCGTCTTGAGCATGTCGCGAATCTGGCCATGCTTGCTCAGGCCGCTCTCGCGGATGATCGCGAACAACTCCTCCAGCGTCTTGCCCGAGCGCTGCTGCAGGTTCGCGATCTGGGCCTGCGTCGCTTTCTCGATTGGGTCCATGGTTACGTCCCTCCTCGCGCCTCACCCGGGGAGCGGCCCCGACCGGGTCAGCATCTCTAGTGGTCGATGATCACTATCACCGGGGTGGCGCCGCCCGCCTGGTACTCGTCGCCATCCTGATTGGTGTAGGCCAGCACCACATCATAATTGAATCGCGTGTCATAGCCATCGCCAGTGATCGTGACCGTCACCTCGTTGGAAGAAACCTTGTCCGGCGCGTACCAGTAGGCCTCCTGAACAAAGGGTGTACGCCCGTTACCGTCGTCGGGATCAGCGTAGGCCAGCCCGGTCACCTCCGCTCTGGCGACGATGGTCGCCGGTTTGGACGCGCTGACCGGTGCAAGCAGGCGGATATGTAGCCCCCACATCTCACCGCCGTAAAGGCTGATCTCCTCAACCACCTCAAAGGGATGCGAACTCTGCAGAGAGAACGACACCTGCGCTACAAAGTCATCGTTATACATCGAGGCGGTGCGGCTGTGCTCAAAGGAGGTTTCCCCCTGCTGCACGTCGATCACTGCCGTCACGTACCCGGGTTGCGGCGCGCTGTTGGTGACGACAAAGTAGATCGTCTGCCCATCCTGGATCTGGACGGGCACGGGCACGCCCGGCTCCAGCACCCCTCCATTCAGGACGTCTCCGATGCCCAGCGGCCCGCCGATGACATAGCGCGCGAGCACGCCCGCCGTGGGCTCAATGGCGGACAGGGCCACGGTGTAGGTATCATCGGTGCCCGTCTTGACCGTATAGGCCGCTATGGCCGTCGCATACGGGCCGGAGACATTGATCTCCCGCGCAACCGGAACGCTGGGATCAGTGTACTCCTCATGGGCCTGGCCCATGGCATCGGCCAGATGACCGGAGACAGCCTCGCGCGGCACCCCGCCTCCGAACAGCATGTCATAGGCGAATTGGTCATACAGCGCGGGAAGCGACCTGCCGCTCTCCGCCAGATGGTCGCCCAGGGCCAGGAGCACATCTTTGTCAGAGGCTGCCACAGCCTTGAACAGCGCCGGGAACGGGACCCCCTGGCGCGACAGATAGTCGATGAAGTAAGCCACCTGGTACATGTGCACATCATCGTCTGCGCTGAGGGGCACGGTCAGAAACTTGAGCGGGAGGCGCCCGGAGAGGCCGCTTCCCGTGCCGATGGCCGCCGCGGCATAGTCCGCGGTCGCCTCCATCCACCAACGATTGGTGACCATGCCGCCCACGTTGTAGTACTCGTTCTGCACGGCATGGAACAATTCGTGGGCCGCATCATGCTGTAACTCAGCCAGCGTGCTGTAGGTGACCGGAATCTCGATGTTCTTGGAGAACCAGCCCCACTCGGCCGTCTTGTCCGCGCCCCAATCGTCGATATAGACCCTGTTCTTCTGTGGCACCTTGAACCCCGCGCCGGCCGCATCGCCATAGGCCTCAAAGGCGGTCACCAGCGCGCTACGCACCAGCACGCTAAAGTCATATATGGCATCGCCGCTGCGCTCGGCGGAAAGCGCCGGAGCGTTCAGGCTCTGACGAAAGTAGATGTCGAAATTCGGATGGAAAGAGTGCACCGTGTCATCGTCCAGGCCAAAGAGCGACCAGAGCGTGAGATGGTCCGTGCTGACCACCACCTGCGAGGCGGCCGTGTCGACCGCGGCAGCGGTCTCCACCCAGCGCCCCCTGGCCTCATCCAGGTATGCCACGGTCAGTTGCGCGGCGGGGTCGATGTCCTCCTTGAGCGAAGCAGGATCGTAGCCGAAACGCAGTTCGAGCGGTTGGTCAAAGGCACGCTGTTCGCCAAGGGTAACGTCAAAGGTACTGAGCGCGCTGAGCCCGGAAAAGGCATGGGGCTCTGCCCCGTCCACGGACTGGACGACCAGTTCAGCGCCGGCCGGGGCCGCCCCCGCGGGGATCTCTATCGCGAATTCTTCCCCGACGCTGAGGTTTGTCGAGCCTGCGGCGGCGACGGTCGCCCGGGTTGAGGGTCCCTCCTGGCGCGGCACAGCCGCCGTGACGGCCGCGGGCG
>CAZMAI010000079.1:0-3694 GCA_964564195.1 uncultured Anaerolineales bacterium | reverse complement strand
GCCCGGGTTGAGGGTCCCTCCTGGCGCGGCACAGCCGCCGTGACGGCCGCGGGCGTTGTGGTCGTAGCCGGCCCTTGCGCTGAACCACATCCGGCGATAAGCAATAACAGACCACAGAGAAGCAAGATCCTATGAGTACGATGGGCAAAACGAGATAGCACGACGCGGATACCTCCACTCTGGATTTCGATCGTCGCTCCCCGGTGGCCGAGGCAGTGAAATCGAGAAATGTTCAGTCTGGCCCCAGTATACACAACGGGGCCGGTCACACATGCTCACAGGCATAAAGCGAACGTATGGATTGGTCCGGCTAGCCCCGGCTCACAGCGATCAGGGTGATGTCGTCAAAGGGATTGGCGCCCGCGATGTGCGCCCCGACCTGCTCCTCGACCGCGTGCACCAGGGCGCGCGCTCCTGTCCCGGCGGTGAGCGCCTCACTCAGCGCGGCCTCGCCAAAGTCCTGACCGGCCTCGTTCAGCGCGTCGGTAACGCCGTCGGTGTAGGCCACCACCGTCTGCCCCGGGGCAAGATCGATCTCGCGCACGGCAAAGGTCGCCTCCTCCAGGATGCCCACCACGGGACCCGTGGGCCACAGCTCCTGCTGCACAGCGCCTGCACCAATGACAAAGGGCGGGGCGCTGCCGCAGTTGGCGTAGGCCAGGCGCCCCGTCGCTGTGTCCAGCACGCCGGCAAAGAGCACGCAAAAGATCCCCTCGTCGCCGTGCGTCTCGACCACATACCGGTTGGTAAAGGCCAGCGCCTGCCTCAGGCCTTCGGCCGGGGGCAGGGAGGAGACCAGATCCTCGCGAAAGCAGGCGCTGGTGAGGGTGGTGCGCATCAGGCTGCGAAAGAGGGTCATGAACAGCGCGGCGCCCACGCCCTTGCCGCAGACATCGCCCAGCAGCACCGCCAGATGGCCGTTGGGCAGCAGGAAGGCATCGTAGAAATCGCCCGCGACCTCCCGCGCCGAGTGGAAGCAGGCCGCCACCTCCCAACCGGGTACCTCGGGAAGGTGCGCGGGCAGAAAGGAACGCTGGATGCCCCGGGCAATCTCCAACTCGCGCTCCATGGACTCGCGGTAGCGCGTCTCGAGATCGTGCAGCCGCTTGCGCTCCAGCCCCGAGGCGATGCGGGCATGCAGCAGCACCGGCTCAAAGGGCTTGGGGAGATAGTCATCGGCACCCAGGCGTATCCCTCGCACGACGCTGGACAGGTCGGTATCGGCGGAGATCACGATCACGGGGATGTCGCGGGTGGCCGGGTCGCTCTTGAGAATCGAGAGCACCTGAAAGCCGTCCATGCGCGGCATCATGATATCGAGCAGAATCAGGTCGGGCTGGCCGGTGCGCACCTGCTCCAGGGCCTGCAGGCCATCGGCCGCCAGCAGGCTGGCATAGCCCGCCTCCTCCAGTTCCTGCTCGAGATAGTCCAGGTTGTAGGGCTCATCGTCCACGATCAGAATGGTGGCCTCAGGCATGATGTTTCATCCCAGCAATTTGTGCAGGCAAGAGAGCAATAGATCCTCATCTACCGGCTTGGTCATGTACTCGACACATCCGCAGGCCAGGGCCTGGCTGGCGTCGCCCTGCATGGCATGCGACGAGAGCCCGATCACCGGCAGGTCGGGGCGCGCGGCACGTATCCGGCGCGTGGCCTCATACCCGTCCATGACGGGCAGGGAGATATCCATCAATACGAGATCGGGCGCGCCCTCGATGGCCAGCCGCACCGCCTGGACGCCGTCCGTCGCAATGACCAGCGCGTACTCTTCCTCGAGAAGCTGTAAAAGGAGATCGACGTTGAGTTCGTTGTCTTCCACGATCAGGATGGTCTTCACGCCAGCCCTCCATCCAACTGACTCTCTGCCGCAGGCGGGGAACTGAGGGCACGCTCGATGGCGGCCATCAGCGCCTCGCCCTGTAGCCCTTGCTTGCTCATCACCGCGGCCACGCGCTGTGAGAGCCCGCTCAGATCGGCCGGGCTCAGGTCGCGTGCGGTAACCACGATGACAGGCAGATCGGCCGTGTCGGGATTGGCCCGCAAGCGCTCCAGAAAGCCAAAACCGTCCAGAACCGGCATAATCAGGTCCAGGATGACGGCCTCGGGCCGGCTCGTGACCACAGCCGCCAGGCCCTCCAAACCGTCCATCGCGGCGATCAGCTCGAACGTCTCCTCCGGCAGGATCTGGCGCAGCAGCTCGATCGCAGCGGGATCATCATCTACCGCCAGTATCCGCCTGCGCTCGCCCTGACCGCGACCCAGCACGCGCTCCAGGGCCTGCAGCACAGCGCTGGGCTGCAGCGGCTTGACCAGGTAGGCAGCGGCACCGAGTTGGTAGCCCAAAGCCTGGCGATCCAGGATGGTGAGCAGGATAACGGGGATGTGCGCGGTATCCGCGTTCTGCTTGAGGTCGTGCAGCAGCTGCCACCCGTCGCTCTCCGGCAAAAGCGGGTCCAGCAGAATGGCGTCCGGGCGTAGCTCGCGAGCCAGCCGCCGGCCCTCTGAGCCGCTCTGCGCGCCCGTCAGCCGGTAGCCCTCAGCCGGCAGGTGTTCACGCAGCAGGTAGACGGCGTCCGGGTCATCATCAATGACCAGCACATGCCGCTGCTGCGCGGGCACGGCGCTGACCGCAGGGTCGGCACCATCTGTCTGCTCTTCCGTGCCGTCCCTGTTCGTATCCAGCAGCGTGCGGTTGGCATAGTGCATGGGAACCGACAGGGTAAAGGTGGAGCCCGCACCGACCTCGCTCTGTACCGTGATCTCGCCGCCCAGCAGATGCGCCAGATTGCGCGAGATGGCCAGCCCCAGGCCGGTGCCGCCGTACTGGCGCGTCGTGCTCGAGTCCGCCTGCGCGAACTCGGTAAAGATGCGCTCCAACGCCTCCGGACCGATGCCGATGCCCGTGTCCGCCACGGCGATGACCAGATTTTCCCCCTGGCGCCGGGCTGAGAGATGGATGCTGCCCTGGTGGGTGAACTTGGCCGCGTTGCTAAGCAGGTTCAGCACGATTTGCCGGATCTTGTCCTGATCCGAGTAGACCGTCTCCAGCGCCGGATCGACCTCGTGCGCCAGCTCGACGCCGGGCTGCAACAGGGCCGTGGCCGTATTGGCGCACAGCTCGATCAACGGCGCGACGCGGAAGGTGGCTGGCAGCACATCCATGCGCCCGGCCTCGATCTTGGCGATGTCGAGCACCGTGTTGATCAGCTCCAGCAGATGGTCGGCACTCAACAGCACCTTGTCCAGGTTCTCAAGTTGGCGCTCTGGCAAAGCCCCCTCGCCGCGGCGCCGGACGATGCGCGTGAACCCGATGATCGCGTTGAGCGGCGTGCGCAACTCGTGGCTCATGTTGGCGAGAAAAGCGCTCTTGGCACTATTGGCCTGCTCGGCGGCGGCCCGGGCCTGCCGGGCAGCCGCATAGAGACGCGCGTTGTTCAGTGCGGCGCCTACTGCCGTGGCGATCGTGCCCAGCAGCCGGGCGTCGTCCTCATCGTAACGGCCCGAGGCTGCGGTGCTTTGCACCGAGAGCACGCCGGCGGGCCGCCCGCGCACATAGATCGGCACCCCAAGGTACGAGAGGACCGGCGTGCCGATCACCTTGCCGTCAGCCCGGGCCTCCTCCGCGGTGCGATTGATCAAGACGGGCGCATTGGCATCGATCACCTGGCTGGTGAGGCCCTCGCCGTAGCGGATG
>CAZMAI010000078.1:0-11110 GCA_964564195.1 uncultured Anaerolineales bacterium | reverse complement strand
CTGGGCGGCCTCAAAGCGCGCGGGCATCCCGTGGGCGCAACCGGTGTCTATCAGATCGTGGAGGCGGTGCAGCAGCTCCGTGGCACGGCCGGCGCGAACCAACTCCCCGGAGCGCGCCTGGGAATGACCCAGAACATAGGCGGGAGCGGCGCCAATGTCATCACGCACATACTTGAGCGAACGAACTGAGCACAGGAGGTATCCGATATGACTGGTCCATCACAGTGGCGCAGACGACAGCAAAGGCTTGCCATGGTTGGGGAGGTTTGCCCCCACTGCTCGGCCAAGCTCTTCCCCCCGAGAGATGTCTGCCCGCATTGCGGCGGTCCTGCCAAGGTTCGCTACGCCATGGGCGGTCGCGGGACGGTTTACTCCTATTCGCGCGTGATGGCCGCTCCCGAGGGCTTTGACAATGGCGCCCCGTATTATGTGGCGCTGGTCGCAATGGAAGAGGGCCCGCTGATTACCGCGCAACTTACCGACATTGATCCCGATGATGTCCGCATCGGGCTTCCTGTGGAGATGGTCACGCGCGTCATGCGTCAGGAGGGCGAGCGCGGGCTGATCGACTATAGCTTCAAGTTCCGCCCCATCCTGGAGCGTGTAGCAAGTTAGCCGTAACCCCCGGCATCACCCGCAGGCATCTGGCGATAACTGTGTCCATTGCGCGCGTCCCCACGAAAGGTATAATGGGGACGCGCGTGATCATACAAGGAGTCTGCCATGTATCAACTGAACGATCAGCGGACCGACCTGCCCTACGCCTTGCAGACGATCCCCGGGTACTATAGTTCCCAACCCGGCATTCAGCTGGGCAGCCAGTTCTCCTCAAGCGCGACGGACGACGACCTCACCTTTGCGCAACAACTGGGCATCGAATGGGCGATGGTGAACGTCGATGACCCCGAGTTGCACAGTGCGGACGGCTATCGCGCCATCAGATCTCGTTTCGAGGCTGCGGGTTTGCGCATCTACCGGCTGGCAAACCACCGCTGTCACAACATGACGTCGGTCACGCTCGGGCTGCCCGATAGGGACGAGCGGATCGCGGAATATCTCCAGTACATCAGGAACCTGGGCGCCGCCGGGATCCACTACTCGACCTATGCCCACATGGCCAATGGCATCTGGAGTTCCGCGCGGGAACCCATACGGGGCGGCGCAGAGTCCCGTAGCTTTCACATCGATCAACCTCATACCGGCCACTGGATCGGCGAGACCTTTGAGGGTCCGCTGACACATAGCAGAGAGTACACCGAGGCAGAGCTCTGGGATAACTATGCGTACTTTATCCGGCAGGTGGTGCCCGTGGCCGAAGAGGCAGGCGTATGGATCGGTATCCACCCGGATGATCCCCCGGTTTACCCGCTGGGCGGCATCCCGCGATCGATCTTTGGCACCTTTGAGGGCTACCGGCGGGCGATCGAGATGGCGGCCAGCCCGAACATCGGCGTGTGCCTCTGCGTCGGGTGCTGGCTGGAAGGCGGAGCCGCCATGGGAAAGGATGTGATCGAAACCATCCACTATTTTGGTTCTCGCCGCAAGCTGTTCAAGATCCACCTTCGCAACGTCACCGCCCCGATGCCGGAAGGCTTTGCCGAGACCTATATGGACGCCGGCTACATGGATCCTCTGGAAGTCATCTCCGCCCTCCACGCGGTGAAATTCGATGGCGCGATCATCTCGGACCATCTGCCCACCATGGTGGGCGGCCGGCGTGCGGCCGAGGCCTATCACATCGGCTACATGCGCGGACTGGTGAACGCGGTTCAACGCGGCTAACCCCATGACGGCACTGGTGTACTGGCTCCGCAGCACGGTGCTAGTGAGGACACTTGCCCATGCCCTTTGGCCCCGCTATAATGGGCCCGTGTGAGAGCAACGACCCAGATTTCCGAGGGATACCACACGCTAATGCCCACACCCGGTAACGCCCGCGCGACGATCGTGGTCCTTGACTATGGCTCGCAGTACACCCAGCTTATCGTGCGTCGGGTGCGCGAGTGTAACGTCTACGCCGAGATGCTGCCCTGGGATGCGAGCGAGAGCGACATCGATCGCCTCAACCCGGCTGGAATCATCCTGTCCGGGGGACCCAACAGCGTCTATGATGCTGGTGCGCCCTATCTGCACGAGCATGTGCAGAAGCGCGGCATCCCCGTCCTGGGACTCTGCTACGGCATGCAGTTGATGGCGCATCAGATGCGGGGGCGCGTGGCGCCGGCAGACCACCGCGAGTATGGCCTGGCAAAAGTCCAGATAACTGATCCCTCTAGCGCCCTGTTCCACGGCCTGCCCGCGGCTCAACAAGTATGGATGAGCCACGGGGATCGCATCGATGCGCTGCCAGCGGGCTTTGTCACGGTCGCGCGTTCCGACAATTCCCCCTATGCTGCTATCGAGAACCGTGAACGCAGGCTCTACGGTGTCCAGTTCCATCCCGAGGTTGTGCACACCGAGCATGGCGCGGCGATCCTGGGCAACTTTGCGATACGGATCTGCGGCTGCGCGCCCGATTGGACTGCCGGCTCGATTATCCACGACTCGATACGCACCATACGTGAGACAGTTGGCGAGGGCCGAGTAATATGTGGCCTCTCGGGAGGTGTCGACTCCACCGTGGTTGCCACGCTGGTCCACAGCGCTATCGGTGACCAGCTGACCGCAGTCTTTGTAAACACAGGTCTCTTGCGCCAGGACGAGGCGCAGGAGACGGTAACTCGTTTTCGGCAGCTCCTCGGCGACAGGCTGCAATATGTCGATGCGACTGAGGTCTTTCTCGACGCGCTTGCCGGCGTCACCGACCCGGAGCGCAAGCGCGTCATCATTGGGAATGCCTTTATCGATATCTTTGAGCAAGAAGCCTCGCGGCTCGGACAGGTCGACTATCTGGCGCAGGGTACGCTGTACCCGGACGTCATAGAGAGTGCGGGGGGAACCGCCACTGCTGCCGCGAGGATCAAGACCCACCACAACGTCGGCGGCCTTCCCGAGCGAATGCGCATGCAGTTGATAGAACCCCTGCGTTACCTGTTCAAAGATGAAGTGCGCGCCGTGGGTCTCGAACTTGGCCTGCCCGCCGACCTGATCTACCGGCCGCCGTTCCCTGGCCCGGGCCTGGCAGTGCGCATCGTGGGCGAGATCACTTATGAGCGAGTCGCCACTTTGCAGGCAGCGGACGCCATTGTGCGGCAGGAGATTGAGTCGGCCGGTCTGGGTCGCGATGTCTGGCAATACTTTGCGGTGCTGACGCCTCTGCAGACCGTGGGCGTAATGGGCGACAACCGCACCTATGCCAATGTCGTGGCGGTGCGCGCCGTTACCAGTGTGGATGGCATGACCGCCGACTGGGCACGCCTACCCTATGAGGTGCTCGCCCGTATCTCAAGCAGAATCGTCAACCAGGTGCCCGGTGTCAACCGTGTCGTCTACGACATCAGTAGCAAGCCTCCCGCCACCATCGAATGGGAATAGCGCGCGGTTCTTTCGGAGGGGAGATAGCATGCCCTTGAGTCTCGTTGGTAGAGCCAGTGGAGAACCAGATGTAGCACGCGTCGAGCGCGTCTCAATCCATCAGGGGGCGCTTCAGGTTGACCCTCCGGCCGTGCGTGCGTTCGCGCCACCCTCGAGACGCGTGGCCGAATCACGGGGGCAGCTGTACATCCTGTTAGCCACGGCTACCTCCGACTATCTTCCGCCCACCCTCACCAGCGAGTTGATGGCGCTCATCGGAGAGGCCTACTATCAGCTTTCCGGTAGCATCACACGCGGACTGCGCGGGGCACTCCTGGCAGCCAACGAGTTTCTCTTTGAGCGTAACCTGCGGGCAGACCCGTCGCTACGCTCGCTGGCAGGCGCCGTATGCGTCGTTGTTCGCCAGGAGGATCTGTACGTAGCGCAGATGGGTCCCGCTGTAGCCATCGTGGCTCGCGGCATGGATGCCCGCCGCTATCCGGATCGTTCCGCGTGGGTGACCATGGAGCAGCCCGTCGGTGTCGACCTGGACCGCGAGCCGCCACTCGGGCTCCGCAGAGAGGCCGAACCCAGCCTGTTCCACGCGAGCTACAGGGCCGACGATCTGCTGGTCCTGGTTTCCTCGGGAATACTCCGCGAGGCCAGTGAAGGTGAGATCGCGGCCGTCAGCATGCGCACGGCATACGACGATCTGACTGGGGCGTTGAAGGACCTGGCCAGCGGACGTGATTTCTCGCTCCTCCTGGTCCGCCCGGCGCGGCAGGCGGCGGTCTCAGAGCCGCAAGCTTCCGTCATCACTACACCTGGGCCCAGGGCATCGGAGATGGCGAGCCGGCAAGCACCATCGCCCGAAATTGATGAGGGTAGCGGATTCGGTCGTGTGCCCAACCGGGAGCTCCCCAAGGATCCGTTCCAAACACCCGAGTTTACGCACCTGGATCGCCAGGCACCCGTCACGTCGGCCGCGCCACCAGCACCGGACAGCCAACTAGCAGTAGACGACACCGAACTGAGCGACGATGCCTACGCCGATACTGTCTACGCGGAGGAACTAGCGTCGCCGGTCTCCGGCCTGGAGCTTACAGACGAGGATCTGGAGCCAGTCGAGACCTGGGGCGATGATGACGTAGAGATCATACACACCACCCGCCCTGCCATCGACGTCAGCCAGATATCGGACGCTGTTGCAGAGCGAGCGCGCAAGTTGCGAGACGGCACCGAGAATGTCCTCCTCGGGGTGCTCCCCAAGGAGATACCGCCGCGTCCGCTAGAGCGCGAGCGCACGGGGATCTCTCTGGGCGGCAAGGCGCTTGTGGCGATCGCCATGATCATTCCGCTCATTGTGCTGTTTACCGTCGTCATGACGCGTGTGCAGTACAACCGCGCCAGATCGGCTCAGTACTCGAATGCGATCAGCCAGGCGCAGTATCTCTACGACCTGGCCGTCCGGCAAGAGGACCTGCAGCTCAAACGCGACGACCTCTATCGTGCTCTGACGGTCATCGACCAGGGTCTGGCGCTCACGCCTGAGAATGTCGATCTGCAGGATCTACGGCGGCGCGCGCAGCACCAGATCGATCAGGTAGAGGGTGTGGTACCGATCTACAGCTTTGCCAGGTTATACTATTTCGAAGATGGTCCGGCATCGCCCACGGACTCGTCACGCATCGCTGTGCATGGCAAAGACGTGATGGTACTGAACCGCGGCAGCGATCGCGTCTACCGGTTCTACCTCAACGACGTGGGCGATGCCCTGCAGCCAGTTGAGGCCAACCCGGTGATCGTCAGAAAGGGTGACGTCCTAGATGGGGAGACTGTGACCGATCTGATCGATCTCAACTATATGGCCAGTGAGGGCAGCCAGTCGCTTCCGCGCTTTATCGTCCTGGATCGTTCGGGCCGGCTGCTCAGCTATGACGCGCACAGGGGCATGCGATCGCAGCCTGTTGGCAATGCGGACCTCTGGCTCAGCCCCCAGGCTATCGGCAGCTTTTTCGGAAATCTGTACGTGCTCGATCCCCTCCTGGGACGCCTGTTCAAGTACCTGCCCTCCAACAATGAGTACGTCAAAACGCCTCTGGACTATTTCGACGCGGCGCTGGGCGTTGACTTGACAGGTGCCGTCGATATGGCCATAGACGCGAGCGTGTACATCCTGTTCGCCGACGGAACGATCAAGAAATACAACAATGGCCAGCAGGTGGACTTTGGCATGCGGGGCTTTTACGGCACCATGCGCAGCCCTGTGGCCATCTATGTCAGCGGCGGCACGGCCGAGGACGCGGTTGGGTACGTCTATGTTGCCGATGCGGGCAACAACCGCGTGCTGCAGTTCACAAAGGACGGCGATTTCGTGCGACAGTTTCGCGCGACAGAGAGCGAGCCGTACATGGACAATCTACGGGGGGTGTACGTGGACGAAGCAGAGCGCCGCATGTATCTCGTCAGCGGGCAGCACTTTGTGCTATGCACACTTCCGGCGATGAGCCGATGAGAGGCGGCGACGCATGACCTACATCCTCGCTATTGAGACGTCCTGCGATGAAACCTCGGCGGCTGTCGTTCAAGATGGCCGCCATGTGCTGTCCTGTGCTGTTGCGTCTCAGATCCAGCTGCACCGGCAGTACGGCGGCGTCTTTCCAGAGATGGCCTCACGTGAGCATATTCTGGCGATCACGCCCACCATCCGCGAGGCGATGGAGCAGGCCGGCCTGGACTGGTCCGACCTGGCGGCCATCGCGACGGTCAACGGTCCCGGGCTGGCGGGTTCACTGCTCGTGGGCGTGAACTTTGCCAAGGCCCTATCCGCCGCCACAGGGGTCCCCCTCCTTGGCATCAACCATATGGAGGGCCACATCTATGCCAACTGGCTGCGCTATGAGGGCGGCTTGGAGAGCGACCCGCCGTTTCCCCTCATCTGTCTGATCGTGTCCGGCGGGCATACCGAACTCGTCTTGATGCGGGATCATCTGCAGTATGAACGCCTCGGCGGCACCATCGATGATGCGGCCGGTGAGGCCTTTGACAAGGTCGCCCGCCTGCTCGGTCTCGGGTACCCTGGCGGCCCGGCCATTGAGCGCGCGGCAAAGGAGGGCGATCCCGCAGCGTTTGATTTTCCACGCGCCCTGAGCGTGGGCGCCTATGACTTTTCTTTTAGCGGCCTCAAGACCGCCGTGTTGCGCGTCGTGCAGGATTTGCAGCGCGAGCAGGGCGTCGACGTGCCAGAGCGTGGGGTCAAGCTCGCCGATGCCGGCGTCGCCGAAACAGAGGCAGCGCTGCCGGTCGCCGATCTCGCCGCCAGCTTCCAGGGGGCGCTCGTCGACGCGCTGGTGAGCAAGACCCTGCGCGCACTGAGCGATCATCACGCCGTGCATCTGCTGGTGGCTGGAGGCGTTGCTGCGAACGGACGACTCCGCCAGGAGCTCGAGTTACGCGTTCAGGTCCCAGTGAGGTATCCGCCGATCCGCTATTGCACGGACAACGCCGCCATGATGGGGGCCGCCGCTTACTATCGCTATCTCGCGGGAGAGCGTGCAACCCTGGCCCTCGATGTTCGGCCGGGACTCGCCCTGGTATCGATGTAACGATGGACGAAGGCGTGTTTTCTCGCGTCTATGCGCTTCTGGCCACCGTACCTCCCGGACGCGTCGTGTCCTACGGTGAGCTCGCACGAGGCATCGGGATGCGGCAGGGTGCCCGTGTCGTAGGCTGGGCGATGCGCTCCTGTCCCGAGGGGTTGCCGTGGCACCGCGTTGTCAACGCCCGCGGAGAGGTCAGCAGGCGGGCCACAGAGGAGCACGAGGAGTTGCAGCGCGCCATGCTGGAGGATGAAGGGGTGATCTTTGGAGCGCACGGCCGGATCGACATGCACACCTTTAGCTGGCGTTTCGACACCAGCAAAGACGGCAACAACTCGTGACCGTAAAGCAGATCCCGTTCACCTGCACGCTCGACTGTGGCAGCCGATGTGAACTGGTCGCCTGTGTCGAAGGCGAACGGCTGGTGCGGATCGATACACCCTCAGGCAGGGAGGACTCGGTCCAGTTTCCACGGCTGATCCCCTGTGTTCGTGGCCGAGCGCACCGCCGCATCCTGGAGGCGCCCGATCGCGTGCGTTCCCCCCTGATTCGCAACGGAGCGCGAGGTGCCGGCGCGTGGCGCCAGGCAACCTGGGACGAGGCCCTGGATCTGGTTGCGGAGCGTCTATCCAGTGCTCTCAGCGAGTACGGCCCAGGCTCTATCCTGCACGCCACCGGAGCGGGGTCCATCGCAGGACGCGGCCTAAGCGGTGCAGCAGCCTCGCAGCGCTTCTTCTCCCACTGGGCGCCCGTCACAGAGGTTTCCGGCAACATGTCGGTGCACAACATGATCATGGTACAGCGCTGGATGCTGGGCCGGCACCTGCCGGGCAGCGATCGGGCCACGATCCTGAACAGCCACCTCATCCTCCTGTGGGGCCACAACCCTGCCGAGACCCACATGGGTCCCAACACCGCACATTTCGTGGCCGAGGCAAGGGACCGGGGCGCACGGGTCGTTCTCATCGACCCACGGCTCAGCGACTCGGGCGTGCTGGCAGACGAGTGGGTTCCGTTAAGGCCAGGGACAGATGCGGCGCTCGCGGCGGCCATGGCCTGGGTGATCATCACGGAAGGCCTGCAAGACCAGGATTTCATCGCGCGCTGCGTCGCCGGTTACGAGCAGTACCAGCGCTATGTCCTGGGTACCGGCGACGGCCAGGCCAAGACGCCAGCATGGGCTGAAGCGATCACAGGTGTTCCGTCCGAGACGATCGCCCGGCTGGCACGCTGCTATGCCACCGAGCGGCCGGCTGCTCTCCTCGCGGGCTGGGGCCCGCAGCGCGCGTTATATGGCGAGCAGTCTGCCCGCGCGCTGATCGCATTGGCCTGTATCAGCGGCAATGTTGGCCTCCCCGGCGGGGGTGTCGGCGGATACGGAACCCGAGGCGGCGATGCGATTGGGGTCCCTTCGCTGCCCCGAGGTCCGCACGCACCCGGCAGACGGCTCCCGCCCGGCTCATGGGCACCCCACATTCTGGAGGACCGGCTCGACCCACGGCCAAGCGTGCTCTATATCGTCGCGAGCAACCTGGTCAATCGCAGCCAGGCCAGCGTGGCTGGCCTCGATGCCCTGGAGCGCGTGCCTTTCGTGGTGGTCCAGGATCCCTTTATGACGCCCACGGCGCGCTACGCTGACGTCGTCCTTCCCGTCAGCATGGACCTCGAGCGTGCGGACATTGTCGGATCGTGGGGACATGACAGCCACATCTTTCTCAGCCAGCGTGCCGTCGAGCCTGCGGGCGAGTCGCGCAGCGATTACTGGGTGATGGCGCAACTGGCCGGGCGGCTCGGTTTTTATGACAAGTACACTGAGGGGCGAGACGAGGCCCAATGGCTCGACGCCATTCAGAGCGCCACGCCGCTCCCCTGGGATGAGGCCGCCCGAGAGGGAGTCCTGCGGTGTGACCCCCCTCCCCGCGAGGAGTTGCAGGCATTCCGTGCGGACCCGCTCAAGCATCCTCTGTCGACGCATTCCGGCCGGATCGAGTTGGCGAATGTTGAGGCTGTCTCCTGCGGGCTGCCGCTGCTTCCAGAGTATGTGCCAGCGCATCCCCCCGTTGAAGGGTACCCGCTGCAACTGGTGACGCCCCATTTCAAGACCCGGTCGAACTCGTGTCTGGCCGCGAATCCCTGGCTGCAGCGGGTAGCGCCCCACGCGGTGTCCATCAGCACGGCAGACGCATTGTCCCGCGGCGTCATCGACGGAGACCTGGTTCTGGTCTCCTCCCCGCATGGCACGATCCGCATTCGGGCGCATGTCACAGAAGGGATCATGCCCGGCATCGTTGCCGTACCGCAGGGCACCTGGATCGAACTGGACGACGCAGGTATAGACACCGGCGGCTGCGCGAATACACTCACCGACCCGGTGTTGTCGCCCTCCGGCGGTCCGTCGACGCATTCGGCCTGGGTGCGCCTGGAGAGAGCTGATGACTGATCCCATTGGTGAGCGCGTGTTTTATGTCGACCTGGCCAGATGCACAGGTTGTGATACCTGCGTGATCGCCTGCAAGGATCGCGCCAACCTCGCCGACGAGGTCGACTGGGTCCGCATCGAGCGACGGGAGACGGGGCTATTCCCCCGCGTGCGCCTGACCTTTCGGGTCGTCCACTGCAATCATTGCGAGCGCCCTGCCTGTCTGGATGCCTGCCCCGTCGCTGCGATCACACGGGATGCCGCGGGATGGGTCCAGATAGATGCCACGCGCTGTACCGGCTGCGGCGCCTGTGTCCCCGCATGTCCCTTTGAGGCTGTAACACTGGGGCCCGATGGGCTCGCGACCAAGTGCAATGGGTGCGCCGACCAGGTGGCGTCCGGACTGGAGCCAACCTGTGTACGGGCCTGTCCCATGCGGGCGCTGTTTTTCTGCGAGCCGGGGACCGTCTCCCGCCCGCGCGTCGCTGATCCCAACTGGAACGACCAGGGCATTGGTCCACGTGTGCAGTACGGGATACGCCCCGAACAGTGAGGAACAGTGCTATGGCTGATGCTCAGGATAGATTGAGATCTCTGCCCAGTGTGGACGCTCTCCTGCAAAGGGAAGCATCCAAAACCATGATGAATGCCCACGGCCGGGCCGCCACGGTAGAGGCCTTGCGCGCCGCGCTGGGAGAGGCTCGAGACGCGATTCTGCGGGGCGCCGGCGTGCCGGCCGAGGCCGCGATCCTCGACCGCGCACAAACCCTGGCAGCGATGGCTCAAGCGCCCACGCTCAAGCCCGTGATAAACGCCACCGGCGTCATCTTGCACACCAACCTGGGCCGAGCCCCCCTGAGCGCTGATGTGATCGCGGCGATGCGAGAGGTGGCCGAGGGCTATAGCAATCTGGAGTACGATCTTGAGGCCGGGCACAGGGGCTCGCGCTATGTCCACGCTGAGGGACTGCTGTGCGAGCTTACGGGCGCGGAAGCGGCGCTCGTCGTGAACAACAACGCGGGCGCGGTCCTGCTGGCGCTATCGGCGCTGGCGCGCGATGCCGAGGTGGTCATCTCTCGCGGACAGCTGGTGGAGATCGGCGGCGGTTTTCGAATCCCCGATGTGATGGCGCAGAGTGGCGCCCGCCTCGTGGAGGTTGGCACCACCAACCGCACGTATCTGCGCGACTTTGCTTCGGCCATTGGCGATCGCACCGCGGCGCTGATGCGCGTCCACACCAGCAACTTTCGCCTTCAAGGTTTTGTCCATCAACCGGAGGCCTCGCATCTGGCCGAACTGGCCCACAGCCGCGGGCTGTTCCTGCTGGATGACCTGGGTAGCGGCACGATCCTGGATACAGCGCGCTACGGATTGCCTCATGAGCCCACGGTCCAGGAGAGCCTTGCCGCCGGCGCCGATCTCGTGTCCTTCAGTGGGGACAAACTGCTGGGCGGCCCCCAGGCCGGCCTGCTGGTGGGACGTGCCGAGATCATCGCCCGCCTGCGCGAGTACCCGCTCACACGAGCGCTGCGGGTAGACAAAGGGACATTAGCGGGGGTGCAGGCCAACCTGATGCACTATGTGCGGCAGGAGGCCGAAAGCGCGATTCCGATCTGGCGCATGATGGCTTTGACTCAGG
>CAZMAI010000077.1:0-11127 GCA_964564195.1 uncultured Anaerolineales bacterium | reverse complement strand
TCGTACTCATAGTTGTGCTTCATAGATTACCTCCCTGGTGGAGCGTCAAAGATAGTTTGCGGTCTTGTGTGTTCTGCTCAAGTAAGGCGCCTGATCTAGCTCGGGAGCGCCTCGTCTTCGAATCCAGGCTCCGCAGACGAACGTCCCAGAAGAACGGCCACCGCTGCACCCACAACGAAACTCAGGATCAAAAGGATCGGTGAGCCTTCGATGGGCGGTTGAGGCCACAGACCATAGATGGATCCCAGAATCATTCCAAGAACGGCATAGTAGGCAGCGGAAGGCTTTTGCTTGATGAGCGAATCAATCAGCTTGGCAAAGATGAGAATGCCCAGTCCTGCAAAGATGACTGTGGAGAGAAGCGCGGCCCATTGGATTTGCAGATGCCTCAAACCTGCCACCGCTTCGAGTACGGCAGGGTAGGTGCCCCCAAGCATCAGGACGTAGGAGCCATCAAGTCCGGGAGTCACGCTGGCCCCGCCAGCGAGAAAGCTCATCAGGGCGTTATGGCCAACCTCGGACACTGTGTCGAGCGTGTAGGCCGTGCTCTTGCCAGTGAGTAGTGGGCCGAGGGCACGGATCGCGACCACCAGGGCACCTCCAAAGAGCAGAGCCCCAATACGGCCCGCAGTGGGTCGCATGTCCCCGTGCAGACGGAGAACAGAGGGGACTGTGCCCAGCAGCAGGCCCATGAAGAACAGCATGCTGGCGGTGGGGTGGCGTTCCATCAAACCCTCGATGAGTATGGCGGCTACAATGATACCCAGCACCATGCCGATGCCCAGCGGTACCAGAAAACCCAGGTACTGGCGCCAGCGGTCGCGCCGCACGAACAGGTTTCCAATGGCCTCGACAAACTCCTCATAGACGCCAAGCAAGAGCAGAACGATTCCCCCGCCGAGGCCTGGCAAGACGTGCGTGGTACCGTAAATCATCCCCTTGAGAACAAGCACAATCAGGCGCATGCCACCTCACTCATACGATATGCTGGCAGTTGGTGACGCGAGAAGCGTCGACTCTAGAGAGACCCCTCCGGCCATTATACGCGCGGCGGGGAGAACCGCAATTACAGGGTGCCTCGGGCCGCCGAGTGGGTCCCCGGGGCGCGGCTAGACATAAGGCGCATCCCAGTTCCCCCGAGTGTCCGCCGTTGCTTGCGAAGCATAGGGCAGGGGGGGGGGCAGTCCGGCCATCACGGGACAAACCGTATCTATAGGTGATGTGCGATACATTCCGACGGAGAGACTGTGGTATAATCGTGGGGTTATGAAAAAGAGTCGAGTTCTGTCCAGGGAACATTTGCAGGCAGGTGACAGAGCACTGCTGCACAAGATCAGTCGAGATCTGCCGATTACGGCCGACGTGGCGCGCGCCGACCTGCTGCTATATACGTTAAAGGCGGGTGGTTCCGTCACGGTGGAGGCGCAAGCCAGGCCAAGGTCATCCGCTACGCTGTATCCGGAGGACCTTCTGGGCCATGTCGAGGAGGCCTCCGTTCTCGACGGGTTTGGCGATATGCAGTTGCGCACCCACAGACTAAAGTCTCTGGAGGTGCGCGGCGCCGATGTGGCACGTCTCATTCTGCCTGTACACAATGCCGAGGGTCAGCTCATCGCCATGTTGGCGAGAGACGCCTACTGGCTGGCTCACGAGCGTCACAAGAGGCGAGCACGAGCGTATCAGCGTGCTCAGCTCGAGTTCATGTGGATGGTGCTGCATGGGCGCATGGCCGGTGCCGAGGACCTGACGCCTTTTCGTGAGCATGATGGTATCATGTATGTAGATTCTGAGGCGTATATCCGCTACATGAGCGGCATCTGCGCCGAGCTCTATCGCCGTCTTGGCTATCGCGATAGCCTGATTAACCGCTCGGTCAGCGATATCGACACGATCGACTATCAGATGGCGCAAAAGGCCATTGCAGAGAATCGCGCCTTTGAGCGTTCTGTGGAGCAGGATGGGCGTCTGTACATACGCAAAGTGTTACCCATCAGTGCGCCTGCCCGGCCGTTGCGCGCGCTTGTCACCCACAGACTGGGCGCGGCTGACACCGTCAGGCAGCGCGGGGTGTTCATCCTGATCCATGATGCTACCGAGGCCGTCAGGGCGCAACAAGAGCTCGAGAGCCAGATGAGCATCGTGCGCGAGGTGCATCACCGGGTTAAGAACAACCTTCAGGTGGTCGCCAGCATTATGCGCATGGAATCGCGGCGGGCGACCCAACCCGAGACACGGGAGGCTCTGGACGATAGTATTCAGCGCATTCTCAGCGTCGCGGTGGTGCATGAGTTCCTGTCACAACAGGGGCAGGGGACGACCATCAATCTGCGGGAGGTCGCGGGGCGCATCGTTACACAGGTGCAGCAGAGCCTCCTGCCGAGAGACCGGGGCATCACACTGAGCCTGACCGGACCCGATATCTGGCTGCGGGCCGAACGGGCCACCCAGAGCGCTTTGATCATCAATGAGTTGGTCCAGAATGCCATTGAACATGGGATGGAGGATCGGCTCGAGGGACACATCGCGGTCGAGTTGGTGGACACGGGTGCCAGTGTTACCATGGTGGTTAGGGACAACGGTAGCGGCCTGGGCGACGATTTCGAACTATCCAGGGATGCCCATCTTGGGCTACAATTGGTTCAGAGTATGGTCCAGCGTGACCTGCGTGGTCAGTTTGTGCTCACGAGCGACGGAGACGGCACCTGTGCCACCGTCACCTTTGAAAAGTAAACCGGGGGTGTACTTTGGAACGCACAAGAGTAGTGATTGCTGACGACTCGTCGGTATTCTGCATGGACCTCCGCGAGATGCTCCAGAATCTGGGCTATCTCGTGGTGGGAGAGGCCGGTGACGGTAAGAGCGCCGTCAATCTGGCGCGAGAGCTGCGCCCGGACGTGGTGCTGATGGACATCAAGATGCCCGACATGAACGGCATCGATGCTGCCAAGCTGCTGACCGAGGAGCGCATCGCTCCGGTGGTGCTTTTGACGGCCTACAGCGATCGCGATCTGATCCAGCATGCCCGGGAGGCGGGTGTGGTAGGCTACCTGGTCAAGCCGGTTCAGGAGGCCAATCTGGCGCCAGCCATAGAGATCGCCATGGCCCGATTCCTAGAGTTCCGCGAACTGGAAAAGGACGTCGACAATCTCGAAGACCAACTCGAGACGCGCAAGCTGGTCGACCGGGCCAAAGGGATTCTGATGGACGCGCAAGGGCTTACAGAGTCTGCGGCGTTCCGGCGCATTCAGAAGATGTCCATGAACACGCGCAAGTCGATGAAAGAGATCGCGCAGGCGATCGTGCTGACCTTTGAGGCGGGCCAGTAAAGAGAAGAGAGGCGCCATCAGGGTTGTGAGCCCGGGGCGGCCGGCATATCGACATAACACTATGGCCGCAGATTTCGCATTCGTGTGGGATCTGCGGCCTTGTGTATGTCGTATAGCGGTAGCGGTGCGTCTGGTGTGTATCAAGTCAACAGCGGGTGTGGCAGATGACGCTCGCAAACTTGGCCCACGGTATCGCATCGCAGCCAGGCCTATAGCACCAACCACGACACCGCAGGCCCCGACGTGAGGTCGGAGGCGCAATGCTCCTCGCGTCGTGCGATCGTACTGGGGTTGCCAGCAGTGTCCGACGCATTGGGCGTGATGCGACGCGTTTGCTGCATTCCTCGGTGATTCCTCATCACGATCGCTGGGCGTTGCGGTAGTGCACGCAAACGCTGGTGCTTATCGCGTCTTGGATGCTAGATCGGCGCGAGTGTCAAAATGGCTCCGGTGGGGGGAGCTTGAGACATAGTACGGGCGTTTGGGGCTTGACAAGTGCCTCGTGATAATATATGATTTATTCAAAATTAAATCATATATTACGCTGCATAGAAGGAGCTGCGCCGTGGATATGCAGAACCACTCCCCCCACTCGGACAGAGCACTCTCCAGGATCAGTACTGTCAACGATGCTGCAGAACGAATGCTCGATGACCTGGACCTGTCAGAGCTCACGAAGGAGACCTACCGCCACGGACTGAATGCTCTGATACGATACCTGCATCTCGTGACAGGCGATGACCTGGCCGCCGATGAACTCTCCCCCTGCCCTCTTGACCGTATTCACGAGGACACGCTCTACGGACTGGATCGCTGGCTGCGGGAGGCATATCCGGATCCGCGGCAGCCCGCGCAGACGGCGGCCTCGGAAAGTACCCGCACCTCCCGCACCTACCTGGTCGCCGCACGCCGGCTGATGAACTGGCTTGATCTGCACGAGCTCCTCCCCGATGGCGTCTCCTATGACCGGATGCGCAGGCGTATCGATCAGGGGCGGGGACAGCGGCGCCAGGGCTACCGGCAACGCCGGACCGATCCACAGGCGACGCGGGTCCTGACACACTACATGCGGCAGCCGCTGCCTGAAAAACAGGGATCCCGCCGCCTGGCATTGCTGAGAAACAGGGCCCTCATGGCGACGCTATACGACACGGGCATGCGTATCAGCGAGGCGCTGGCACTGACGAGGGAGGACGTGCTGGATGGTCGCCTGAGCCGCCTGCGCTTGACGGCTACCAAGAACGGCAAGGCGCGCACGGTGTTCCTCTCTGATGAATCCCGCAGGCTGATACGCGCATACGTGGCGGAACGCACGGACTCTGTGTATGCGCCGCTCTTTGCATCACACGGGCGAGACGCCGGCACGTCCATCACGCCGGCACACGCCTGGCACCTGGTTAAGCAGGCGGCACGCGCTGAAGGGCTTTATGACAACACGTCACCGCACTCGCTGCGGCACCGGCGGGCTCAGGATTTGCTGGACGAGGGGATGCCTCTGGAATGGGTTGCTACCCTGCTCGGACACCAGCATCCCGACACGACGCGCATTGTCTATGCCTTTGAGACCGACGAAAAGATGCTTGAGGACATGGTGGGCACGTACGGGCTGGCGCCCAGCAAGGCCCACCGCCGGCATGCCAACGACGACGATGATGACCAGGCAACGCCCGATGGCGAACTCGCTCTAGAGTGACGTCTCGTCTTTGACCACTTTCAGCAGAGTCGCTGGTGGGCCAGCACAGCGGCTCCCACTGCGCCCGAGGCATCGCCCAGTTCAGCGGTAACGATCCGCACGCGCTCCATGTCATTCTTGTTGAGGAAGTGCTGGTAAGCGATCTCTCGCACGGGTATCAAGTAGGCTTCGCCCATGCGTTCAACGACGCCTCCGCCGATCACCACGGCCTCAGGGTCAAGCAGGTTCACACAGCTGGCGATCAAGAGCCCGAGGTAACGCTGAGCCTGTTCGATCGCGCGCACGGTGACCGGGTCGCCCTGCTCGTAGGCCCGCTCGAGAACAGCTGACACCAGGCTGGTGCGGCCCCGTTCCTTGACCAGATCCGGAATCACGGAGGCTTCACCGGCCTCAATTGCCGAAAAGATGGCCTTTTCTATCCCTGTTCGGCTGGCGTAGGCCTCGGCATGTCCTCGCTCACCACAACCGCATAGTTCACCGTCGACATTCAGGATCATGTGCCCCACTTCGCCAGCAGAGCCTCGAAAGCCCGTGTGGAGTTTTCCGTTCAGGATCACGCCGCCGCCCAGACCTGTGCCCACAAACATGGCGACCATGTCCTGCGTGCCGCGACCGGCCCCAAAACGGTGCTCACCTACGGCGCCAACGTTGACGTCATTGTCGATGATCACACGCATACCCAGGCTCTCCGTCAGCCGTGCTGCCAGAGGGTAATGCTTCCAGGTGGGGCCCATATTGGTGAGACTGAGCACCAGGCCCTGGTCAGCCAGGACAGGTCCGGGTACGCCAATGCCTACGCCCAGGATCTGCTGTCGCGTGACGTTCGCGTCCAGCAGGGCCTTTTTGATCGTTCGTACGACGCGCTCACTGACGGCATCTGCACCCAGCTCAGCTCGGGACTTGGCCTTGACTTCGCCCAGGCGCTCGCCTGATGCGACGTCCACGACTGCGGCATATAGGCTGGTTGCTCCAAGATCTACGCCAATCGTCAGATTCATCTGTTCTTCCATCTGGCATGTCTCCTACCCCGCCCAGGACTCGCCCCGGGGTCAGATCTCGCGGACCCACAGACACCGTGCGACATCGTGCGTCAGTGAAATGTCGGCACCATTCGCGGTCACTTGAATGGCACCATCTGCCTCCTGAACCGTGTTTGACCTTAGGAACAGCTTGGTACCCGGGAACAGCCCATGCTCCTCGAGGAGCGCCATAGCCTCATTATCTCGCTCTGCCTCCTCGTGAACGCGGCAGAGCACGTACTCGCTGTCCGGTGGCACATCGGTCAGAGGATAGGACTGCCCAATCTCATCCTCCTGACCCGGGAGCGGGTTACCATGGGGACACGCAAGCGTGCCGTCCTCAAAGGTTCCATCAAGAAGGGCCGCGACACGAGCAGCCGTCTCTGCCGATAGCCCGTGCTCGAGGCGGTCCGCCTCCGCGTGCACCTGCGACCAGGGTACATTGAGCACGCGCGCCAGCAATAGCTCGGTGAGCATGTGTCTGCGCACCAGTGACGCCGCAGCGACGCGCCCCGTCTCTGTGAGGTGGATGGTCTTGTCCGGGTCCATGATCACCCAGCCGTCGCGCACCATTCGCTGTATCGTGACCGTGACAGTGGGTGGCGACACTTCCATCCATTCTGCCAGGCGACGGCCGTAGACGGGCTGTTGGTCGCGCGCCAGTGTATAGATCGCCCCAAGATAGTCTTCAATTGTGGGAGAAGGCCGTTCGACAGGTGGCACAATAGGACTCCGGGACATGCGGGACAAAGGCCGGCCCAGGCAGCAGCATCTTACCACACACTAATCATACGCTCGATGGCGCAGCGGGTCAATCTCGATTTCGCGCACGGGCAGGATCTCATCGGCGACCGTGCCCGGCGCTGGACGTGGTAGCGTTATTGTTCTAGTATCAGGCCCACAGGGTAAAGATGATCGTGGAGGTGATGATCGCATGGACGACAACAGCTACAGGCTGGACGGGCAGACAGGTATCGTTGTCGGCGGTGCCGGCGGAATCGGTCAGGCCATCGCGGTTGGCCTGGCGCAGGCGGGGTCGAACGTAGTCATTGCCGACCTGGCGAGCAAGCAGGAAGATGCAGAAGTCGTGGCGGCGGCCGTTCGTGAGGCGGGGTGTCAGGCCATGGCTCTGGCTATCGACGTCACCAGTGTCAGTTCCATCGAGGATGTGGCCGAGAAGGTCGTGGCGACCTTTGGCGCGATAGACTGGATGGTGGATTGCGCAGGGGTCAATGTACGCAAGTCGGTACTAGACTATAGCGAGCGTGAGTGGGACCTGATGGTTGACATCAACCTCAAAGGCACGTTTTTCTGCACGCAGATTGTGGCCAAACAGATGGTCAAGCAGGGACGAGGGCGCGTTGTCAATATCGCTTCGCAGTTGGCTACAGTCGCGATGCCAGATCGGTCGATCTATGCGATCACCAAGGCGGGCGTCGCCCACATGGCCAAAGCCTTTGCTGTAGAGTTGGGACCGTTGGGCGTGGCTGTAAATGCCATCGGGCCCACCTTTGTTTCCACACCTCTGACAACAGACATGTTCACAGATCCGAGCTTTATTGAGGAGAATCTGCCTCGAATCCCCGCGGGACGCTTTGGGACACCGGATGATGTCCTGGGCACTGTACGTTTCCTGCTCTCGCCGGCTGCCGATCTGATCACAGGGCAGCTGATTCTCGTAGATGGGGGCTATACCAGCTGGTAGTATCCGCTGCCTTGCAGCGATCGTTATTTAGCCAGTCTCAAGACAGCAGGACAAGTGGTTTCGAGGAGGAGGGGCTATATGAAGGGGGTCGTTCTTGCCGGCGGGCTGGGGTCGAGGCTGTATCCGTTGACTCATGCGACCAACAAGCACCTGTTGCCTGTCTATGACAAGCCCATGGTGTATTATCCTATCAGCACGCTGGTGCAAGCGGGCATCGATGAGGTGCTGATTGTCACAGGCGGTCCGCACGCAGGGGACTTTATGGGCGTGCTGCGCAACGGTAAGGATCTGGGCGTGCGCCACCTGGAGTATGCGTTCCAGGCCACCGAAGGGGGCATCGCCGATGCCCTCAGCCTCTGCGAGGATTTCGCTGACGGTGGCGATATCGCCGTGATTCTTGGCGACAACACTACAGACGCGAACATCAGTGAGGCTGTGCGAGGGTTCACCGGCGGGGCAATGGTGTTCCTGCGCGAGGTGCCGGATCCCGAGCGTTTTGGCGTGCCCGTGTTCGATCCACAAGATAGCTCACGGATCATTGCGATTGAGGAAAAGCCGCGAGAGCCCAAGAGCAACTATGCTGTGACCGGCCTGTATCTGTACGATCACAAGGTCTTTGAGTTC
Source organism: uncultured Anaerolineales bacterium (assembly GCA_964564195.1). Taxonomy (GTDB): domain Bacteria; phylum Chloroflexota; class Anaerolineae; order UBA1429; family UBA1429; genus JAAYED01. The sequence goes on along the minus strand of CAZMAI010000077.1, from coordinate 2,760 downwards.
ATCAAGACCCTTGAGCCCTCCGCTCGCGGCGAACTTGAGATTACCGATGTGAACAATGCGTATATCGGCCTCGGGCAACTGAAATGGGCGGAGCTAAAGGGGTTCTGGTCAGATGCTGGCACCTTCGCCAGCCTGTTTCGTTCCAACGTGTTCTGGGCTCAGAAGATCAGCGGCGAACCCGTCGAGGATTTCAGCGCCTATCTCAAGTAGACGGGCCGAAGGTGGCGGAATCGGTACTGAAACGGGGAGGCGCCTAAGGCGAGCCTCCCCGCTTTGGTTCAGACACATAGCGATCATGACCAGCGATAGACGGCGCTCTTGAACAACTCCAGCGGGTTTCCATCGGGATCTCTAAAGAACGCGATGCGCATTACTCCTGCATCCCTGGGCTCGATAAAGAACTCTACCCCCTTGCCCTTGAGTTCTTCGAAGGTAGCGTCGATATCGTCCACTTCAAAGGCGAGATGCGCGAATGCCCCGGCGGCACCGGGTACCTGGTCTGCAGCGCCAGTCAGTTCGATCGTCGTTCCTCCGATATCGATGAAAACGCAGTCCCGTCCGGGCATTTCCGCTGCCACGTTGAGACCCAGTACCTCCGTGTAAAAGGCCTTTGCCCTCGCGAAATCGGGTGTCCTGAGTGCGATATGATGTGCCTTGACGCCTATCATGTTCCTCCTCTGTCCGAACAGATTCATAGAGCCGACAGCATCCTAGCGGCCAAGCGTGTTCATGTCAATCTCGATACGATGCTGCTTGACATGCCCTACCCCGTTATCTAGACTCTGGTCAGTCTTGCATCTGGGGTGAACTGTGAGCAGCGATAGGCCGTCACCGGACGCAGAACAAGAATCTCTCTGGCGCGGAATCGACCTCTCTGGCAATACTGTCGTCATCGGCCAGGGCGAAGGTCATCTGATCGAGTCACTGGCCGGACAGGCGCTTGCGTCCGGAGGCGGCCAGATTATCGTTCTAGGCTTTCGACAGGATGAGCTGCATGCTCTACGTGGTCGCCTGGGAGAGTTGCCGGTCAGTTATGTCAATGCCAGGCCACGTGTTATTCCCCTGAGAGATGCCACAGTCGATCTGCTGGTGATGAATGGCTCACTCCGCCAGGTGCCCTCTGCCGCACTTTACCCTCTCTTTGAAGACGTCTGGCGCGTCCTCGTCCCCGGAGGCCAACTTCGGATCGCCGACATCATGGAGCCGAGCGAGGCGCCCTACAACAGCGCATGGCGGCAACGGAACGCGCTGATAGCTAGGGTTGCGGAGGCGCTGAAGCGCCCTGTTGCACTCTACGCCAACCTGAAGGCGACAGCCGAAGCGCTTACTTCAATCGGCTTTGACAATCTGGGGGTGTCATTGCTGCCAGGATACCCTTTGACCGACACCTGGCTTGAGAACACAGAGGAAGCCGTTATGGCGATGGCCTCCAGGCTGGTCGACCCAGAGCTTCGCCAACAGGTTCTCGAGCACGATCTCGCACGCTTGCTGAACGCCTATCGCTCGGGTGAACAGCGCGCCTCCGAGCGGTTCGTATTGCGGGGATCCAAGGTCGGCAACCTGTCTCTGGATATGGAAGCGTCCTTTACCGAGGAAGACCTGGTTGGCAACAATGAGCCCTAGACAAGCGGCTGCGGAGTGTGTTCTGTGACCATCTATGTAGACGTGTCTGCGGCGGTGCACGGCAAAGCGGGGCTGAGTCGTTATGCCGAGAGCCTGGTCAATGGCCTGGCGCCCTTACTTGGCGAGCGCCTGGGGCTCTTTCAGAACAGCCTCGGCACGTACGGCCCGTTGCAGGGGTTTGGCGACAACCCGTTGGCCGGTGTGCCCTTCGGCTACAAGCCCTGGCGCGCGATGGTGCTGGCGCGCCAGATGTTGCGCTGGCCCATGAGGGGGCTGTTGCCCGAGGCTGAACTCTTCCACGCTACCGAGCATCTGTTGCCGCCACTGGGCGAACTGCCAACGGTGCTGACAGTGCATGACCTCATCTTTGAGCACTACCCTCAGTACCACAAACGCGCCAACTATATGTATCTACGTGCAGCCATGCCGCTATACTGCCGGCGCGCCACTGCCATAATAACGATCTCCGAGTGCACCAGGCATGATCTGGTCAATCTGTACCACATCGCGGACGAGCGCATCCATGTGATCGCTGAAGCTGCCGCGCCGGGCTTTGGCCCTCAATCGTCACAGCGTGTGGCAGACGTTCGTGCGCGCTACCAGCTTCCGGAGCGCTACATTCTTGCGGTCGGTACGATCGAGCCTCGCAAGAACCTGTCACGGCTTGTCGATGCCTGCGGACCCCTGTTCGATAGGGGGCTGGCCGACGGCCTGGTGCTGGTCGGCTCCCGAGGCTGGCTGGTGGATGAGTTCGATGCCCATCTTTCGGCGTCACCCTGGCGCGATCGGGTGATTCTGCCGGGCTTTGTGCAGGAAGCAGATCTGCCGGCCGTCTATACGGGGGCACTGATCGCGGCGCAGCCCAGCCTGTATGAGGGCTTTGGCCTGCCTGTGCTGGAGGCTATGGCCTGCGGCAGCCCGGTATGTTCGAGCTCGTCATCGAGTCTTCCGGAGGTGGGAGGCCCCGCGGCCCGGTATTTCGACCCAACCAGCGTCGAAGAGATGACCAGCGTGTTGGCCGATGTGGCCAGCGACGAGGCACTGCGTCTCAGGATGATCGATGCCGGCCTGGCGCGTGCCGCGCTGTTCTCGTGGGAGCGCACGGCGCGAGAGACGCTGGCGGTGTATGAGAAGGTG
>CAZMAI010000076.1:0-11847 GCA_964564195.1 uncultured Anaerolineales bacterium | reverse complement strand
TTGTGTTCGTTTTTCAGATGGAAAGTAACGGAATTACTCAACTTTCTGAATAATCCTTTATAAATGATTGGTCAAGCTTATGAGTGGTTGGCTAGGCTTGTGAGTGGATTATAGAAGCAAGATCAATTATATTAAATGATTCATTGATGTTTTTATAACGTTACATCTTCTTTACATATTCTATATTATCAATAAACTCAGACAATCTTTCAGAGTCAAAATAACCAATTTCTCGAGAATAAAAAAACCTTGGATTGGAAAAAACGGGCATTTGATATTCATCTAAAATAGAAGTATCTTCTAAAAATAACCACCAAATAGGAATTGGAGTTAAATATGCCTTAGCACGTTGATACTTATATTTTCTTTCGTCATCTAATATTTCCAAAACTTTACTGGTAAAACAATCTGGAATAACCATTGCAGTGTTTGTTTCTCTAAATCTGAGGATTTTATCAAGCTTTTCATCAGTTAAATCAACTGAAAAAAGATATTTTGTATCATAAGCCCATTTTTCAAGATATTTATCTATTTCTTTTAATTTAACCTTGTCTAACTCCAATGAATTATTTTTGAATTGTTCTAAAAGTTCGAATTCGTTTTCAAGGTTTTCTTCGAATTTTTCTAGAATATTAATTGCAGATTTTAGCTCATCTAAATCATATGGATAACGTTTAGAAGTATCTAATTCTGATGGATACAAAATTGTCACGTTTTCTTCATCAGTAGTGTCTGAATATCTATTTACTCTTCCAAATCTTTGAATTAATGATGAAATTGGCGCAAGCTCTGTAAATAAGTAATCAAAAGACATGTCAAGGCTAACTTCAGCAACCTGTGTAGAAACAAAAATGAAACCCTTGTTTAACTTTGAGAACTCATCTAATTGATCTTCTTTCTTTCTTCTGCCCTTATAGGTGAATCTTGAATGTAAAAGTAGAACATTTTTGATTTCATACTCCTTTTCTAGGTTTTTTAATAAAAGATAAGTTTTAATGGCCTTTTCTACAGTATTACATATTACTAAAATATTTCCATTTTGAGATCTCTTCATAATTTCCACTAAGACATCATGATTTATTATATCTTCTTTATAAAAAGAATACAAATACCGTTTTTTCTTTTTATATTCATCAATAAAGTTAAATTGGGCTGGAGAAATGTAAGAATTCACTAATTTCTCCAATGCGGGATGTGCTGTTGCGGACATAAACACTGTTTTAATATTATAATTAAAATTTTCATTAAACTTCTTTATGAAATTTAAGAGAATATAAAGCCCATTATGGGGATAAAGATGAAATTCATCAAATATAAGAACTGAATTTCTCAAATTAAACCTTTTTAAGAAATATTTTCTCGTGTGGAGAAATGTTAGGACTATTTGGTCAAGTGTTGTTAATATAATTGGACTCATAAATGTTCTGGAAACAAATAAATCCCATTCAACGCTTTTTTCATTTAATACTTTCTCAACATCTGCAAAATAGTAACTTTCTTCAACTTTCGTTTTTAGGAGCTTTTCAAGCGTTTTCTTCATTTTTCTTATTGCTGTTACTGTCGGAAGAACATAAATCACGTGAGAAGGATTTTTAGTAGAAGCTATTTTTAAAGACGCAAATGTTTTTCCCCATCCTGTAGGAGCAGAAAATAGGATATTTTCACCGGAATTTGCTATGCTTTGGAATAAATTCCATTTAGTCTCATCAAAGATTAATCCTTTACTTTCCACATGTTTTTTCAAACTTTGCTTGAGTTTTAGTCCGCTAGGGAAAGGCTTTTCTGAAATAAGTTCATTTTCACTTTCAAACATCGCTGAAACTATATCACCAATCTTAAATATGCCAAAAAGGTCGGTATAAGAAACATTTTCCTTAATATCATTTTCAACAACCGTATTAAAGTCTTTAGCTTCCCCATAGACTGATTTAAGAGCACTATTCTGTTCAATTGGAAATTTTATTCTTCCAAGAACATTTTTACGGATACCATCCACTCCTGGGGAAAAAGGAGTTAAGTTAGAGTGGTGTTTTAGAATATAATAGAATAACTTTGGATCTTTAATTTTTGAATAATTTAAAAATATGTATGCTGAAAGTGCAGAATGAGGAGGTTTTTTAGCTTCATCTATATTCCAACTTGGATTTAGTTTCCCAAGATCATGCCACCAAGCTAAATCTTTTAATATCGATTCATACTCCACAAATTCATGTTTTGAGGCTAAGCTATCGGATATTTCATAAATATCCTGAATATGCTGTTTCAACGGTTTTTTTAATTCATTATTCTTGTGAGAAGTCTTTGAAAAGGTATCTAAACCTAGATTTGATAGAAATAAATCAGATATCATTTAATTCACATAAAAGGGGCGTATAGTGGTGTTTCATTTATGGTGGGAATTTCTTTTTTAAGCTTTAATTCGATATTACGGCCCATAATAACATATTTAGGTTTACCTGAGTAAACATATGGGTAATTATATGCGCTTCCATTCTCAAATAACTTTGGAGATTTTAATAAAGGTTGAGGAATATAAGAATCGTTTATTACATCTTTTTCCTCAAAATCTTCATATATTTGTGAATTTTCAAGTTCTGAGAATATAAATTCACTTATTCCTGCGTATGGAACAAATTCAAAATCAAATCTCTGAATACGTTCATAAAGTTCATCAATAATGTTCTTTTCACCCCATATTGCAAACCTATATTTAGGTCTAAATAGGAGCATTATTTCTTCTGTCGTCTTTAGCTCCTTATTTGGTTTTAATTTCAACAGTTGTGCATTTTCTCGAGATATCCCTTCAATGTTAATAAGTTTAGCTCCTGCTTTGAAATTTTCCCTTTCTTTTATGTATTTTTCTCTGCTCTTTCCTAAAATAGAAAAGAAGAAACCCAAAATTGTTGTTGGTAAAGGCATTAAATAAGAGGCTCTACTTTTCATAGTAGTATGGACTTTGAAGTGTGCTAAATCAAAAGAGACATCTACTGTTAATCCTGTTTCCATTTACCATTCACCAACCAGCTTGCTAATTTTTCTACATCTTCACTTGGTACGATACTGTTTTTCAATTCATAAGCTTCCAAAAACTCAGTATTTTCTTCAATTTGATATGGAACATTTTTAATTTCGAATTTATAGTTGTTATGTGCTTTCCAGATAGGATACAGCTTTTCTCCAGCATAAACAATAGCAGAACTATGATCAGCCATAGCGAGATAATTTGTTTTTCTAGGATATACCCATCCTTCGTTAAGTAATATCTCTAGAAACGATTTCACTCTTTTTATTCGTTCAGTATCATCAAAAACATATTTTATATCTTCCGCACCTTGCTTTGAAACTTTCCCTTCATTAACATATTCATCCCATTCTTTTATTTGATCAGTTTTTTCATTTTCGGTAAAAATTCCAATTCTTTCTGTAATTACAACTTTCAAAAGTCCAATAAAATCTGCTACTTCAGTTTCAAAAGGTGTTGGATTATTACTGCCTGGTTCTTTTGGGAATCTGCCCCCAAAATCTACCTCTATTGGCGTATGTTCCAATGCAATTATAGGTGATAATGAAATAGGAGCTTGTCTCGGTTTTTGTGTAGATGTGCCTTGAATATACAGATATCCAAATAGATCGTTATCTGTATATTTTACAGGATCTCCACTATCGGCGAGTTTACCTCCTTCGCCTACTCTGAAAGGATCTACTTCAATACCGTCAACTTCTCCTAATTTTTCTCTTATCCCTCTTTTTACAGCTCTTGCAGATACAAAAGGATATATCTCCCCATTAGTTGAAACTAACTTTTTTATCCTTATTCTATCTCCGTCAACTTCATTTGCATTTATATTTCCCGACACACGAGTTAACAGCCCAATAACAATTTTTCTCATTTAATCTCCTCCTTTTACATAGAATCCAGCATAAGAGTTCCATAAAGTAATGATAAATTCATTTTTTAATATCAAAAAATCACGTATAGACAAAGTTACGAGTTCTTGTGGTAAGGTAAGTTGCACGCCTTCCCTTTCAAGCCTTGGTAGATATGAAACGAGAGTTTCGACAAAATATACTGGAATTTCTTCGTTTTTTAAATCCATTATTATCCTCTTCAAAAGACCCTTTTGAGTATCTCCTTTACTACCAAGTTTTTCCTGTTTCGTTTGCAATTGCATACATACGTTTTCTCAATTTTTCAAGATCTTCATCCATTTCCACGCCTCCAAAAAACTTTGTTTGTACATAATTTGCATGAAATATCTTCCCAAGTTTATGTGATTTATTTTCTTTTTTTGCTCTCAATTCTAGAGATATTTTTCTTCCTATAACTTTTGAAAGATTATTTACATTCAAATATCCCTCAACTAATATTGAAAATGCCAAATCCGATAAAGATGAGTAATAAGAATCCAAAATATTGCTTTTTGGAGTTTTGGTGGATTAAGTGATTCTAAAAAAGTTATAAATTTCTTTTTAAGGGATTCATCCTCTTTGAAAAACATTTCATATAATTTAGAAAGATTATTAATAGGATGATAAATTGTAGACCATTTATTGCCTCCACTATTGCTTGAAATCAATATTTCAAATGATGAATCTACAAAATTAATTTCTTTATCCTCAAATTGTAAAGTGTTCAGTATAGAGCTAAATAAAAGCAGTGCAATAAAATACGCAGCTGAAGGATAAGGAGGTAGATAGTAAGTGATCTTTTTGTCCATATACGTCCTTCAATCTTACCCATTTTAAGTTCAAAATTATATTCACTACCCAATAAAAGGTAAGATTCAATTATTTTTCGAATCTTTTGATTATCAGTGCTAATACCCAAAATAAATTTTCGCTTATTTTTTATCAGATACACATAATAAAACGTTAAAAGTTGTTTAATTATTTCTTTTTTCGTTTCATCATCCGCAGGTAATTTATAATCAACAAATTGGTAATTTGGAGCCTCTTTTTTTCTGTAAAAGTGTAGGGAAATGGCAAGTGCTAATTTCTTTAGTGTTCATCAAGTAATCTAATACTACTTCGATTGCCTCTTCTGGAGAGGATTTATCTTTAAATCTGTGAGTTATACTGCGTATTGCTCCGCTAAAAGCAACATTTAGGAATTCATCAAAGTCAATTGGTATTTTTCTCTTGTTCCCATTCTTTGAAACATAACCTACATATTGGACTCTTTTATTAATTAATTCTTTAATTTCATCCATTAATCCCTCTCCTTAATTATTTATGAGAACTTGCTTCCATATGTCCATCAAATAAAAGGATCCTCTTCCGCATCCAGCATCAAACCTAACCTGTTATCATATTCTGCATTCACAAAGTATGTTTTTCCATCTAATTCCACGTTATTTTGCCTTTCAAGCTTCTTAAACTGCCCAATACTGATGGAAAGGAAATAGCTCATTGCTTCATAATATTTGCCTTCTTCTATTTCATCCAGATAATCAAGCTTATACTTGAATGGAACTACCTCATAAGCTTGGAAAAGAGAATAGAACTCCATTTGACTCTCGCTATCATTTATGAATGGGACAATTTGTCTGTGGAATGACTCAAAATGTTTTTGTACGGCGTCAAATTCCTCTTTATCTTTTCCAACATATCCATCTGCATAGATATGATCCACAAGTTTCTGTATAATGTCTTCTTTTAAAATGTCCACTTTTTCAAGACTTTGCACAGTTTTTTGAACAACTTCAGGGTTATAAATGTATTTATCTTTTTCAGAACCTTCAGAAAAAATATTTACCAGAGCAATTTTATCTTTATCCCATCCTTTCCTGTTTACTCTACCAAATCGCTGAATTAGAGCATCTATGGGTGCGGGTTCTGAGTACAACACATCGTAGTCTATATCAAGTGATACTTCAATAGCCTGTGTTCCAACTAATAAATCGAGTTTATCTAAAGATTTTTCAATTTCTTCTCTGTCTCGAAGCATAAATCTGCCATGCAGAAGAGCACTATTTGGTATGCCTTCAGATAGTTCTTCAAAAACTTCTTGAGCTCTTAAAACGGTGTTACATACTACAAGAACTCGTTTTCCTTCATTCAAATCCTTATTTATAGTATCAGGATTATCCAGTATTTCTCCTTGGATAACATTTACTTCATGCCTTGTAAACTTATCAAGTTCTTCTTTATCCATCTTTATTTCAGCTGAAATACCTAAATTATCTTTAAATAATTCTTTAATAAATGTTGGAAGCGTGGCAGACATGATCAGCATTTTTGCATTATAATTATCCTTCAAGATTTTGAGAATTTCCAGAATTAAGGAAGTTGTATGTGCATCATATGCATGAATCTCATCGAGGATAAATAATCCATTTGTCATCTCTGAAAGCTGCATTTCAAACCCTCTGGTTCCAAAAAATGCTTTAAGTATCTGGAATGGGGTGAGAATTTTGTAAGGCCTGTAAATTTTCTTAGATAAGCCCTTTATCTCTCTGATTTTATTCTTTGTTATGTTGTAATCCTCTATGTCATATGATAATGCCTTGTAAAGAAAATAAGATGCTTTACCATGTAATAATCCAACCATATCTTTATTTCCAAAGTCTTTCTGAAGTCTTTTGTACATTGCATTAATGCTTGCTGTATATGGTAATAAGTAAAAGACTCTTTTTGATTTACTGGAATTCTGATTGGTATCACTCCAAAAAAGAGATGCTTCAGTTTTTCCACTACCTGTTGGAGAGGTGAGAAAAGCGCTTCCATAAGTATTTGAAGCTTCTTCTTGAACTTTGCGTAGATCAGGAAAATTGTAAATCGATTTCATATCTGAAATGCCATTTAATATTTCGTATTTTGAGCCAGAAGCCAGATGGTCACAGGCATTAACAAAACCTTTTAAAAAAATTCCATATTTACCGTGCAACATTGAGTACTCTTCATCTTCCCATTGAATGTAGTAAGGAAGTACTGAATCTTTGTAAACATCTTCTAATTCATCTATCGAAGAAATTAATTGGTGGTTATTTAATTTATATCCTAAATACTCGTTACTCCATTCTTCTATGAGCTTGAAATAACTTAAAAGCTCTTCAAAATTAGGCTGTAATTCCAATAATTTCTTTTGATATAATTTTTTACCGGGAGGGCTTGGAAAAGTATTGTAACGTTCTCTAAGTTTATTGATATCTTTATGATGGGTGATTATGGCAATTCCTATGGCATTTTTATATAAGTCATCATAATTTAGAGCCGATATAAACCCTGCAGATAATATTTCATGGCGGTATTTCCATCTTAATTCATGGGTGTCGTCCCTGAGCATCTCTTGAAAGCCTGTTGCTCCTTTTCCAAAATCGTGGAAAAAAATTGAATAAAAGAGATGTTCCCAGAAATCTTCAACTCCACACAACTCTGGAACATTATTGTAAGCTTCTTTGATACTTCTAAAAACTTTCAATGCATTTTCTGTATGTTGCAACAGAGTTTCATCTGGTTTAGCTAAAAGCGTCATTTTTTAGCCTCTGGAATGGAACCAAACACCCCAATCCTTTTCTTCATCGAAGTAACATTCCTCTGAATAGTCAAAGAACTGATTCATTAAGATGAACGGTTTTGTACCTATTGCTTTACGTGGAACTGTGTCAGTAAAATGGGTTGGTAACGCCTGAATAGTACCAAAAGCCCCATTTAAACCTAATGGGAGAATAGTCTTTCCAAGTTTTACATTTGTCTGTTTTTCCAATTCTATTTCCTTTATTTCACTTATGGTTACCAGATCAGTCGAACGACCTAAAAGAAGAGGGTAATAAGGTCTTTTAAAGTAGTCCTGATAGTCTAGATCATCTAAATATAAATAAATCTTTGGACTTACTAAGAATTCTCTTTTAATAACGTTTGATTTACCCTGTAAACCCGATAGTTCATATATAGTTTCCAGATCAACTGCCTTCCCCTGATGGTTAAACACATAACCAACTGACAAATCTTCTGGAGTGACCAAATCGCCTTTAGCAGCAGATATGACACCATAAATGGTACTTAGTGGTGGCACTGGCAAAGTTGGTTGAAAACCACTGATAAAAGCAGGGTACCTGAAAGAGGTTACCCAACCTTCAATCAGGATCCTTAGGGCTTTCATTGTTTGATCAGCTCGGGTATTTTATCTGAGAATTGTTCCACAGCTTCTTTGATCGTTCCTGAGTTAATATTTTCATTGTCATTAGCTAATTCTGTAATATCGTCTTCTAAATTATCCATGAATCCTTTTCTACGCCCAATGTAAACGTCAGTTAACAAAACATCCTTATATTCATCTAAGACTTCTTTAAGAGCATCAATATCAATTGTTGCCTCTCCTTCGACTTCTTTGGCTATGTTCATAAAGATATGATTCCCACCATCGATTGCTACCAGCACAATTAATTTAGGAGATACGTCTGTTAAATGGGAGGTTAACTTGGCTCCTCCTTGAAGATGTGGAAGAGAATTAACTACATCTTGGGCTCTTTTAATTCTGATATCGTCAGGCATTGTCCATTTTCCGCTCTCCTCGTCTTTGGTTAGATTTTTTTCCTCAGCTTTATCTTCAAGATCGGGATACATGTTTTTATATCCTGTCTTTTCTTCAGCATAGAAGACACCAACATTGTCAAGATCAATAGAGAAGATACCCTTTAAAACTGTAGAATAAAATTCATGTTCGTATGGTACTGGATCTCCTTCATGGCGAGCCATTACTCCAAAATCTTGGGTTGGGCTTTGCCCGATTACTGATATGAGTGGAGAAGTTTTTAATGGTGAAATTCTAGTTACAGTACCCCCCTCTTTTGCCTTTAAAGCCCTCATATAACCAAAAACATCATCATCATCATAATCAATGGGATTTGCACTTGTGAATGCTATTTTCTTTTCTCGACTTATGGGTGACATTTTCCAATCGAATTTCTGCTCTAATGTATCTCTCCACCAATATCTTAGTGCTTGCCCTGAAACGTACGGATAAACTTTTCTACCTCTTCTGATTTGTTTAACCCTAACTATATTTTCTGTTCTATCTCCAGCATCTGCACCAGCATTGTTCAGTGCAGAGTGTGGTGCATCTACCAACATAAATCCTACCACTGTTTTAGACATTTTCTGCCTCCATTTCTTCTTCTTCAACTACTAATTCTTCTGAAATTCCTTGTTGTATTATCCAGTCATGTAAAACTTCATAAATTCTGAAGAGTATCAGATCCTGAGTTTCTCGCCACGTTAAACTTCCTTCGGGGAATAAATTATTCACATAATCATCGAAAGAGAACAGAGGACTTTCAGCTCCATTTTCAATTCGCTTTTTGATGATTATTCTCAAAAGATTACGATAATTTCTATAATTACTAGCAGTTTCCAGTTTTCCTAGAGTTTTCATATCATTAGCAGTTTTTATGTAGTCTGCAAGCTCATCTGCAACTTTTTTTATTGCTAATATTCGTTTTTCATCCATTTTTCGCACCTCTTCAAGATAACACTCCAACAAATCCCATTTTCCTAAAGCAATTTTCTTTTTTCTGTTAATAAAAAAGCCTATAATTGATCTTCCGTCTAAAAGATTATTATAAACCATATTTGGCTTATTTCTGTATTCTTTTTCTTCTTTCGCTTTTTCAATGTCTATATTTACGTATCCACGCCTCACAATTTTCATCCAATCTTCATCATATCCCGGTCCATTTGCAAGATATAAAAAGTTGAATACAGAAGCAGGAATATGATAAATCTCTAAGTCAGGATTTTGGATGTAATTAGTAAAATAATAAAAATTAATTGAGATGCTCTTATCCTTTAAATCCGGCCTTTCCTCCACTGTTTGGATCATTTCTATTATATGGAAAAGGGCATTTTTTTGATTTTTATATCCCTCATCAAAACAGCCAGTATAATCTCCTAAGGAAATTTGTTTTCTGATATGTTTAATGGCTTTTTGAGACCAAATTTTCATTAATTTTTCAGAATTTGAGTGCACCATAAGTAAATTTACGCAAGCATAAAATACTAAAGGTGAAAATTGAATAGCAAAAGCACATGCTGGACAATAATCAGCACCATCAGCGCCATAGGAAAAATAGTTTACCATTTTTTTAGACCCTGTTAATGGTATTTTGTCTTTTCCTGATCTTTGAATTATATCCCGTCTTCCACAAGATATACAACTTCCAAAATTGTTCAAAGGAGTTATTTCATCGATTAATTGATTTAAAATCTCTAAATATCTCTCTTCTTTATTTTTAACAGAAGGATTTGTAATAGGATTATTCGGAAAGATAGAATATATGTTCTTTGACCATTTTTTAGTCAGATATAGTTTAACTGTTTCGTTTAAAACACTTTTTAAGTCATTTTTATCCAATTCATCTGGCTTTTTCTTAACTAATCCAGAAATTGCCCAAACTCCAGCATCTACAAAAGGATTTCCGGTAAAATCATAAATTCTTTCGTTCATCTTTGGCCTCCATTACCATCAAATCTTTCTGTTCTAAATCATTCACAATAATTATATATCGACTATTATTATATAAGCATTTCCATGTCTTGGTCTTTTTTCAACTTATTAGGATCTTTTTTGCCCCATAACCAAAAAATATTACCTATTTAAACAGAATATTATCCTATAAATCATCTCTAATCAGACCATGTTGGGATTGAAATAATAAATTGAATAAAGAAGAAGACTTCATCCAAATCAGACTATATTAGGCTCAAATCCCAAGTTCTAGCAATAAATGGTATTTCCTCCATGAACTCTGTTTTCATTTGCTTACATTTCATAATCGTTCAACCATCCCAAACCCCATACTATTCCTTTCACCAAGCCCACAGTCATATGCAAACTCCAGAAGCCGAGCATCAGCCTCCATCTCAAATTCCATCATATAACCTCGATGAAAGTCCCCTTTAATTTCTATCCTGCGTCTTTTGGCTGTTTTCATATCCGGCCGCAACCGTACCCATTTACTGCCATCAAAATCCCCATAAAAGGACACATACTTATTCACCAAATTCTTCTGGACACTTTCATAGAATCGTTCATCTCCTGGTCCCAGATCCCATATCTTCAGCTTTCCATCTACCTCTCTCTTTATACTCGCCGACACTGGAGACATGGTTCTCATCTTCATCTTCTCCTTAAATTTGGGCTTCTTGAGTAGTTCGATTTGTTCAACGAGCAGTTTGGTCCCTTTGAAATCGACTTCGGTATTCTCCAAGTGGCCTTCCACTAGGCTTTTTATCAGATTATCATTAGGAGAAGAAATATAAAAGGAAAATTTTCCATCTTTAGAGATGATACCCTGTTTAATGCGCTTCCAGTCTGAAAAATAGATCTGAGAAAAAGTAAAAAATTTAAAATCCTTTGAAAAATGAAGTTTAGCAGCTAAATCAAGGTCTGCTATCTTACGATATATAATAGCAGATAGAATATGGTTGTAATTAAATGGAATCAGATAATTAGCTTTTGTTGATGATAGATTTATTTTTAGTCTCATTTTGACTCCCTAGCTTAATTTTTTTAGGGATTATTTATCTCATCTATGGAGTAATGGATTTGTTATTCTATATAACCTTTATCAATTGATAACATAATTTATTTCAAATACCCATCAGCATTATTCCTAATCTCCTCCAAGGTGTATTCCTTTACAATTTTACCATTCAAAAACACGGTCTCCAGTAATGGATTATTCATCACACCCTTCTTTGAAACTTTACCTTTATCTGTTACTGGTTCTTTGAAGACATCCCTTCCTCTGCCATTTATCTCGGCGTAACTGCATTTCATGGCGAATTTTTGAGTGTCCCGGTTTAATTTTTGTAGTAGATATCCTCCCATTCCAAATGCTATGTTGC
>CAZMAI010000075.1:0-11889 GCA_964564195.1 uncultured Anaerolineales bacterium | reverse complement strand
CGCTCATCCAGCAGTATGGCTACCCCTGGGCTCCGGTGGTATACTCTTTCCCATATGCCGTTTCACCCCTCACGATTCAGGATAAAGGCTCATGCTCATCGATCTCCACGTTCATACCGATCGCTATTCCCTTTGCGGGCGATCCTCACCTGAGGCCATGGTCGAGCGCGCGGCGGCTGCAGGCCTCTCGGCGCTGGTGTTTACCGAGCACAACATGCACTGGCCGCAAAAAGAGCTAGCGCAGCTGCAGAGGGCGTTTCCCCACGTGCGGCTGTACTGCGGGACAGAGCTGACCTCCGACGAGGGCGATGACTTTCTCGTCTACGGGCTGGCCGACCGCACAGTCGTGGGAGCCGGTATGGCCGCTGCGGACATCCTGCGCACCGCGCACAGCCAGGGCGCCGCCGTGGTGCTGGCACACCCCTACCGCTACCGCAATGCGGTGCCGTCAGCCATCTTTGAGCACGGTATCGACGCGATTGAGATCATGAGCACCAACATCTACAACTACTCGCACAACCGGGCTGTTGCCCTGGCGAGCGAGCTTGGTGCCGTCACAACCGCCGCCTCCGATGGCCACCACGTGGACATGCTCGGCCTGTATGCGCTCGAGATCGAACGCCTGCCCGAGGACGAGCGCGCTCTCGCCGAGTGCATCCGCTCTGGCGAGATGGGGGTGTGGATCGATGGCGAGCGCATCCGCGCACAAAACGAGGCGCTACAGAGCGAGATCCCCAATATCGAGCGGTTCATCGCCCAGGGGCTGACGAATCAGGTACTGCGCGAGCGCCTTGAGACTTATGTCAACCTTACGGTGATCCAGGGCGTGCGCGACGGACGGGACGTGATGCGTCCCTGGCAGATACCCGTGGCTGAGACGACCGGCCGCTAGCGACCAGCAAACGCAGAGCCTTTACCATCGCAGGGCTCCTCAAGTCTGCCCCGCAGTGGCAAAGGCATCGGGGAGCCTGCGCTCAATCTCCGCGAGGCGGTAGCCCATGCCGGGTCCCCCTATGCTGGATAGATCCACCCTCCCCTCACGCCGGCGGTACAGGCCGGGGTGTATCTGAGCCTCAGGCAGCGAAGCATCCGGGTAGAACTGCATCGCATTAGTCTCGACGCCCATGATGGTCCCGGCGTGCGCTGCCAGCAATACATGAGGAATCTGCGCCAGCATGGGGTTGGTAAGATCCTGCACCATGAGCGTCATGCCGTGCATCCTCGCCCAGGCCAGCGACAGCAGCGCGCCGGAGAGCGTCTTGCACGTTTTGAGCGCAACGCCGGTCCACCCCAGCTCCCGCCCCAGACGCACCAGGCGCCAATCATGGGCGCTCTCGTCCATAAACAGCGGCTTGCGAGCCGAGACCGCGCGTACATCGATCCGGTGGCGCTCCAGGTCATAGGGAAAAGGCTGCTCGACATAGAGCAGGTGAGCGAACACCTCCGGCTCATCCTGCAGCAGCCGGTCCAGGATCTCGGTCACGTAGGCTGGGTCGGTCACAGTGCAGTTAAGGTCCGCCGATAGCCACAGGACGCCAGCCTGCCGGCCGATGTGCCACACCTTGACGAGACGGGCATAGTCCCAGGCGGCATCGTTGCCGCGCAGCTTGACCTTGAGACAGCGCAGGCCATCGCGCGCGATCCAGTCCGCCAGCAGGATGGGATGCCCGTCATCTGGCCCAGCCCCCGTCAGATCCTCACGCTCTAGCGGATCCAGACCGCCCACCAGATGCCACGCTACGAGTGATTCGGCACGAGGAAAGCACAAGAAATCCGCCGGGAACCGCCCCCGAAACCGTACCTGTTCTTCTGCAGCACATCCCATCAGAGAGGCGAGATCGGCACTCATATGCGCTGCGTTGTAGGTCTGCCAGCTGGAGACACTGTGTAAATGTCCAAAAGCGTCATGGAGAGCGATATCGAAAGAGGCGCAACACAGCAGTGCGGCCAGCCAGGGGATCGGGTCTTGCCCCGGCCGTGACGCGTTGGCTGCCTCCAGGATACCGGGCAGCACATCGGCCTCGAATGCGGCCCAGATCTCGATGGGGTGTCCAAATATGTCCAGGTCGCTCCACGCCACAGAGAGCCGCTCAATCAGACCCAACAGAGCCCCATAGCGTGTGGCATAGTCCACGTTCCCCGGCCAGACCCACTGCACGCTCAGGGGCGTCTCGCCCCAGCCGATGGCAGCCCTCCCCTGCCGGTCGCGCACAGTCAACGCCACCCGCACACAGGTGACGCTGGTGAGCACCCCCGTGCCGAACTTGAGCGGCACCCGCGTCTCGACCGGCAGTAGATACACACGAGCTCCGACAGGGCGCACGTCAGTCGGCCTCATTATGATCCCCCTTTCTTACGGGCCGGCTAGTCGCCTGCGATCAGGGCCCGGACATAGGCAGCGTCCTTCGCAATCAGGAGATCGACCGCGCTGGCGTCGCTGTACTCGGCCGTAAGGCAGATAACCCCAGAATAGCCCCGGTCCCTGAGCAACTGGACGACCTTATCCCAACGGGCCAGACCATCGCGCCCGCCAACCCAGACGATCTTCCACGCTTGTCCGGCGGTAGCGGGGTCAGCGGCCCGCTGCCAGTAGCCATTCTTGAGGTTCACCATCCCCAGGCGCGAACCAATGACATCGAGCGCATAGTGCGGCGGCATGCCCGCCAGGGCCTCGTGCCCCGCATCCCAGACAGCGACAAAGGAGGCAGGGTCCAGGTCAGACAGCAGGGCTCGCAGTCCCAGCGCATTGGGCACAAAGGAACCGGCGTGATTCTGGATACCCAGTCTGACACCGGCACCAGCCAGCGCAGACCCCAGCAGAGCATACTCGGTCCGCAACCGGACTTCCGCCTCCGTGTAACGCTCGCCGGGAAGCACGCGCGCCATGTCACGGATCAACGGCACACCGGCACGCGCGCAGGCCTCGATGATGCCGTACTCTGGGCTGGCAGCGACACTCGCGACAGCGACACCGCGGTCCGCCAACACCCGCACCGCCTCAGGCAGCGCAGTCATGGCGCGCTCTGGCACCACCTGATACCCGGGCCGCACCGGCAACTCTACTGCTCGGAAGCCGAGACGGCGCACCAGCGCACCCAGATCTCGCAGAGGCACGTCGCGCCACGGCTTGGTGAACACACAAAGCGCGTTGGTACCCATGGAAACCTCCCGCATCATCGATTGCCGCTCCAGTGTAGCACACTTGCCATGAGACAACCGCTGCAAGGGCACGACCAGTGCGAAAAGAAGTCTCGCGAACGTTTGACACCCATCTGGTTCACTTGTATGATGCCCGCGAGCTTGTTGTCCGCTTCACGATGGCCCTGCCTGAGAATATGGCTTTGCGCCTCCCGGGCGGCCGTTTTGTGTGGCAGAGGCATCCTCAGACCCTTGGTGTGTCCATTGGTGAGCCCTGTCCGTAGCGCAGGCCGCCAACCATATATCACTGTTCCAGGGGAGGGAAAATGCTTGTCTGGGAGATCGTAGCTCTAGTCGCTGGCCTGGCATCCGTCGGCGTTGCCGCCTACATCTACTTTTGGGTCGTGAGTCAAAAAGTGGGCAACCCTGATGTTGCCAAATATTCGGAACTGGTCCAGGAAGGGGCAGCCACGTACCTCAAGCGGCTGTTCCAGGTGCTGGCCGTCCTGGTCGCGGTATTGACGGTCATCATGCTGATCGCCTTTGATTGGCGCCACGCGCTGGCCTTTATCATTGGTGCTGCGTGTTCGGCGGCAGCCGCCTGGGCCGGCATGGTCATCGCCACCAAAGCCAATGCGCGCGTGGCCTGGGCCGCCCGCACCGGCCTGCAGAAGGCCCTTTCCGTAGGCTTTTACTCGGGCGCCGTCATGGGCCTTGCCGTCGTGGGTTTTGCCCTCATCGGTATGACCATCCTGTACATGATTTTCAAGGATCCCGATGTGGTGTTGGGCTTTAGCTTTGGCGCCAGCACTTTGGCACTCCTGGCCAAGGCCGGCGGTGGCATCTACACCAAGACAGCCGACATCGGCGCCGACCTGGTCGGCAAAGTAGAGTTCCATCTGGTTGAGGACGATCCCCGCAACCCGGCCGTCGTTGCAGACAACGTCGGTGACAACGTCGGTGACGTCGCGGGTATGGGCGCGGATATCTTTGACTCGTACGTCGCCAGCGTGGTCTCGGTGATGCTGCTGGGCGCGGTCCTCCCGCAGTTCGCCAGCAACCCTGTCTATGTTCTCTTCCCGCTGGTACTGTGCGCTGCCGGCATCCTTGCCTCACTCATCGGCATGGTTATTGTCGGCCGCTCGAAAGAGGCCGAGGACCCCGGGCGTGCCCTCAACATGGGGACCATCGTCACGTCGATCATCTTTGCCGTTTTCGCCCTGATCGTGGTCAACGTCCTGGACTTTGGCGCGAACACCTGGGGCGTGCTCTGGCCCGTGTTGGCTGGCCTTGCCGCGGGTATTGTCATTGGTTTTACCTCTGACTTTTTCACGGACATCGACCAAAAGTCCGTTCAGAACACGGCAGCCTCTGCCGAGACCGGCCCGGCACTGGTGATCCTCGAGGGCTTTTCCTACGGCTTGCTGAGTGTCGTGCCCTCTATTCTAGGCATCTGTATCGCCATGGTCGCCTCGTGGGTGCTGGCCACCAACTTTGGTGTGCCAGGAACCTATGGCGTGGCAATCGCCGCCGTCGGTATGCTCTCGATTACCGGCATGATCATGTCCTCTGACGCATACGGCCCGATCGTGGATAACGCCAAGGGATGCGCCGAGTTCGGCAAAGAGTCCGAGGAAGTCATCGCGGTCTGCGACCGCCTGGACGCCGCCGGAAATACGGCCAAGGCCATCACCAAGGGCTTTGCCATCGGCGCAGCGGCACTGACCGTGTTGGCCCTCTTCTCGGCCTACGCTGAGACAGTTGGCCTGGCCACACTGGACATCCGCAACCCGGGCGTCATTGTTGGTCTCTTTATCGGGGCCATGATGCCACCCCTCTTTAGCGCGTTGCTGATGCTCTCCGTCACGCGCAACGCAAACGCCATGGTCGAGGAGATCCGCCGGCAGTTCCGCGAGATCGCTGGCCTGCTGGAGGGCAAAGTACTACCGGATAGCGCGCGCTGCGTCGATATTGCCGCCTCGGGCGCTCTCAAGGAACTCATTCTGCCCGCAGTCCTCGCTCTGGTAACGCCGGTGCTGTTGGGCTTTTTGCTGGGCCCGGCGGCCCTGGGCGGCTTTCTGGCGGGCACTATCGTGACCGGTATCCTGTTCGCCCTGCTCATGGCCAACGCTGGTGGGCTCTGGGATAATGCGAAAAAGTACATCGAAGATGGCGCGCATGGTGGCAAGGGTACGCCTGCACATGAGGCGGCGGTTATCGGCGACACGGTTGGCGATCCCTTCAAGGATACAGCCGGCCCGTCGCTCAACACGCTCATCACCGTGATGTCGCTGAGCGCAACGGTCTTTGCACCCATCATCGTCAAGTTCGCGCTATTTAGCTTCTAGTTCTCGCTAGAAGGAGCCCGCCCCTCTCGGGGCGGGCTCTTTTTTGTTCTCAATCCCGTGGTGTCGGGTCAAGGTCAGGGCTGCAACCGCATCGGCCGATCGGTATCGTGCAGGTACACGTCCCAGTCCAGATAGTTCGTGAACGCTTCGTACAGCGCATCCGCCACCTGCGAAGGGCTGATCGCTACGTGATGCTCGAACCCGTTGGAGCAGATATAGTGGAGCAGTTTCTGGAACTCTGGAACCTGCACCACGCCGTATCCGCCAAACGTATCCACGGGGTCGTCAGTGATCTCTGCCTCGCCCATGTACGCGCGGATGCGACCGTACTCATCATCAGTCGACACGCGGCAGTAGGTGAGCCTGGTCTGCTTGATTTTGCCAAACAGCGTCCCGTAGGTGTTCTCTTTTCCCACCGAACCCGCGATGATCTCCTGATAGTCCATAGTCGCTTCGCCGCCAAAGACGTCTTGCGGCAGGTTGCTGCAGTGAAAGACCACGGCCTTGTCGGGGTCCTCACCATAATTGTTGTTCCAGTCCAGGATCGCACTGGGCTTGCCAGAGGCCAAAACCATGGCATACATCCCAATCAGGCCAGCGATGTCCGTCTCGCAAGCGCTGGGCTTGAGTGTGTTGCTCATCATGCTCATCGCCGTGCAGGGCACCACACCGTAGAACTCTTCCATCGACGTCCAGCACTGAACCGCGGTGCCATCGAGTTGGTGCTCCTCGACAAAGGCGTCCAGGACAACGCCCAGCTTGGCCTGCTTGACCAGCGCCTCCCCCGGGATCCCCTCCGTGCCTAGATATCCCTTGATCGCGGCCACCTTGGCGACCACTTCGGGGGCATCATCCGCGAGCTTCCAGGCCTTGCCAAAGACCTCGGAGAGGTCGATGCTCTCGACAGAGATACCTGCCTTTTCCAGGAGCTTTTCGCTGTAACGGACCGTGATAAAGGCCGCCGGACGGGCGCCCACCTGGCCAAAGCGTGCGTTCCGCAGGCCGTTTACCACGCGACAAACCCCACCAAACGTCTGCAGGTCCTGCCTAAAGCTGTCCGACTCTGGATCCACGGTATGGAGCGTGGTCAGGCTGTACTTGATTCCGTACTGCGTCATGTTGTTGCAGGCGGACATCTTGCCGCAAAAGCTGTCACGACGCCAGTTGATGTCCATCTTGGAAAGATCGTCGGGCGTCGCCTGTACCAGCACGGGTACTTCCAGCCCAGAAAGTCGAATCGCGTCGGCGATGCCGCGCTCCTCACCAAAGTTCGGGAGTGTCACGAGGATGCCATCAATCTCCTCGGCGTGCGCCTTGAAGAGTTCGGCGCACTTGACCGAGTCGTCAAAGGAAACTACTGCGCCATGTTCCGTGTCGTCGGGCGTCAGGCAGACTGCCCCGAAGCCTTCCTCCTCAAGAACCCGCAGGATGGTTTCCCTGCCCGTCTTGGCCAGATGTGATGGGAAGAACCCACGATTACCAACGATAACTGCCAGCGTGGTCATAGTACATCCTCCTTCTAGTCAGTGAGCCTTACAACCCCATTATCGACAAGATATAGACGCCTGTAAAACCGTAAGGCAGCCTAATCCCCCCCGCGGCGCGCCGGATCCAAAAAGGCCAAATCGAGGGAGCGCCTGGAAACGCGCTCATAGATCTCTGCCAGCTGGTCCCGAACATTCTGCTTCTCCACAAAGGACAGATCGCCCAGCACCTTGAGCAGCTCGGCCTCGATCTCTGGGGGCGTGATGTGGATCTGGATATCCTCCAGCCGGCTGTCCAGGCGCCAGAACTCGTCCAGATCGGTGGGCAGAGATCGCGGGTCGGTGACGGCTTTGGGCTCTGGCAGGCTCGGTGCGGGCAAAGCCACGCCCTCATACTGCTCCGCACGTTGATCGCGCAGCGCAGACATGATCTGCTCCTTTGTGCGGCCGCGGATCGTAAAGAGGTGGAATGGATCGCTGTCGATCCGCTCTCCGAGCTCGCAGAAGACAGCCACGACGTGCCGGCAGGCGCTCGGCCACTCGGAGCAGGTGCAGCCCGCACCCAGATCGTGCATGCTCGTGGGAAAGAGCGACACGCCTGCTACCTGAAAGACCTCTTCGATGTCTTCGGGCATCTCGCCGTTTATCAGCTGCGCGGCATAGATCGCACGTTGTCCCATGAGCGCGATGATCCGGTCCCACTGCGTATCGGTGAACACAGCAGTAGCCATCCGCACGCGATAGGGCGCATGGGTGGCATTGGCGCTGCTCTGCACTTCGGCCAGAACGAGGCCGGGCTGGATCTCAAGCTGTGTGACCCTCCCGGCTCTGGCACATGCGCGTCCATCGGAGATGCGATTCGCATCCAGAACGTGAGCCAAAGACCGCATCCACCGACCCGCCCACCAGCTGTGCTCAGCGCGTCCAGTGGACGACGCGGCCCGCCCAGCGCGCGTCGTGGTCTCACCCAGAGTCTCGTCCAGCTCCACGAAATCCTCGGTCCTATCCGTAATGCTACTCATTCCGTCTCCACGGCCTCTGATCGCAACGTAATCAGGTCGTACAACTCGTCAGTTGTCAGCTCTGTCACCCAGTCATCGCCCTGGCCGATAACCGCATCCGCAAGCTCACGCTTGCTCTCGATGAGCGCATCGATACGCTCCTCCAGGGTGCCCAGGCACATGAACTTGTGTACCTGCACATCCCGCGTCTGCCCAATCCGGTAGGCGCGGTCTGTCGCCTGATTCTCCACGGCGGGATTCCACCACCGATCGTAATGGAACACGTGGTTGGCCCGCATCAGGTTCAGCCCCGTCCCGCCCGCCTTGAGCGAGAGCACAAAGATGCTGGGGGCATCGCCGCCCTCCTGGAAACGCTCCAGCATACGATCCCGCTGGCGCTGCGGCGTGCCTCCGTGCAGGAAGAGCACCTCCTCGCCAAAGGTATCCCGCAGGTAGTTCTGCAGGAGAAAACCCATCTGAGCGTACTGCGTAAAGATCAGCGCACGCTCACTCACGTCCAGAATCTCCTCCAGCATCTCCGTCAAACGATTGAGTTTGCCAGAACGGTCATGTACCTCCGAGCCATCCGCCAGAAACAGGGCGGGATGATTGCAGACCTGCTTGAGGCGCGTCAGCATCGCCAACACCCTGCCCCGTCGCTGGATCAAACCGTTCTCTTCGTCTCCCGGAAGCGAGGACATCCCGCTCTGCACGATGGCTTCGTACAAGGTCGCCTGCTCCCGAGTAAGGTTACAGTACACCTTGTGCTCAAACTTGTCCGGCAGGTCACGGATCACGTCGGGATCATTCTTGAGGCGGCGCAGTATGAATGGACGCACCAACGTGCGCAGCCGCTCTGCAACGGAAGGATCCTGGTAGCGCTCGATGGGCACGGAGAACTCGCGACGAAAACCTGCGCGAGACCCCAAATAGCCAGGATTCAGAAACGCCATGATGGACCACAGTTCCGAAAGCCGGTTCTCCACCGGCGTGCCCGTGAGCGCCAGGCGAAAGTCAGCCTGGAGCCGGCGCGCGGCGCGAGCCTGCTTGGTTGCCGGGTTCTTTATGTTCTGGGCCTCGTCGATGATCACATTGGCCCAGCGCACTTGCATCAGGTCCTCCAGGTCACGGCGTACCAGCCCATAGGTGCTGATCACCAGATCAGAGGCCAACGCTTGCTCGACAAACGCCTCTCCCCCTGCCCGCCCGGTTCCGTGATGCACCACGGCCTTGAGGTCGGGGGCGAACCGCGACACCTCGCGCTGCCAGTTGCCCACCAGGGATGTGGGGCACACCACAAGCGTCGGCGCCACATCCGCATTCTCGCGCTTGTTGTCCAGTATGAGCGCGATCGCCTGGATCGTCTTGCCCAGCCCCATGTCATCAGCCAGACAGGCACCAAAGCCCCACTGCCGTAGAAAGGCGAGCCAGGAAAGGCCCTGCACCTGGTATGGGCGCAACTCGCCCCTGAAACCTTCCGGGGCCTCCACGAGCTCGAGTTGCGCTTTGCGTGTCAGCTGCGCCATCAGGTCTTTGATCGAATCGTCCAGCCGCACCTCGGTGACTGGCAGCCCATCCAACTCGTCTTGCGCGCCGAGCGCCAGCGACAGCGCGTCGCGCATCTTGAGCATGCCGCGCCCGCGATGCTTTTCCCAAAAGGCGACGACCGAATCGATCTGATCTGGTTGCAGCAGCACCCAGCGTCCGCGCACCTGGACCAGCGGCGTCTTGAGAGCCGCAAGCCGCTCGAACTCCTCCCGGGAGAGGGTCTCATCCCCCAGGGCCATCTCCCAGTCGTAGGACACAATCGACTCCATGCTCAAGGAGCCTGTGCCGCGATCGTCCCCGGAACCGTGCAAGACCGCCCGCACACGCAGCCGCGTATCAGGCGTGTTCCACCAGGGCGGGATCATCACGCCAAAGCCGGCACCCTCCAGCAGGCGTGAGACTTCCCGCAAAAAGTGGAAAGCCTCCTGATCCGTAAGCGTGGTAGCGTCAGGGGACTGGTTTTTGAGGCTGCGCCGGATCGCCGGGCACAGGTCTGCGGCGATGCCCAGGCCCTCAAGCAATTTCTCCTGCGGGTTGTCAAAGCGGCGGTTCAAATAGCTGAGCACGTCGCCGCGCTCGCGCCAGACTTCCCACGCCGGAACCATCAGGCTGGGGTCGTCGATGGCCTGCAGAAAATACCGCAGGGTCCAGAAGGATGCGACAACGCGATCCGATTCGGGGTCATAGGCAGGGGGCTCCAACCGAAAACAGAGGCGAAAGGACGAGCCGCTCTCGCTCCTGGCCTTGTAGGTCCAGTTTTTCCAGGCCTGGTAGAAGCGCCCAATCTCCGCGGTCCTGGCCTGCGGCACACGGACGTCCGCTTCCTTGCCCAGACTCTGCCACCAGACCGAGGATACCGGTGCTGCCCGATTGCTGACCATCTTTATGGCGCGGGACCCATGGTGCCCGTCCTCAAAGCCCCACTCACGTACGGCGCTATCAACGAGGCTCCTCATGAAACTATCAAGCACCGCCTGGGGTCTCAGGATTGGGGCGTCACTGCGGGCATCGCGCTCGGGCAAGAGCGCTCGGCAGGCAGGGGGCATAACGGCAGCGAGCGCGTCAAATCGACTGCTATCGTCGACGCCATCGATCACAGGCAGCCAGACCGCGCGCATGGAGCCGTTCTCGCCAGCCAGACCGGGCAAGAATCGTTGCCGCGCCAGCAGCTCCAGGGCAAACTTGGCCACAGCGCCCCAATACAGTAGGTCGTTGCCCAGCCGGTTCACTGTGCGAATCTCTCGTTGTGCGAGGGGCAGCGTAATGAGCAGGGGCAGGAGCTGGGCCAGCGGAACGCTTAACCCTTCGATCCGCCAGGGCTCGATGAGCACGTCCTCGTCGACAAGGTCGACCGCCTCGCGATAGAGCCACCCCGCCGAGACAGGGGCGACACTTGTAGAAGGGAGATACGCCACCCTCGTAAGCCGCTGCGCTTTGTGCCAGGCTATGTCCGGCACCAGATCGGAGAGAAGGTCAGCGATCTCTATCGTGGTGGCCGCGTGGGGATGCCGGCGCACGCGCGGGCGATGGATGCCCTCAGCCGTCGGAAGAGGCGCCTCTGCATCGCGCTCAGCCCAGATGAAGAAGAGTTCCTCAGCCGGGTCGTCGTCTCGCGCTATCCACGTTCCATGAAGAATCGACTTGTATCCGAGCAAGGGGCATTCCTTATTCTGTGACCGGGATCCTCCCCGGAACAGACAGTTAGTATACGCCAAGTCGACCCCTGCGCGAAATCAAAACCGGTGTCCTTGAATGATTACCCTATGGGCTCTACAATCAGGTACGTTGATCTCCAGGGGAGGGATATGTGATGCTCAATGCCGGGATAGTGGGTGCCGGAATACTCGGATGTGCCCATGCAGAGAACCTGCGAGACCATCCTGAGGTCACCGTGAGGGCTGTCGCGGACATTCGGGCCAACGCCGCTCAGCGATTGGCGTCGCAGGTAGGAGCCGAGGCCTTTGCCAGTGTCACGGACATGCTTCAGCACGGGCCGCTGGACCTGGTCGTCGTCGCTACCCCCGATCCCTACCACCGCGAGCCCACATTGGCCGCAATCGAAGCGGGGGTGCCCAACATCCTGCAGGAAAAGCCCCTGGCGACCAACCTCCCCGACGCTCGGGCGATCTACGAGGCCGTCGAGCGCAGCGGCACGCATCTGTTCGTCAACTATGCCAACCGCACTGCCCCCATGGACATTGCCACGGCCTACACGATCAGAGAGGGCCTGCTGGGACAAATCGTCTATGGCGAGGTTCGCCTGGATGACAACATCTCCGTCCCAACGGCACTCTGGGGGGCGCGGTCACGCGATTGGGCGGAAGGGTCATCCACGGCGCACTTTCTCCTGAGCCATGTCATCGACCTGTT
>CAZMAI010000074.1:7846-11943 GCA_964564195.1 uncultured Anaerolineales bacterium | reverse complement strand
TACTCTCAGCGTTCTCTGTTTCCGGCGGCGGCTCGACGGTCGACGGCGGGGCGCCCGGTGGTTGCGCGTCGGGTGCGGCACCGACCGGCGTCACCCCCAGGACCCAGATCGATAGCTGGCGAGACAGCAAAGCACGCTCGTAGCAGGCAACCGGACGCCTAACGGTGAACCTAGACCCGGGTCAGCGTCCAGCCTGTGGGCTAGTACACCGCCAGGTACCGCTCCAGCTCCCACTGTGTCACGGCCAGACGGTAGCTATCCCACTCGCGCAGCTTGGCGTCTATATAGCGTTCCCACACGTGGGGCCCCAGCGCATCCTGCACCACCTCGTCCTCGCAAGCAGCGTCGATCGCCTCTTTGAGCGAGCCGGGGAGCACCGGCAGGCTATGCCGTGCCCAGGCAGACTCGTACAGATCCTCCTCACTTGGCTCCGGCAGGGGAAGCTCGTGCTTGACGCCATCCAGCCCGCACTTGAGCATCACGGCAAAGGCCAGGTAAGGATTGCAGGCGGGATCAGGGCACCGCAGCTCAAGTCGCACCGCCTCGGGAGTCCGTGCCTTGGGAATGCGGATCAGCGAGGAACGGTTGATGCGAGCCCAGCTCACATAGACCGGAGCCTCGTAACCCGGAACGAGGCGCTTGTAAGAGTTCACCAGAGGCGCCAGTACGACAGACATGGCACGGGCATGTTTCAGTTGTCCGGCCAGATAGTGACGGGCCAGCTTGGACAACCCGTACTGGTCGGATGGATCCGCAAAGGCGTTCTCGCCAGTGTCACGTACCCACAGACTCTGGTGGACGTGCATACCTGATCCTGCGATGCCTGCCACTGGCTTGGGCATGAAGGTGGCGTACAAACCTCTCTCTTGCGCAATCGCCTTGAGCACATAGCGAAAGGTCAGAGCCGCATCCGCAGAGGTGAGAGCATGATCGTAGCGAAAGTCGATCTCGTGCTGGCTCGGTGCGCCCTCATGATGACCGGCCTGCACCTCAATGCCAAAGGCCTCCAGCGCGGCCGACATCTCCTGCCGCACCAGCATTCCGCGATCTGAGCTGGCGTCAAAGTATCCGGCCTGGTCATGCGTCGCGCGTGGGATCGGCGTCCCCCTGTCATCGGTCTCGAACAAAAAGAACTCGAGTTCGGGGCCGACCTGAAACTCAAAGCCCAGCGCTTCTGCGTCTTTGAGCGCCGACTTGAGCACCGTTCGCGGCGAGCCCATAAAGTCGATGCCGTCCGGTGTAAACACGTCGCAGATCAGACGGGCAGTCTTGTGCAGCCCATTGTGCCAGGGGATGACGGCAAAGGTGTCCAGATCGGGAAAGAGAAACATGTCGCTCTCACTGATGCGGGCAAAACCGTGGATGGAAGAACCATCGAACCAGAGCCCCTCATCGAGGATGCGATCGAGCTGGCTGACGGGCACGGTAATATTCTTGATCATCCCCAGGATGTCGCTGAACTGCAGATGCAAAAAGCGCACGTCCTCATCGCGACATGTCCTGATGATATCCTCTCGCGTCGCCTTGCTCATCACCACACCTCTTAATTCACAGATTGTATCAGCACACACGCAATCCCATACTGCCACACAGAGTGTCGATCTGACCGATGGAAGCCGTCGCTGCAAGGGGGGCAGCCGGTCAGGCAACCGCCCCGTCGTGGGTGGACTGCCACACCGTATTGAGCATCGGGGGCATCACACGTTTGAATGCGGTCTTCCGGTACGTCCGCTGGACCGCCTGCACGAGTTTGAGATCAAAGCCGCGGTCAGCGACTGCGCCGACGTCGAGCCCGAGCTCGGTGAGAAGGAAAAGAATCTGGTCGGCATCGTCATAGCTGAACCCCAGGTCCGCCTCGTCAGTCTGGCCCTCCCACAGATCGGCGCTGGGCGCCTTGAAGACGATCTTGTCAGGGATCCCAAGATGTGACGAGAGCGCACGTACCTGGCACTTGTAGAGATGCGCGATCGGCTTGAGCGCCGAAGCGCCATCCCCGTACAGCGTAAAATAGCCCAGCAGCCACTCCGTCCGGTTACCCGTGCCCATCACAAGGCCATTGAAGGCCACCGACTGGTCATACAGGGTCAACATGCGCAGCCGAGACATGATGTTGCCCAATCGCAAGCTTCCCATGTCCGGCGCGTGCGCCAGCAGTGGACGGTACATCGGCGTAATATCCAGGAATGCAGAGGGCATCCCCAGCATGTCGATAATCTGTTGGCCATGCGCTGTGCTGGATGGGTTGCTGTTCTCGCAGGGGAGCAACATGCCAAACACGTTCTCAGGACCCAGGGCGCGCACACAGAGCGCCGCCACCAGCGCCGAGTCGATGCCACCGGACACACCGAGCACAGCGCGATGGAATCCGGCTGCCGCCAGAGAGTCACGTATAAAGCCTGCGATACGATCAGCTTCGCGCTCGACGTCCACATACATTTCACTTAGCACAGTAACCTCCCCGGGCGAACAAGCTGACTGCGAGTCCATCGCTCTCAGCACGCTCAAACTCGAGCCCAAACCGTCAGATCATAGTCGCAACGAGGTGATATGTCCACTTTGCGGCGCGGGCGCCACAGCATCAGTGGCATCGGCATCGCCAGAGGAGAGGATCAAGTGCGTCCCTGTTCTGCCCCGGTTCCAATATCCCTGTGGGGTCGCAACGCCTCAACCACCAGCTGCAGGCTCTCCCTGCCCTGCCAGCGGTTGAGCGAGGGCCGGTAGAGCATGTCGATCCGGTCTCCGGGCCGCAACCACTCGGCAACCTCCCCCTGCCTGAAGGCGACACAGGCACGGGGCGTGCCGTTCTGGGCGATGTTGAGACGCAGGTGCTTGCCCTCGGCCCCCATCCTGCGCAAATCCATAACGTTCACTCCCAGTGTGGCCAGAAGCGGCTCTGGATTGCCCTTGCCAAAGGGCCCGAGGAGGGAGATCGCCGCAGGCGTTCGGTCAGACACATCCTGCAGATCGACGATCGCGTCTACCTGAACCCTGGGCACGAGCATCGACTCCTCGAGATGTTCCTCGGCGTAATGGAGCAAGCGGGCCTCGAACTCGGGGATACGCGCGCTCTCCAGCGTAAAGCCAGCGGCCTGGGCATGCCCGCCAAAGCGAAGCAGGATATCTCGGCAACTCTCCAACGCCTGGGTGATGTGAAAACCTTCGATGCTTCGCGCAGATCCCCTCGATGTCTCTGTATCGCTTCTCAGAACGAGCGCTGGCCGATAGAATTGTTCTCGCAGCCGGCTGGCCACCAGGCCAACGATGCCTTCATGGTAGTCCGGACCATGCACAAACAACAGCCGGGGCAAACTGGCCGTGTCCACCTGGCTCGCCGCTTGAACGAGCTGCTCCTCCAGCAACTGCTGCCGCTCCCTGTTTCGATCGTTGAGCGTCTTGGCGGTTTCGGCGGCCTGTTGCCCATCTCGGGCCAGCAGCAACTGGTAGGCGATCCTGGCATTCTCGATGCGGCCAGCCGCATTCAGTCGCGGGGCGATCCGGAAAGCCACATCAGTGCTGCTGATGGCTGCGAGCTCGATTCCGGCGACCCGTGCCAACTCCTGAAGCCCTGGCCTCGCCGCCGAACGCATCCGGTTCAGCCCCCAACGCGCCAGGGTACGATTCTCACCCTCCAGCGGCACAACGTCCGCAATCGTGCCGAGCCCCACGAGGTCCAGGTACTCATCCAGCAGGGCGTCGCTCTGCTGCGTACGCCTACTCGAAAGCGCATCAGTCAGCGCCCGCGCTACCTGATAGGCGACACCCACTCCGGCCAGCTCACGAAAAGAGTAGTCGCTGTCCTCGCGCCTGGGGTCGATGACTGCAACGGCATCGGGGAGCACGTCGGGCACCGAGTGGTGGTCCGTGATGATCATGTCCATCCCGCGCGCACGGGCGTATGCCACCTCCTCCGTGGACCGCACACCGCAGTCCACGGTGACGCACAATGTCACGCCGCCCTCTCCCAGCCGGTCGATGGCGTCCATGTTGAGCCCGTAGCCATCCTCAAACCGGTCGGGTATAAAGGCTTGCACGCGCGCGCCCAGGGACCGCAGCGCCGATGTCATCAGAACGGTCGCGGTTACGCCATCGACATCAAA
>CAZMAI010000074.1:0-7746 GCA_964564195.1 uncultured Anaerolineales bacterium | reverse complement strand
CAACCAAACCGTTGCATTATAGGGCGTGACAGCGGTGTGCTCAAGCACGCAGCATCGAGCGTGCGACAAGCCTGCTACCGCTGGTACGGTCCAGGCTAGTCCGAAAGCCCGGCCTGTGCTAGAATCGACCCAGTGAAAACCCAATCGGAGGTATTGTGGCGCGCATTGTCTTTCTGGGGACGCCGGAGTACGCTGTTCCCGTTTTGCGGGCGTGTCTGCAGCATCACGAGGTCGTGTACGCGGTGACACAGCCCGACCGCTACGGCGGACGCGGGCGCCGCCAGTTGATTGGATCACCGGTCAAGATGACTGCTGCAGACGCTGGCGTGCCTATCCTGCAACCCGTCCGGCTTTCGAGAGACGCGGAGGCGCTGTCACTCCTGGAAGAGGCGCAGGCCGACGTGTTCGTTTTGGCCGCTTACGGCCAGATCCTGCGCCCGAACGTGCTGGCCCTGCCCCGGCACGGAGTGATCGGCGTGCATGCCTCCCTGCTACCCCGCTGGCGGGGCGCCTCGCCCGTGGCTGCGGCGATTCGCGCTGGAGACGCGGATACCGGAGTCAGCCTGATGCTTACCGAGGCGGGCCTCGACACGGGGCCAGTCATCGCGTGGGAAGCGACGCCGGTAGGCCCTCACGACACCACCGGCAGCCTCACCGCGCGCCTCGCAGACCTGGGCGCCACCCTCCTGATCGACACTTTGCCAGCCTGGGTGGCGGGTCAGATCCGCCCGCAGCAGCAAGATGAGGCACTCGCCACCTACGCGCCGGAGATCGCCAAGGCGGACGGCCGGATCGACTGGAGCCAGTCCGCCGTTGCCATCGAGCGCCACATCCGTGCGATGTCTCCCTGGCCCGGGGCGTTCACCTTCACTGCAGGGGATACCCGGCTGACCCTATGGCAAGCACATGTCCTGGAGCAGACACCCTGCGACGTGCCCGGCACCATCCAATCGGTCGATGGAGCGCTGGCTGTCGCCACCGGGGACGGCATGCTGTGCGTGGATCTGCTGCAACCGGCAGGGCGTAGAACCATGCCTGGCGATGCCTACCTTCGGGGACAGCCCGACCTCGCCGGCACGATATTGCGCTGACATGGTCGGCCCCTCGCTTCCCGCCAGCGCAATCCACGTGCTCGACCTCGGCTTGCGCAGCTATGCACCGGTGCACAGCCTGCAAAAGCAGGCTGTAGAGCGCGTGCGCACCAACACGGCTCCCGAAGTACTGATACTGGTCGAGCACCGTCCCGCAATTACCCTTGGGAGGCGGGCGGACGCGTCCAACATCATCCTCGATAGCGGGACGCTGAACGAACTCGGTATCGAGGTCCATCGCATCGAGCGCGGCGGCGATGTCACCTACCACGGGCCAGGTCAACTGGTCGCCTATCCCATCCTGCGCCTCCACGAGCACAGCCTGGGGGCATCCGACTATATGCACCGCCTTGAGGATGTGGTGATCGCCACTCTGGCTGACTTTGGCATCCAGGGAGGCCGGCGCGAGGGATACATTGGCGTCTGGGTCGGCCAGGACAAGGTGTGTGCCCTGGGCGTGAGGATCATGCGGGGCGTAACCATGCACGGCCTGGCGCTCAATGTCGATCCCGACATGTCGCACTGGGCCACCATCGTGCCCTGCGGCATCCGCGACGGCGGTGTGACCAGCCTGTGCGCGCTCCTCGGAAATGCGCCCGCTATGGGGCACGTCAAGGAACGCCTGTTGGTGCAGTTCGCAGCGTCTTTCGGCGCGACATTGACAGTGGCAGCCGACGACTCGCCCTGGGTTGTGCCGGCTACAGAGGCCTGCCCTCCCGCGCCATGAACTGAAGGACCTCATATCGGGTCGGCGCCCCCTCCATGGGACCTCGCTTTGTTGTTGCCATCGCCCCTGTTGCGTTGGCAAAGCGCCCGATGCGGTCAAGATCCCAGCCCTCGGATAGACCCACGATAAAGGCCGCGTCGTAGCAATCCCCTGCACCCGTGGGGTCAACCTCGGTGACGGCGTAGGGCGCCACAGCTAGCGCTCCATCACACGTGTAGATGGTCGATCCCTGCTCTCCCTGCTTGAGAGCCACGATCTCTATGCCGCCCTCAAGCAGCTGGGCAGCGCCCGCTTCAGCGGTGGACTTGCCTGTAAGTGTAACCAGCTCCGGGCCACTCGGGAAGACCACCTTCGCGCACGCCAGAACCGGCTCACAGACCTCGCGGATCCGCTCGGGTGCGATCAACTCGGGCCGCAGGTTGGGATCCAGGCTTACGGTGCCGCCTCTGTCCGATACGTGGCGCGCAACGGCATAGCAGGTCTCACGCATCGCCTCCCCGGCGCTGAGCGACGAGCCCATGATGTGCACAAAGCGCACGCTATCCAGCCAGCCGGGCGGTATCTGCTCAACGGACATCTCGGCTGCCGCCGAGTCGGCGAGATGAAACAAAAAGCTCCGGCTGCCGTCCGACCGGTAGGAGACAAAGGCGATGCCCGTGATCCGGTGGGACACACGGCGCAGCGCAGCGCAGTCTACGCCATCTGCGCTCAGGCGCCGCGCAATGCAGTCGCCAAAGGCATCCTCACCAACGGTGCCCAGGAACCCGGCACTGCCGCCCAGCCGTGCTACGGCGTCGGCCAGAATGGCCGGCGCGCCGCTGGGATACGGCCCGCCAAAAGGCCCGGGCCGGTCAAGAGGCTGATCGAGACCTGTGCGCATCACCTCAACCAGAGCTTCTCCGAGAGCAACTATTGTGGCCACACCTGCGCCTCCATCGTGCTTATGCGAGTTTACCGCAGCCGGGTTCAGGCGCCAACAGCCAGCAAGAGCACAGTGTTTGTGCGCTTTAATGGTGGCGACCTCACATCGTGTATGTTACACTCAGCCCGTCGTGTGAAAGGAGGCATCCCGATGCGTGCACTGGTTGTGTCCGATATTCACTCTAACCTCGAGGCTTTGACCGCGGTGCTCGACGATGCGGGTCCCTTTGATGTGCTCTGGTGTCTGGGCGACATCGTCGGCTACGGACCCGAGCCTAACGCCTGTATCGATTTGATCCGCTCCTTTGAGCACATTGCGATCCCGGGCAACCACGATTGGGGCGTTCTGGGAAAGCTGGATCTCGCCGACTTTAACAGCGATGCACGTCAGGCCAACCTGTGGACCCGCGAACACCTCACGCCAGACGCCAGAAAGTATCTGGAAAGCCTCGCCGAGACGCAGGTTATCTCGGACATAACGCTGGCGCACGGCAGCCCGCGCTATCCCATATGGGAATACCTGCTCTATGCCAGCACCGCGGCACTGAACATGAGCCACTTTTCCACGGGCGTCTGCCTGGTGGGCCACACACACGTCCCTGTGCATTTCTCTTCCGAAGAAGACGACGCCCACGTGGAAGCCTATGCCCTCGAGGAGCGCCACGCGCTCACACTGGACGCTGGCCGGCACATCCTGAACCCCGGCAGCGTAGGGCAGCCGCGCGACGGTGACCCCCGTGCCTCGTATATGGTGGTGGACCCGGAATCCATGTCTTTTGAGCTCCGCCGCGTGGAATATCCGATTGCCAGGACGCAAGAGCAGATGCGCGACAGTGGATTGCCCAACAGGTTAGTCACACGGCTAGACCTCGGCTGGTAGCACAAGGAACAAGCAGCGGGGTTGTAGCGTCCAACAGGTGACGGTCACACATCGCCCACACAGGAGGAGAAGGCAGAAATGAGAACGATGTTCAACAGGATACTGGTTGTTGGTGTCACACTGGCGCTGCTGGTGGCTGGTTGCGCCAGCGCGAAACAAGCGACGATGGACTATGCAGAGTCTTACGTATCGGGCATCCAGGAGGAAATGGCTGTCGAGGCCCCCAGGATGGCGGCAACTGCGGGCGCGATGCCTCGCGAGCAGAGCTATGAGAAGGATGAGGCAGGATTCGGGTCGGCCGCTTCAGCCGTAGCCAATGTCTCAGAACGCATGATCATCCGGACAGTCAGCATGTCGGTGATCGTTGAGAACACCGACGTGATGCTGGTCGAGATCCAGAACCTCGTCAAGGCCAACGGCGGCTATGTGGCCGGATCCAATCGATGGCTGTCTGGCGAGCAGGCTTACGCCTCGGTGACGCTACGCGTCCCCGCCGATAAACTCGAGGCGGTGCTCGGCGTTTTGCGGGACAGCTCCATCACAGTTGAGAACGAGAGTTCGTCGGGCGATGATGTCACTGAGGAGTACGTGGATATCTCGGCCCGGCTGCGCAACCTGGAGGCCACCGAAGAGGAACTGCTGGCGCTGCTCACCGAAGTGCGCAAGAACCGCGGTTCAGCAGAGGACATTCTCGCGATTCACAACCGGATCACGCAACTCCGTTCAGAGATCGAATCGCTCAAGGGGCGCCAGCAGTATCTCGAGCGCAGCGCCGCACTGGCTACGATAAACATCGAGATCCGGCCCAAGCGTCAGCCCGGGACAATCGTGGAGCCGGCCAAATGGAATCCTTTGGTCACCGTGAACAACGCCCTGCGCGGCCTGGTGAACGCCGGACAGGTAGCAGTCGACGTGCTGATCTGGCTGGTCCTCTTGTCGCCAATCTTCCTGGTCCCGATCCTGGTGCTCTGGCTGCTCATCCGCGCCATCAAGCGCGCCCGCGCTCGGCGCAAGGCAAAGCGTGCCGCTGAGCCAACAGACCTGAGCAACGATACGCCCGCCAGCTGATCGACAATTAGCAAGGCGCCGCGGGTCCATGATGGGCCCGCGGCGTCTCGTGTTACCAGGCCCGGCGCAACAAAACCTCGAACTCGCTCAAGATCATCGCAGTGGCACCCCAGATCACGGCGTCCTGGTAGCGGTAGAATGGCACCCGTGCGCGCCTTCCCGGGAGATCCCACTCCTCGACGTGCTTGTTTTCAGCATCCAGCAGCGCATCCAGCGGCAAGTGCAACAGGCCTGCCACCTCCGACCGCTGTAGCTGGAAACATGGGCGCCTATCCACATATCCCACGAAGGGGTGGACCAGGTTGCTGCTGACCGCGACCTCCAGTTCGGTTAGCGCGCCCAGGCGACGTACTCTCTCTGACTGGACGCCGATCTCCTCGCTGGTTTCACGTACGGCGGTCTCCCATAGCGATGTGTCCGCAGGTTCTCTGCCTCCACCGGGCAGCGCAAGCTGGCCTCCGTGCTGCCGCAGCGTCGCGCTGCGGCGCATTAACGGGAGCCACAATGATCCCTCGTGCGGATAGATCAAGGCCAGAACGGCACTCTGGCGCAAATCGCTGGGCTGAGCGCCTACTGGGAGCGGCGTTCTGGGTTGCACCGACATAGCCTGTTGTGCCGCCCTGCCCGGCAGCGGCTCTTCCAGTAGAGCTGAGAGTCGCCCCACAAGGGTTTCCAATGACGGCGCCTGCCCTTCCGCAGACGCGTGGGATCCTTGGCAGCAGCTGTCATTCTGTGGTA
This sequence comes from uncultured Anaerolineales bacterium, assembly GCA_964564195.1. Taxonomy (GTDB): domain Bacteria; phylum Chloroflexota; class Anaerolineae; order UBA1429; family UBA1429; genus JAAYED01. The sequence continues at coordinate 2,321 of CAZMAI010000074.1, read as the reverse complement.
ACATCGAGATGTCTACTAAACCACCCTGGGGAGAAATACAATGCGCAAACCCATTATGGCCGGGAACTGGAAGATGAACAAGACAGCCGCCGAGGGCGTCGAGCTCGTACAGGCGATGCGAGCGGATCTGCTCGCTGTGCCAGCGGTGGAAAAAGTCTTTTGCCCTTCATTCCTGGCGGTGCCCGATGTATCGCGTCTGGTCGCGGGCACAGATCTGCACGTCGGTGCTCAGGACGTGTACTGGGAGCCCAGCGGCGCCTTTACCGGTGAGGTCGCCCCGGCCATGGTACGCGAGTTCTGTGATTATGTCATTATCGGTCACTCGGAGAGACGAGAGTTCTTTGGCGAGACCGACGAGACCGTAAACCACAAGATCGTAGCAGCGCTGGCGGCGGGGCTCATCCCCATCGTGTGCGTGGGCGAGACGCTCCAGATACGCGAGGCCGGCCAGACGCAGGATTGGGTGCGCGGCCAGGTAGAGGGCGCGCTGGTTGGACTGACCGGGGAGCAGGTCGCGGGCATGGTGATCGCCTATGAGCCAATCTGGGCCATCGGCACGGGCTTGGCAGCGACCCCGGCGGACGCCGAGGATGTTTGCGGTGGCGTGGTGCGCGCCACGGTGCGCGCGATCTACGGCGATGCAGTCGCGGACGCCGTCCGCGTACAGTACGGCGGGAGTGTCAACGCCGGCAACGCTTTTGAGATCATGTCGCAACCCAATGTGGATGGCGGACTGGTGGGAGGGGCCAGCCTCAAGGCCGCGGACTTTATCGAGATTGTCCGAGAGACGGCGCGAGCCAAGGGCCTGTAATTCGATCCTGTGGGCCACAGCGGCCAGCACGGCGCAGACAGCCCCAAACCCATAATCACCGGCGGATCACCCCGTGATGAGTGAGGAGATCTGGCTCACGCCGCTGCTGGCCCTGACCACACTGGCACTGGCCGTACCTGTGAGCCGCTGGTTCAGCCTGACAGTGCAACGACTGGTAATCCTCTTGACACACAGCCCTGCCGCTGCGCTTTATGTCTATCACGCTCTGGTTTTTCCGGGCACGATACTGCACGAACTGAGTCATCTGGCGGCCGCGTGGGTCTTGCGCGTTCCTGCCGGGAGGCTATCGCTGCTACCGGCGTTGGAGAGCACTGGCTCCGCTCGCCTGGGATCCGTGCATATTGCGCAGGTGGACCCGGTACGAGAGAGTATGATTGGCCTGGCACCCTTGGTGACCGGCCTCGCGACTATCGTGCTGATCACCTCACGCGTCCTGCAGCTGCCCGCAGCTGGCGCACTGCTCTCCGAGCCGCAAGCCGCAATCGCCACGCTGGCTGGCTTGCCCGATGCCGTGCTCTGGCTCTATCCGGTTCTGGCCATTGGGAACACCATGTTGCCCAGCGCCAGCGACAGGCGCGCCTGGCTGGCAGGGGCAGCGATCGTTGCGGTTTTGGCTGGTACGCTCTATCTGCTGGGCGTGAGAAACATCCTGCGGGTCGCATCCACGGCACTCTACCGCGGCGCCGGCGACGCAGGCACCGCGCTGATGCTGATTGTTGTAATCGATCTACTCGCGGGCGCACTGTTATGGCTGATCATGCGCCCCTGGCACCGATGACGCGGCTGCATGCCGTGACAAGGAGTAGCCTCAGGTGACCAACTATTATCTGATACGCGTGGGCGAGACCGATCCGCTGCGTTCCACAGATCCTTACGAGATGCCGTTGACGCCGAACGGTGTGGCAGAGATGCGTCGTTGGGCTGCCGCCAGCCGCGCCTGGAATCTGCAGATGCTGTGCTCGAGCACGCAAAGGGCAGCGCTGGATACGGCGGATCTCGTCGAGCACGAGTCCCCCGTACGGGTACGTTGGGATCTGACCGAGATGGAGGATCTGGTGCTCGACGACCTGAACTATGACCCCAGGGCAACCCACCTCGTGTCCACGTGGACGCCGGAACAGATGCAGCAGGGTCTAGTCTCGCTTTGGACGCGCCTCACCGCCGCCTCCGCTCGCATCGCCGTCTACGCAAACACCTATGGCATGGAGAACGTGGCGATCGTCGCTTCGGAGCGCGTTCTAAATCTGCTTCTAGCCCACTGGCTCGAGTTGGACTGGCGTCTGCTGCAGCAGGCGTCGTTCTCCTTTGAACTGGCGCCGGCTTGCCGGGTCGCCGTGGCGGACGACGGCCAGGCGCGTATTGAGTGGATGCCCTGCCCTGATCATGGAACGCTGCAGGAGGACCTGACATGAGTGCTGACGTTGTGCGGGTCGGAATCGTAGGGTGCGGTGGTATCGCGCGGCACTATCATGTGCCGAGCTACCTGACG
>CAZMAI010000073.1:5156-12151 GCA_964564195.1 uncultured Anaerolineales bacterium | reverse complement strand
CTCCGGAGCGGGCTATAAGCCCGCGGTCCAGTTCCGGGGCCAACCCGTTCCCTTCATAGGGGCGCACGCGGCACAGTCCATGGCGAGGATCTTTCCGTCGTAGGGGCGCACGCGGCACAGTGTGCCGCCGTGTGCGCCCACGGGATCTCGATACGATTATGCCCCTGCACAGGGACAAGCCCCATATGCTTATGGTGCGGGCTATAAGCGCGGTTCAGTTCCGGGGGCGCACACGGTGGTGCGCCCCAACAAGGGCCAACTTGCCTTGTGTGTCGTTGAATGACCGGGGGCATCATCGGTCCTCGGTGCGGGCGGGACGCCCGCGGTCCATCCGGACATCGCCCACGGCTCAGCCACACTGTTCCGGAGCGGGCTATAAGCCCGCGGTCCGCAGTCCCACGGCCCAGCGGGGACGCACTACGGACGTCCTGACATTCCGACGTTCCAACGTTCGCGCGTTCATGCGCCTGGCCGTATGCCCGTCTCACCCGCCCACCAGCCCCGTGCGGCGCATCCACTCGGCGGTGCGCCGCAGGCCCTCGGCGAAATCCACCTCGGGCCGGTAGCCGAAATCCCGCCGCGCCTTGTCCGTGGGATAGCGCTGGTCCACGCTCATCATCTCCACCGCCAGACGCGTGAGAGGCGGGCGTTCCTCCCGTCCCCGCAGCGCGTTGGTGCGCTCCCAGAGTCCCACCATGAACATCGCGCGGCCGCGGGAGTAGCTCTGCACGGGCGCCGGCAGCTCGGCCAGGGCCGCCAGCCGGGAGAAGTACTGGGCCCAGGTGATGTTGGAGCCGTCGGTGATGTTGTAGGCCTGGTTCGCCGCCCGCCCGGCGCGGGAGGCCCGCACGATGCCGTCCACCAGGTTGCTCACATAGGTCAGACCGGCCACGTGCTCACCGTTGTCGATCAGGTACACCTGGCGCCGGCGCAGCCGCTCCACCACATCCACGACAAAGGCCTGCGCCCCGGGGCCGTACACCGGGCCAGGCCGCAGCACCGTTACGGGCAGCGTGACCCGGCGGGCGTGCTCCCAGACGGCAATCTCGGCCTCGGCGCGGGCGTCGGCATAGGGGAGCCCGGGCGGAGCCAATTGCTCCGTCTCCCGGACGGGCTCGCCGGGGAAACCATAGACCTCAGCCGTGCTCACGTACAAAAACCGCGAGACGTGCGCCCGGGTGGCGGTGGCCAGCACGTTGCGCAGCCCCCGGGAGGCCGTCTGGACCGCCACCGTCTCGGCGCCCCAATCCGTATAGCGCCAGTCGGCATAGTAGAGGGTGTCGACACCTTCGGCGGCGCCCGCCAGGCCCGCGCTGTCGGTGAGGTTCACCACCCGCGTCTCCGCCCGCGACCCTGCCAGGCGCTCGGCGGGCGGGCGCCCCGCCGCCCGTCCCTGCACCTCGCGCCCCGGCTGCAACAGGACGCGCACATCGTCGCCCTGTGTCAACAGGGCATCCACCAGTTCCATGGCGATAAAGTTCGGAGCGCCGATCACGAGGCTCAACATGGTCAGCTCTCCCTTCCGGTAACGGCGAGCCCCTCAGGGTCAGGGGCCCTCGCTGTACAACTCGGGCCGCAAAAAGGGCGCCAGCGCCAGGCCCACGCCCACCTGAAAGGTGAGCACCCGGGGCACCACGCCGCGGGTGAGGTAGCCGGCGGCGCCCTCGCCCTGCTTGGTGTGCTCCTGGCCGGTGATGCGGTCCATGATGGGTCCCAGTTCGCCGCCCGCCCGAATCTCGCGGGCGATCATCTCCGGCAGGGGCAGGGTGCCCCCCGAGGCCAGGCTGGTGCGCCCATCCCGCGCCACGGCCACCACCCAGTTGGTGAGCATCATGCCGCCGGGGCCATCGGCGACAGCGCCCTCCAGCCCCAGGCCATAGTCCGCATCGGCGGCCAGCCGGGCGGCCAGCGCCCGCGCCAGGGCGCCTCGCTGCCCCTCGGCATCGGTCATGGGCATCTCGCTCACGCCCGAGCCCACCGCCAGCGGCACCAGCCGCGCCCCCGGCCAGGCGGCCAGCACCGCGCGTCGCGCGGCCTCCACCTTGGCGCGGTTGGTCGAGCCGATGGCGACCACGATCGAACCGTTGCTGCTCTCCATAATGACACCATTGTACCCGAGGGGGGTGTCCCGCGCAACGCGCGGACCGAACCAAGCAACCGGGATGGACAGGGGGAACAGGAACATTCACATCGATGGACAGGATGAACAGGATAAGGAAGGAGGGTGCGAGGCTGCCGACCTTCGACCTTCGACCTTGGACATTCAGACGTTCCGACGTCTGGACGTTCCGACGTTCCGACGCCCGGACGCTCCCGCTGCGCCCGCGCATTGTCCGCAGGCCCACTCCGTGCTAGAATGGGTTACAGCGCAATGCGACCGGGCCGGACGCCATTCAGTGCGGAGGCTGTTCAGGGGCCGCTGCGTCACCCGCTTGTTTGCCTCTGGACCTCTTGTGCCTCCTGGCGCCTCTGCGCGTCGCGCTCCGTCCGGCCAATGCCCTGCCGCCAGCCCTGCCGGTCTGGCACACGCTGTCCAGGCAAGGGTCGTCTGCCGTGATAAAGGAGCATCATGGTATTCAAGAATATCCTGGTTCCGCTGGACGGTTCCGCGCTGGCGGAGCGTGCCCTTCCCCACGCCCTCGCCGTCGCCCGGCCGCTGGGAAGCAACATCATCCTTTTGCGCGTGCTCGAGCCAACCACCCAATCCGCCGCGCCGCCCGACCCGCTCGCCTGGCAGATCCAGCGCGCCGACGCGGAACTGCACCTGCGCGAGGTGGAGGATCGCGTGCGCGCGGGGCTGGGTGAGGCGTCGGCGGCCTCCAGTGGCGAGCACCCGGTTCCCACAGTCGCCGAGCAAACAGCCCCCGCGGCAGAGACCTCGACCGATGCCGTGGGCGTGCAAACGCCGGTCGCCACAGAGCCAGGCGCCGCCGAGGCGGTGCCACAGAGCGGCGCTCCAGCCCGGGTGCGGCGGCTGCTCCTGGAGGGCAAGACCGCGGAGACGATCGTCGAGGTGTGTGCCTCGGAAAAGATCGATCTCCTGGTGCTCAGCACCCACGGCTCCAGCGGCCTCTCCCGTTGGACGGTCAACAGCGTGGCGCACAAAGTCCTCGAGTCGGCCTATCTGCCGGTGCTCATCGTCCGCAGCTACAAGGCCCCCGAGGACGCCGCCGGCGAGCTGCACTATCGCCGGATCGTCGTGCCGCTGGATGGGTCGCGCCGCGCCGAGTGCGCCCTGGCCCCCGCCGTTGCCCTGGCGCAGGCGGACCAGGCCGACCTGCTGCTGCTCTCGGTGATCCACCCCCCGGAGCTGCCCGATGCGGTCCCCTTGACGGGGGAACTCAAGGAGTTGACCGATCGCCTGCTGGTTGAGATGCGCCAGGCCTACCATGCCTATCTCGAAGGCATCACCGAGCGCATCCCCGTCCCGGTTGCGTGCCACGTGCTCGAGGAGGAGAGCGTCATCGATGCGCTGCAGGATCTGTGCATCGAGCAGGGCGCTGACCTGGTGGTGCTATGCGCCCACGGGCACGCCAGCCGCGGCACACACCCCTATGGCGCCGTGGCGCGTTACGCCATCCAGGATGGGACGCTGCCCCTGCTGATCATGCAGGACATCCCGCGCACCCAATCGCTGCCCACCGAGGCGGAACGCGCCGCCGAAAGCACGAGGAGCCGCTAACGATGCCCGAAAACCTTGACGGGCATCTGACGGAGGAGTCGATTTCCCAGGACGTTATTCTGGACATGGCCAGCGGGCTCGCCGGCCGGTACCGGCAGGTCTATGCGCCGGGCAAGCGCGCCAACGGATCCGGTATCAAGCCCGCCAGGGACCTTGCGGGCCACGACCTGGAGCGCCTGAGCGACTGGCTGACCGAGGCACACCGGCGCCTGCGCGACAGCGACAGCGACGGAAACGCCAATGTGCCCTCCAGTGTCTCTGAGTGGATCCTGGACAACTTTTACATCATCCGCCAGGCGGTCCGCCAGATCGCCGAGGACCTGCCCGAGGGCTACTACCGGCGGCTACCGCTCCTGAGAGAGGGTCCGCTGGCCGGCCTGCCGCGCATCTATGGGCTGACCCGCGACCTGCTCACCAGCCAGCACTATCACCTGCATCTGGATATCATCGCGCCGGTGCTGGTGGCGCTCCAGGAGCACCTCACGCTCACCATGGGCGAGCTCTGGGCGCTCCCGATCCTGCTGCGCTATGCTCTGGTGGAGGCCCTGGCCCACACCCTGGCGGATGTGCTGGCCCCATCTAACCCGCCCGACCTGCCCCCGCTGATCGAGACGGGCGCCGCGGGCACGGAGAGCGACGGTGCCGCGGCCGTGGTGGCCAACATCGTCCCGGGGCTGCGCGCCATCGCGGATACCGACTGGAAGACCTTTTTCGAGGAGATCAGCGCGCACGAGGCGATCCTGCGCCAGGACCCCGCCGGTCTCTATGCCCGCATGGATTTCGAGACCCGCGATCTGTACCGGCAGGAGGTCGAGAAACTCGCGCTGAAAGCGGACTGGGAGGAGCGACGGGTGGCCACGGCGGCTATAGCCCAGGCGAAGGCCGCCGCTGAGGTCGCTGATACCGTCGAGACCGCGGGCCACATCGGCACCTACCTGATCGGTCCCCGCCGCGAGTCCCTGGAGGCGATGCTCAGCTACCGGCCCGGCCCGGGCGAACGCCTGCGCCGCTGGGCCCGCCGGCACGCCGCGCCGCTGTATCTGAGCGCCATAGCCCTGGTGGCCCTGGCCCTCTATGCGCTGACCGCCATGGCTGTATCGTCGGCCGCCGGTGTTCCCTGGCACCAGGCGCTCTCCCCCATCGCCCTGATCGTCGCCATCCTGATGCTCATCCCGCCAGTGCTGATCGCCGCGGGCAGCCTGGTGGATCGCGTCATCACCGAGATATCGGCGCCCGATCGCCTGCCCAAGCTCGAATTCGAGGAGGCGATCCCCGCCGAGTACCAGACGCTGGTGGCTGTGCCCGCGCTGATCAGCCGCAACAGCGACGTGGACCATTTGGTCAAGCAGTTGGAGGTGCACTATCTGAGCAATCCTCAGCCGGGGCTCCTTTTCGCGCTGCTGAGCGATTTCGGCGACGCCGACAGCGAGACGCGCCCCGAGGACGCGGGCCTGCTGGCCTATGCCCACCAGGCGATCGCGGCCCTCAACGCGCGCTATGCCCGCCCCAACGGCAGTCACGATGCACCGCCGGTGCAGCGCTTTGTCCTGCTGCATCGCCGGCGTCTGTGGAATGAGGCCCAGGGCGTCTGGATGGGCTGGGAGCGCAAGCGCGGCAAGCTGCACGAGCTCAACCGGTACCTGCGCGGCGCCACCGATACCACCTTTGTGCCCGAGTGCGCCACCGCTGAGGTCGCACGCCTGCTGCGTCCCACCCGCTTTGTGATCACCCTGGATGCCGACACCATCATCCCGCCGGGCGCCGCTCGCCGGCTGATCGGCACCCTGGCGCACCCGCTGAACCGCGCCGTGTTCGACGACCAGGACCGCGTCGTCTCTGGCTATACCGTGCTGCAGCCCCGTATGGAAGTGCATCCAGGCAGCGTCGGCCTCTCCTGGTTCACCCGCATCTATACCGGCGGGCGCGGGCTGGACCTGTACACCCACGCCGTCTCGGACGTTTACCAGGACCTCTTTGGCGAGGGCATCTTTGTGGGCAAAGGCATCTATGATGTCGATGCATTTGCGCGCAGCGTCCACAACCGTATCCCGGAGAACGCCCTGCTCAGCCATGACCTGCTGGAGGGCAGCCTGGGCCGGGCCGGACTGGTGACCGATGTCACCATGGTGGAGGACTACCCACCCTCGTATTTTGCCACCACGCGCCGGCAGCACCGCTGGATCCGCGGCGACTGGCAGCTGCTCCCCTGGCTGCTGACACCCTCCCGGCTTCACTGCCAGCTGAGCGCCGTCGACCGCTGGAAGGTGATCCACAACCTGCTGCGCTCGCTGGTCTCGCCGGCCATGGTCCTACTGCTGGCGTCGACCGCTGCCATGCGGGGATTCCCGTGGATCTGGCTCCTGGCGGCTGCCTTGGCGTACGGCGTGCCGCTGGTCACCAGCATGCCTGTGAACCTTGCCCAGGCGATCCGTGGACTGAGCTGGAAGGTGGATTGGGGCGCGCTGGGCCGTCAGGCAGCGCGCCTGGCGCTGGCCGTGTCCTTTCTGCCCTATGACACCTACGTGGCCTGCCAGGCGATCCTGGTTACCCTGCACCGCCTGTTGATCAGCCACCGGTACCTGCTCACCTGGACCACAGCGCAACAGGCCGCCCGGGATGCCCAGCAGCAGCGGCGGCGCAACCTGCACGTGATGCTGGTCGCCGCCCTTTTGGCGACCCTGCTGCTGGTGGGGAGCGCGCTGTTGGCGCTGCCAGGCGACGCGAACCCCCTGCGCCTCCTCTGGGCAGCACCCCTGGTCCTGCTCTGGCTCGGCGGGCCCGCGCTGGTGCAGATGCTGGACCTGCCCGTGGTCGAGCGCGTGCAGTCACCGACAGAGGAGGAGCTCGCCAACCTGCGACGTCTCGGGCGACGCACCTGGAACTATTTCCTGCATATGGTCGGCCCGCAGGATCACTGGCTCCCGCCGGACCATCTGCAGGAAACGCCCATCGAGATCGTGGCGCACCATACCTCGCCCTCGAACATCGGGCTTTACCTGACGTCGGCGCTGGCGGCCTATGACCTGGGATATCTGCACCAGCTTGGGCTGGCGGCGCGTCTCTCGGCGACGCTCGATACAATGATGGCCCTGCCGCGCTACCGCGGCCACCTGCTGAACTGGTATGACACCGAGACGCTGGCGCCCCTCCACCCGCGCTATGTCTCCACGGTGGACAGCGGCAACCTGGCCGCCAGCCTGATCGTCATCGCTCGCGCGGCACGCGCCATGGACGCCAACGCGGTGCTGCGCTGGCACGCCTGGCAGGGCTACCGGGACACGCTGGACGAACTGCTGGAGGTGATCCTGCCGGG
>CAZMAI010000073.1:3802-5056 GCA_964564195.1 uncultured Anaerolineales bacterium | reverse complement strand
GAGCTGGGCCAGATACCCGCCATCATCGCGCAGAGCCATGAGGCGGTCACAGAGCTACAGCAGCATGTGGGAGCACAGAGCCAGGCTGGCACGCCGGCTGCTCGGGAGGCCCTCGACTGGCTGCAGGCGCTGTCCGCGACGCTGGATACCGCCGCGGCACGGGCCGAGCGCGTGCGCGCCCAGTACCAGCAGATCGCCGTGCAGGCCGAGACGCTGTTGGATGAGATGGATTTCGGGTTTCTGTACCATCCGCAGCGCCGGGTCTTTCATATCGGCTACAACATGGATACCGGTCAGCTGGACAATAACTACTACGACCTGCTGGCTTCAGAGGCGCGCATCGCCTCGCTCATCGCCATCGCCCAGGGCCAGGTCTCGCCGGCCCACTGGCTCCAGCTGGGACGCCCCATGACCCGGGTGCAGGGCCGGCTGACGCTTCTCTCCTGGAGCGCCACCATGTTCGAGTACCTGATGCCGCCCCTGTATCTGGCGACGGGACCCGGCACCTTGCTGCAGACCAGCGCCGAGGGCGCGGTGCGCCACCAGATCGCCTACGGACGCGCCCACGGGACGCCCTGGGGCATCTCCGAGTCGGGCTATTACCTGTTCGACGCCAACCAGAACTACCAGTACCGCGCCTTTGGCGTCCCCGGTCTGGGGTTCAAGCGCGGCCTGGCGGATGACCACGTAATCGCGCCCTATGCCTCGCTGCTGGCCCTGTCCTACGCCCCCGTTGAGGTGGTGCGCAATCTGGCGGACCTGCGCCGGCACCGGGCCGAGGGGATCTATGGCCTCTATGAGGCGCTCGACTTTACCCCCGACCGGCTGCCCTCGGACGAGCCCTATGCCGTGGTGCGCGAGTACATGTCGCATCATCAGGGCATGATCCTGATGTCCCTGGTCAACTATCTAAATGACGACATTATGGTCACCCGCATGCACAGCGATCCGCGCATCGAGAGCGCAGAGTTGCTGTTGCAGGAGCAGGTGCCCATCACCGCGCCGGTGCAGCACCCCGAGAGCCAGAGCATCGAGGGCACCGCGCGCGCCACCGTGCAGATCGTGGACATCGGCAACTGGCAGGAGCCGCTCCAGGCAGAAACGCCCCGCGTCAACCTGATCTCCAACGGCGAGTATGCCGTAATGGCCTCCAGCCGGGGCGGCGGGTATAGCACCTGGAAGGGCGTGGACCTCACGCGCTGGCGCCCGGACGGCACCCTGGACCCCTGGGGCACCTGGGTGTACCTGCAGGAG
>CAZMAI010000073.1:0-3702 GCA_964564195.1 uncultured Anaerolineales bacterium | reverse complement strand
CTGGCGCCCGGACGGCACCCTGGACCCCTGGGGCACCTGGGTGTACCTGCAGGAGATGAACAGGAGTGATCCGGCCACCGCCGCTGCAGCCCTCCCTTCAGGCCCATGGTCCGCCGCCTATCTGCCCATCCCGGATGGCATCGAGAACGTCCAGACGTCTACCTTTGCGCACATGTCGGTGTACCGCCGCACGCAACACGGAATCAGTACGACCACCGAGCTGACCATCTCCCCCGATGCGCCCGTGGAGGTGCGCCGGGTGCACCTGATCAACGATCAGGGCCGGGCGCGCGTCCTGCGGCTCACCTCCTATGGAGAGGTGGTGCTCGGCGCGCAGGCCGGAGACATGCGCCATCCGGCCTATAGCAAGATGTTTATCGAAAGCGAATACGTGCCGGACCTGGGCCTGCAGGTGTTCACGCGGCGCGGGCACGGCAATGAGGACCAACCGGCCGTGATGGGCCACATGCTGGTGGTGCGCGAGCACAGCGACATCACCGACCCGGATACAACAATCCGGCACGAATCGGACCGGATGGCCTTTATCGGGCGGGGGCGCACGCTGCGGGATCCCGCCGCGCTTAGCTCTACCGGGTACCTCACCGGCACCACCGGCATGACCCTGGACCCGATCTACAGTTTGGGCACCTGGATCGCCATCCCGGCGCACGGCAGCCGCGAGCTGGCGTATCTCACGCTGGCCGCGCCGGACCGGCCCACGCTGCTGAGCCTGGCGCGCCAGTACCGGCAGTGGGAGGCCATCGAACGTACCTTCCACGAGGCCAACACCGCGGCGCTCACCTGGCTCGGCAGGCGCGACATGCGCACCGAGGACCTGCGCGCCGCCCTGGCCATCGCCAGCGCCCTGCTATATCCAGACCCGGCGCGGCGCAGCGCCGCCCGGACGCTATCGGCCAACCGCCTCTCGCAGGCCGGCCTCTGGCGCCTGAGCATCTCGGGTGACTATCCCATCATCCTGGTGGAGGTCGAGGATGCCGAGCAGGGCGATCTGGTAAGCCAGGCAGTGCGCGTGCACGAGTTGCTCGCCGCGCGCCAGTTCAAGGCCGACCTGGTGATCCTGAACCGCCAGCCGGGCAGTTATGCCGGGGCGCTCACCGAGGCCATTCGCAACCGGATTGCCCGAGAGGGCGCCGAGTTGCGCCTCAACCAGCGCGGCGGCATCTTTGTCCTCAGCCAGGACCAACTCCAGGACGAGGAGACCGTCCTGCTGCGAACCGCGGCAGGCGTCGTCCTGCAGGGCGAGCGCGGCGCGCTCTACGAGCAACTGGCCGCGCAGCCCGCGCCGCGCACCCCGCTGCCGGCGCTGATGGCCACGCAGCCCCCGCGGCGCGACCTGACCGACGCGGCGTGGCCCGAGCCCCTGTCGCTGATCCACGAGAACGGCTATGGCGGCTTTTCGCAGGACGGTCGCGAGTACGTCATCGATCTGCCCTCCGGCCGGATGACGCCGGCGCCCTGGTCCAACATCGTGGGCTATCCCGAGTTCGGTTTCATGGCCACAGAGTCGGGCAGCCAGACCAGCTGGGCGGTGAACAGCGGCGAGAATCGCCTCACCCCCTGGAGCAACGACCCGGTGACCGATCCGACGGGCGAGGCGCTCTACCTGCGCGATGAAGAGACCGCCGAGGTCTGGTCGCCGACGGTGCTGCCCGCGGGCGCGCCCGTGCGCCACCGCATCCGGCACGGCGCCGGATACACCCTGTACGAGAGCGCCTCCCACGGCCTGCGCCAGGAGCTCACCGTGTTCGCCAGCCCTGAGGACCCTGTCAAGCTGGTGCGGCTGCGGGTGGAGAACCGCACGGATGTCCCCCGGCGCCTGACGGCGACGCAGTACGTCGAGTGGGTCCTGGGGACGGTGCCGGGCATCACCCGGCGCTACCTGGTCCCCGCTTTCGATGCAGAGACCGCGTGCCTCACGGTGCGCAACCCGTACCACATGGAGCTGGGCGAACGCACCGCCTTTATGGCCGCCAGCCGTCCCCTGAATGGCTATACCGCCGATCGCGCCGCTTTTTTGGGGGTGGGCGGCTCGCTGGCGCGCCCGGCCGCGCTGGGCACGGTAGGCCTGCAGCCCCGGGTGGCGCCTGGCGGGGACGTCTGCGGTGCGCTGCAGGTGCACCTGGACCTGGCGCCGCACACGAGCGACGAACTGCACTTTGTCATCGGGCAGGGCAGGGATGCCGATCATGCCGCCGAACTGGCGCAGCGTTACCGCCACCCGGAGGCCGCACGGGCCGCCTGGGAGGACACGCAGCGCTACTGGGATGACCTGCTGGGCCGCATCCAGGTGCGCACGCCTGAGCCTGCCATCAACCCGATGCTGAACCACTGGCTGCTGTACCAGAGCCTGTCCTGCCGGCTGCAGGGCCGCAGCGCCTTTTACCAGTCCAGCGGCGCCTATGGTTTTCGCGACCAGCTGCAGGATTCGCTGGCCTGGCTGGCCATCGACCCCGGCATCGCCCGCGAACAGATCCTCAACGCGGCCCGCAGGCAGTTCGAGGAGGGCGATGTGCTGCACTGGTGGCACCCGCCCACGGGGCGCGGGGTGCGCACCCGCATCGCCGACAACCTGCTCTGGCTGTCCTATGTTACGGCGCACTATCTGCAGACCACCGGCGACAGCGCGATCCTGCAGGAGCGCGTGCCCTTCCTCAGCGCCCCGCCGCTGGAGGCGCGCGAGCGGGAGCGGTATGGCGAGTACGGCCACACCACCGAGCGCTTTACGCTGCGCGAGCACTGCCTGCGCGCCATCGAAAAGGGCAGCACCCGCGGGCCGCACGGCCTGCCCCTGATGGGCGCCGGGGACTGGAACGACGGCATGAACCGCGTGGGCATCGACGGGCAGGGCGAGAGCGTCTGGCTCGCCTGGTTCCTGGTGGACATCCTCGAGCGCTGGGCCGCGATCCTGCAGGCGCAGGGCGATGCCGCCCGGGCGCAGGGCTATCGTGACCGTGCCGCAGGCTATGTGGCTGCGCTCGAGGCGGCCGCCTGGGACGGCGACTGGTACACGCGCGCCTTTTACGACGATGGCACGCCCCTGGGCGGCGCCAATGGATCAGAGCCCCGGATCGACGCCATCGCCCAGTCCTGGGCGATCCTCAGCGGCGCCGGCGATCCCGCCCACAGCCGCCGCGCCATGGACGCCGTGGCCGAGCGCCTGATCCACCCGGAGGAGCGCCTCTCGCTGCTCTTTACGCCGCCCTTTGACGGGGAGGGACACGATCCCGGGTACATCTCGGACTATCCGCCGGGCATCCGCGAGAACGGCGGGCAGTACACCCACGCGGCCACCTGGACCGCCTGGGCCTTTGCCGCGCTGGGCGACGGGGAGCGCGCCGGTACGCTGCTGGAGATGCTCTGCCCGGTGGGCTACAGCGATACGCCAGAGGCGGCGGCGCGCTACCGCGTCGAGCCCTATGTGATCGCGGCGGACATCTACAGCGAACCGCCCTACACGGGGCGCGGCGGGTGGACCTGGTATACCGGCTCGGCCAGTTGGGCCTGGCGCCTGGGAATCGAGGCGGTGCTGGGCCTGCGCAAAGTCGGGGACACGCTGCGCATCGCGCCGGCCATCCCGCCCGCCTGGGACGGCTATGAGATCCGCTACCGCCACGGCGCGGCGCTCTACACCATCCGCGTGCAGAACCCGCAGCATGTCGCCAGCGGCGTGCGCGCGGTCAC
>CAZMAI010000072.1:9635-12189 GCA_964564195.1 uncultured Anaerolineales bacterium | reverse complement strand
GCCCAGTACAACATCACCGGCATCTGCATGTTCCAGGCCTGGACGCCGCCGCAGATCGCCGACCTGATTACGGCCGTGACGGGCTGGAACACTTCGGTGATGGAGATCTGGCTGGCGGCCGAGCGGGCCACCGACATGGCCCGGGCGTTCAACACGCGTGAGGGCTTTGGCCCCGAGGACGACCTGATCCACCCGCGCCTGACCCAGCCTCTGCCCGAAGGGGCTGTGGCGGGCAAGGCCTTTTCCATGGACGAGTTCAAAACCGCTCTGGCGACCTATTACAGTCTGATGGGCTGGGATCCTGAGACGGCGGCTCCCACGCGCGCCAAGCTCGAGGAATTGGGCGTCGGCTGGGTCGCCGACCTGCTGGAAGCATAAGGGCAGGCAATCAACAGGGGCCGCCGCATGTTACGCGGCGGCCCACTTTCCTTGTGTCTCGATCAGCCTCGCGGTCCCAGCTTGCGCCCTGTGGCGAGCTGCTGCCGCAGCCAGGGCTTGGCCACGATGTCGTCGCGCTGCTCCGTGAGCAGTTCGAGGAGACGCACGCGCATCGCCACCAGGCGCTCTTGTTGCTCGGGCTGCCCCACCAGGTTCTCCAACTCCGAGGGATCGCGCTCCAGATCATAGAGCTCGTCCACATCGGTAGGGTTCCACACGTACTTGAAGCGGCGGTCGCGCAACATCCGCTGCACATACAGCCCAAACTGAGCGCCGTTGTAGGTGGAGAGCACCTCGGTGGGCCAGCCGG
Organism: uncultured Anaerolineales bacterium; assembly: GCA_964564195.1. Classification (GTDB taxonomy): domain Bacteria; phylum Chloroflexota; class Anaerolineae; order UBA1429; family UBA1429; genus JAAYED01. The sequence continues at coordinate 11,441 of CAZMAI010000072.1, read as the reverse complement.
GCGGGGTTTCGCCGCGCAGCAGCGGGAGAAGCGAGCGCCCCTGATAGGCGTCGGGCACCGACAGACCGCCCGCCTCGCTGAGCGTGGTGGCGACGTCGAGCGCGTGTGTCACCATGGCATCGCATACGGAGCCGCGCTCGGTCACGCCGGGCCAGCGCACGATCAGCGGCACGTGCACCACGTCCTCGTACATCATATAGTGCTTGTCGATCATGCGGTGGCCGCCGCAGGCGTCGCCATGGTCGGTGGTATAGATGACCAACGTCGAGTCCGCCAGGCCCAGCCGCTCCAGCGCCGCCAGCACACGCCCCACGGCATCGTCGATCTGGCTGACTACCGCCAGATACCGCGAGAGGTATTGCGCCCAGGCCGCCCAGTCGAGATGGGCGATGCCCCAGGTCCAGAGTTGCTGCTCCTGGATGTACGGTTTGTTCGCAAAGGTCTCTTCAAAGCTACCCCAGGGCTCGAGCGATTCCGCGGGATAGAGCGCGGCGAATTGATCCGTCGGAAAACAGGGGAGATGCGGCTCTTCGAAATCGAGACGCACGTGCCAGGGCTGCCCCGCGCGCTGGTAGCGCTCGATCAGGTCAATGACCCGATCCGCCTGCCAGTGGGTGCGGGCCGCATCCAGCGGCCCCGGGTCCCGTCCGCCGAACCAGTGCGCCGCGACAGGGTCCAGGCCCAGGGCGTCCGCGTCGATGGGCTCATAGTCGGGCAAACACTTCACTCGGCGCCACGCGGCATGGTCCTGCAGCGACACATAGTCACGAAAGCCATAGTCCAGCGGCGTCCTGTCTGGGTGCACGTGCCACTTGCCCACATAGCCCAGCCTGTAACCGCTGGCCGCGAGGGTCTCGGTCCAGGTCGGCGAGTCAAAGAGGCGCACGGGCAGCGTGATGTCATAGTTCCAGAGGCCCCCGTGCTGCTCGGGGCGCAGGCCGCTCAAGAGCGACTGTCGGGCCGGGCAGCAGGTCGGTACCGGCGTAAAGGCGTGTGTGAAACGCACGCCCTCCGCCGCGAGTCGGTCCAGGTGCGGTGTAAAGCAGCGCCGGCCGCCCGACGAACCCAGGCAGTCATAGCGGTGCTGGTCGCTTTGGATCAGCAGGATGTTTGGGGGCGAACCCGAGCCCACCCCCGATATGCGTGTCACGCCAGCACCAGCCTCAGCGTCAGCACCTCAAAGGGCCGCAGGTCTAGGGCGATCCTGCCGTCCACCACCTCAACGGGGGTGGCGTTCTCTTCCAGCATGTTCGTCCGGTGCACCTGCGCAAGCGGAACTGCGCTGGACAGCGTGCAGCGGGTGGCGGTGCGGCGCCACTCGTACAGCCGCACGATCAGATCGCCGCTGTCGTCCTCCGCGGGCTTGATCGTGTCAATGATCACACCTGGATGGTCGAGTTGGAACAGGGAGCCCGCGCCTGCGTCGCCGGCAGCGACAGTCAATGGAGCGTTCAGCTCATAGGCCTCGCGCTGCAACGCGCTCTCGGTCAGAGGTCCGTCCCAAGCATAGAACGCATAGGTGAACACCTGCTTGCCCAGATCGGCCGTCATGTCGGGTGCCAGGGCCGCCTTGAGCAGCGTCAACCGGATCTCTTGTCCTTCGACGCTCACCCCGTACTTGCAGTCGTTGAGCACCGCGCACCCGCGACCGGGCTCTGCCAACGCGGTCCACTTGTGGTTGGAGACTTCGAACCGGTCGGCATCGTAGGGCCGCGAGCGGTGGTTGGGCCGCGCCAGGTACCCGAATTGGATCTCGTGCAGCGCCTCGTTCGCGTGGATATCCACCGGGAAGATGACCTTGAGCAT
>CAZMAI010000072.1:0-9535 GCA_964564195.1 uncultured Anaerolineales bacterium | reverse complement strand
ATGGCCTCCGCCTCTGTGGTGAGCGCCTGCTGTGCATCCTCTCGCACCCGCGCCGCCATCGCCAGAACGTGCGCGTAGGCAGCCTCCGCCTCCTCATAGACACGGTGAATCGAAGACCCGGGTATGATGTCGTGGAACTGGTTCAACAAAACGGCACGCCAGGCCTCCTCGAGCGTCTGACGCGGTACTAACTGGCCGGCCAACGCCTGCGCGGCCGACGCCCATACTTCCGCCTCGCGGAGGGCGAACTCGGACTTGCGGTTGCCGCGCTTGGTGCGGGCCTGCGAGGTCAGCGTGCCACGGTGAGACTGGAAGTAGAGCTCGCCCACGTATCGCGCCGCGGGAATGCCCCGCACGGCCAGGTCATCGAAATAGTCCTGCGGAGCCGCCATGCGGGTGAGCGGCATACCCTCCAAATCTGCGCTGCGTGCCACATACTCGAGGTGATCGCGCGTCGGGCCTCCGCCCCCGTCTCCCCAACCAAACGGCACCAGACGGGTGGAGATATCATCCTTTTGGACGCGCTGCGTCCAGCGCAGGATCAGCGTCGCGGGATCGGTCTCGGAGTTGTACTCGTTGTGCAGATGCACGAGCACGCGGGAGCCGTCAATGCCTTCCCAGTTGAACGTGTTCAGCGGGAAGGGATCGCCACCGTTATAGATCCAAAAGATCTTGTGGGTGGAGAAGTAGTTGATGCCACAGCCGCGCATGATCTGTGGCAGGCTTCCGGAATAGCCAAAGACATCAGGCAACCAGAGCAACTGCGAATCGACGCCGAATTCGTCCTTGATGAACCGCTTGCCATACAGGAATTGACGGATCAGGCTCTCACCGCCGGAGAGGTTGGTGTCCGCCTCCACCCACATGCCCCCGTCCACAATCCATTGCCCCCGTGCTACGGCGTCCTTAATCCGGGCGTAGATCTCAGGATGGCGCTCCTTCATCCACCAGTACAGGTGCGGCTGGCTCTGCAGAAACTTGAACTCTGGGTACTCGTCCATGAGGGCCAACTGCGTGCCAAAGGTGCGCACGCACTTGCGCTCGGTTTCCTCCAGATGCCACAGCCAGGCAACGTCGATGTGCGCATGGCCGAACAGGAACAACTCTGGTGCCGTATCGCCGTTGTGGGCCTTGAGCAGCGGCGCCAGGCGTTTTCGCGCCTCGCGGGCCGAGGCCACTAACTCGTCATACGGTAACTCGGGGTCATAAATGAGCGTAAAGTCCTTGAGCCCGCGGTCGATCTCGGCCACGCGCAACGACTCGGGGTCGATGCTATCCCGCAGCCTGGTTAAGGTCTCCACGTCGATCCAGAGCTGGTAGAGATCCTCCTCCCAGACGCCATATGCCGTGTTGCCGACCACCGCCTGCGTGGCGGGTGGTTCCGGCACTGATTCGACGCCCAGCGGGTAGGGTAGCGATGCCGTCACGCGCGCCCCATGCCCCGCGTAGGCCTCGACCCAGATGTCGTAAGTCTTCCCCGGAGTGGCCTCACGCGCCAGCGTGATCTGGCGATGCTGGCGATCGATCCCGCCGGCGGCGACACCATCCACATAGACGGCACTCTCGGCGCCCACGTTGACGGCGAGGACCAGACGGCGGCCGTCTGCCTCTGCCGGCGTAGTCATCTGGCCACTGAACCAGCCGCACTCCCACTTGGCGCCCCAACGCGTACCCTCGGGCATCGGCCACTGGTCGCGGTCCATGGCTTCCGCGAGGCTCAGCGACTCGTCGGTCACAAAGCCACTCCACTCGATGCTCCCCAGGGGCGTAAAGAACTGGCTGGAGAGAACTTTGCGCCAGTTGTCGAGGCGATGACGCCATTCAAGATTCAGTGACATGTAGGTACCTCCTCGTACACTCGATGCCAGACGACTCAGGTAATCGATACTCAGTAGGCGCGGGCAAAGATAGCGATGCGATCTGTCTTTTCGCCGGTGAGAAAGCAAGTGCCTTCCCCCTCGGGCGTGTCGAGAGGCAGGCAGCGCAGGCTGGCGCGCGTCTCTTCCTGGATGCGCTCCTCATCCTCTGAGGTGCCCGCCCAGTGGACGCGCAGAAACCCACCCTCGCCGTCCAGAACCGCCTTGAACTCATCGTAGCTCCTGACATAGCGCGTGTTCGCGTCGCGCATGGCGGTGGCCTGAGCCAGCAGACCGGCCTGGATCTCATCCAACAGTGCCTGCACCCGGGACACGATCTCGGTCACGGGGACGCCAAAGGTCTTGCCCTCCTTGCCGGGCCGGTCTCGCCGGGCGAGCACCACGGCGTCCTGGGCCACATCGCGCGGCCCGATCTCGATCCGTGCCGGCACGCCCCGCATCTCCCAATCGTTGAACTTGAACCCCGGCGTCTGGTCGGCGCGCAGATCCAGGTGCGTGCGGATGCCCGCATCCTTGAGCGCCATCTCCACCCGGGCGGCATACTCCAGAACGCTGGTCTGCTGGTCATCGCTCCGCCAGATCGGCACGATGACCACCTGGATAGGAGCCAGTTTGGGCGGCAGCCGCAGACCCTGATCGTCGCCGTGAGTCATGATCACGGCGCCCACCATGCGGGTGCTCACACCCCAGCTAGTGGTATGGCAATACTGCACCTCGTTGTTCTCATCAAGGAACTTGATATCAAAAGCCCGGGCAAAGTTGTCTCCCAAATAGTGACTGGTGCCCGCCTGCAGCGCCCAGCCGTTGGCCATCATGGCCTCGATGGCATAGCTGGCCACGGCACCCGCGAATTTCTCTCGGTCGCTCTTGATGCCCTTGATGACGGGGATAGCCGCATCGTTGATGGCAAAGTCGGCATACACGTCGAGCATACGGCGGGTGTGCTCTTGCGCCTCCTCAGGCGTGGCGTGCGCCGTGTGGCCCTCCTGCCAGAGGAACTCCATCGTTCGCAGGAAAGGCCGGGTACGCATCTCCCAGCGCACGACGTTGGCCCACTGGTTGATCAACAGAGGCAAGTCCCGGTAAGACTGTATCCATCGCGAGTACATATGGCCGATGATGGTCTCAGACGTGGGGCGCACGACCAGGGGCTCCTCCAGTTCCTTGCCTCCCCCAATGGTGACGACCGCCAACTCAGGGGCAAAGCCTTCCACATGCTCCGCCTCTTTCTGCAAAAAGCTCATCGGGATAAAGAGCGGAAAGTAGGCGTTCTTGTGTCCCGTGGCCTTGAACCGGTGGTCCAGCCCTTCACGGATATGCTCCCACACCTCATAGCCATAGGGCCGGATGACCATGGAACCTCGCACCGGCGAGTTCTCAGCCAGCTCCGCCTCTCGAATAACGTCCAGGTACCACCGCGAAAAGTCCTCGCGCTGCGGCGTGATGCTCTCTGCCAAGGGAATCCTCCAATCTGTCTTGTCGCGCTACTGATCGTACCGGCCGAGTTCCAGCCCGCGCTCGATAAAGTAGCGGTAGCTGTCGTACTCGACCGTGTTGGGTATCGAATGGTCGCTGTGGAGCACATAGCCATGGCGTCCCTTGACGATAGGGATCTTGCTCTCGAGTTCAGCATCGATGATCTGGCGATCGTTGCTGTACAGGGTGCGCACATCGATGCCCCCCATAAAGGACAGCCGCTCGCCGTAATCGGCGTAGAGCTTGAGCAGGTCCATGCCGGCTTTGACCTCGATAACCTGCAGGCAATCGATACCGGCCTCAACCATGCCCGGGAGCAGCTTTTCCACCATGCCGCACGAGTGCATGATCACAGGCAGGCCGTGGCTCTTGGCGTAGTCGATGGTATGGATGTGCCCCGGCTGAACGATCTCACGGTACATGGCCGGAGACATGAACGGCCGCCCCTTGAATCCCATGTCCTCATAGTACCAGATCCCATCCGGGTAGCCCTCGCGAGCGAACAGAATCTCCTGCAGTTGCACGGTCAACCGCGAGTATACCGTGACCATGTCCTTGACCCACTCGGGGTCCAACGCCATACCCATGAGCATGTACTGGTGACCGCACACCGGGTGCATTAGCTCAAAGACGTTCACCCCAGACCAGGCAAAGAAACGGTCGTGCTCGCGGGCATATGCTTTGGCCTGACGGTACCCCTGAAAGTCGATCCGTCGCTCATCGGGCTCGAGAAGGTGCGGACGCACTAACTCCTCCCAGGTGGCACGGTCGCGCACGCGGAAATCCACATGCTCCGGCGTGGCCTCGTGCAGCTTGTGCCGCCGCAACAGGGCGCCGTTGCCATCCCGCGTCAGAATCGTCTCCTCCGTCTCCTCAACCACCTCGGGCTCAGCGTCCAGATCGGCCGTCATGGTAAAGGCCCAGTGCAGCGCCATGTCAAAGCCAAAGTGGTCCGCCAGGTTCTCGTCAGCGGTGATGTGCCCCTGGTCCGTCCACGCGCGCTGCGTATCGTTCCAGAAATGCTCAAACAGGCCGATGCGATCAACGGGACGACGCTGCAGGATATTGCTGATGCGCTCAATGCCGGTCAAGGGTTGCATAGGCTTCCTTTTGCTGCGGAGTATCCTCAATACTGCCTGCTATGGTACGCTGTACGGGGCGTACGATCAAATGGCCACGCCTAAAGCGGCTGGTGCCTTGCCCCGAGCGGCAGGCGCAGACCGAACCTGCGAGTCGGTTGCACGCTCCGCCTTGGCTCGCTACAATCAGCCCACAGGTTAGCCGCCGGGGGGTCAACCCCGAGATTCCAAAGAAGGAGAACGGAACCATGCGCATCGACGCAGACTGCCACCTGGCCGCACCATCCAACGGCACGGGTATCGGCGCAGACGAACTTATCAAACGGCTGGATGAGGTCGGGGTCGACCGCGCCATCACCTGGCCAATGGTCTCGTACACCCGTGACATCGCACCGGACAATGCAGCCATCTACCAGGCCCGCAAGGCACATCCCGACCGCATCATTCCCTTTGGCGGGGTCAATCCCATGCTGGGAATCGATGTTGCCAGGGACGAACTGAAACGGTGCATCGAGGAATATGGCGTCCAGGGGGTCAAGCTCAATGGCGCGCGGGACGGCTACTATATCGATGATCTAGCCCTCTCGCTTCCGCTGATTGAGATGATTGCGGAGGCTGGGCTGGTGCTGGCCTTTCACTGCGGCGCCAATGACTTTGAAAAGACACACCCCTTCCGCGTAGCCAGGATCTCTGCCCGGTTCCCCGACCTGCGCATCATGCTGGTTCACATGGGTGGCTCGGGCCTGCCCGACATTGCTGATGCCGTGGCGGATCTGGCGGCAGAGCACCCGAACTGGTACCTGATCGACTCTGAGGTCGAATACCGCAAGATCCACAAGGCACTAACGAAGCTGGGGCCCGAGCGCATCTGCTATGGCAGCGATACGCCCTTTTGCCCGATGCGCTTTGAGTGGGGACTGAGACAGGTCGTCTATCAGGACCTGTCGCCAACACAGCAGGATCTGGTGTTCGGCGGTAACATCGCCCGGATGCTCGGCATCGCGGGATAATTCGACTCTGCATTTTCGGACGTTCAGCACGGGCCAGCGGGGATGAGACATGACTAGAGAGATATACCTGCTCGCAGGCGATATCGGCGGCACAAAGACGGATATGGCGGTCTACTCCTTCCGCGGGGGTCCGCACATACCGATCGTCAAGACCACGGTCCGCAGTGCGGACTATCCCAACCTCGAGTCGGCGGCCAGCGAGTTTCTTGAGGATGTGGGTATGGAGGTTCAGGCGGCGGCCTTTGGCGTCGCCGGGCCCGTAGTGGACGGCAGGGTCGTAGGAACCAACTTGCCCTGGTCGCTGGACGAAGCCGTGCTTCGCCCTGCTCTGCGCTGCGAGCAACTGACACTGCTCAACGACCTTCAGGCGATCGCCAATGCCGTGCCCTTTTTCGAGGGCGATGATCTCCTCACCCTCAGCGCCGGCGATCCGGCGCCCGAAGGCGTGCTGGCGGTCGTGGCGCCCGGCACCGGTCTGGGCGAGGCCTTTCTCACCTTTGAGCAGGGGCGCTACCGTGCCTACCCCTCTGAGGGTGGTCACGCCAGTTTCAGCCCCAACTCGGATCTCGAAGTGGGCCTGCTGGGCTATCTGCGGCGGCGGTACTCCCATGTCAGTGCCGAGCGCGTCTGTTCCGGTCGTTGGATGATCAACCTGTACGAGTTCCTGCGCGATGAGGGCCACGCTGTCCCGCCCGACTGGTTGGTCGCCCAACTCGCGACGGCCGATGACCCCACGCCAGTGCTGGTGAACGCCGGGCTGGATGAGGAGCGGCCCTGCGAGATCGCCCGCGGCGTGCTGGAGTTGTTCGTGCGCATCCTGGGAGGCGAGGCCGGGAACCTGGCGCTCACCGTGCTCGCCACCGGCGGTGTGTACCTGGGTGGCGGCATTCCCCCACGGATCCTGCCGGCGATCGCCTCGGGTGCGCTGATGCAGGCCTTCCGTTCCAAGGGGCGCCTCTCCTACATCGTCGAGAAGATCCCCGTCCACGTGATCCTGCAGCCCCAGGCGGGCCTGCTGGGCGCGGCCGCCTACGGCCTGGAGATGCTGCGATCGTGAGCGGCAGCCCACCCAGAGCTGCAGGTATGCCACCGCGCGAGGTGGTCAGGCGAGCGGTGCACTTTAAGCGGCCAGACCGGCTGCCCCTGCGCTTTCGCAGCCTGGGGCTGGACGACACGCATCACGTTGCCACCAACGCGCGGGGCACGGGCGACCACACGCTGCGACAGACGGTGGATGAGTGGGGCTGCGTGTGGGCGCGTAGCGAGGTCGCCAACATGGGCCAGGTGCGCGGTCACCCCCTCGAGGACTGGTCGAGTGAAACAGGCTATCGCTGGCCCGACCCGGATGATTCCGCCTACTATGACGGCATGGAAGCGCGCTTTGCAGGAAGCAAGGACAAGTACGTCACGACCTCCATCTTTATGCTGCTCTTTGAGCGCATGCACGCCCTGCGGGGAATGAGCAACGTCCTGCTGGAACTGCGGGCGGATCCCGGGCGCATGGCCTACCTGGCCGACCGCATTGTGGATTTCGACCTGCGGGTCATCGAGAACATCGGGAGAATGTTCCCCGGACGCATCGACGGGTTCACCTTCACGGACGATTGGGGCACCGAGACCGCGACCTTTATCAGTCCGCGGCTGTGGTGCGCCTTTTTCCAGCCGCGCTATGCCCGCATCTTTGAGGCAGCACATGCCCAGGGCTGGGATGTGTGGATGCACTCCTGCGGCAAGGTTAACGCCATCATCGAGCCGCTCATCGAGATCGGTCTCGACGTGATCAACCTGCAACAGCCCAGAGCCCTCGGGATAGAGGAAATCGGCCAGCAGTTTGCCGGCCGCATCTGCTTTGAGTCACTGTGCGACATCCAGCGCACGCTGCCCTTTGAGGGGCGTGAAGCCATCGAGGCCGAGGCGAAGCTGCTGTTGGACAGGTGGGCCACGCCTGACGGTGGCTTTGTGCTCTCAGACTATGGCGACGGCGAGGCCATCGGCGTGCCGATCTGGAAAAAGCAGGCGATGCTCGACGCCTTTGTTGCTCAAGACCCGTACCGCCGCTGAGCGACACGAGCGAACGCAAGGGCTGACCTGTGGCCAGCCCTTTTGTTAATCCACCAGTAGCCGGCCGATCCGCCAGGCTTTGCCCAGGTGCTCGCCAAGCGCATAGTAGTCACCATCGGGCGTAAAGATCAGCGGGTTGGCGCTTTGCGCATTCAACCGCCCGCGGTCATCGAGTGAGCCCTCATCGACATGAGTCTCGAGAATCTCCGCCACATAGAACCACCCCCGGCCCGCCGCAACCTTCTCCACCACGCGGCACTCCAGGTTCACCGGACACTCCGCCACCATGGGCGCCGAGATGTGGTTTGCGGGGACCAGGGTCCATCCGCAAGTGGCTGCCTTGTCGGGATCCTGCTGACCGCTGACACTCCCACAGTAGTCTACCCCGACGGCCATGTCGGCCGTTGGGATGTTCACTGTAAAGCATCCTTCCTGTTCAAGAAACGGCGTCGTATAGTGCCGCGTACCCACCTCAAGGGCCAACGTGGGCGGCTGACCACCGATGACGCCGATCCAGGCCACCGTCATCAGGTTGGCGCCGACGTCGGTCCTGACCGCCACCAGGACCGCCGGCATTGGCAGGAGGTTCGTCGTGGGGCCCAGCTGTCTCTTGACCATCATCACTGCACCTCTAGTCAAATTCGATGATGTCCATTGGATTGTTGATCAGCAGGTCCTCAGCAAAGAGCATCGCCTCGTCAAAGGAGAACGGCTCCATATTGGGGTGGATCAGGCTGCGCTCCATCCGTTCCGCCAGCGCCACAGCGAGCTCAAACTTGAACATCCGGAACTTGGGCAGGATGAAATCCAGGTAATAGGCGTCCGAAAAATACCCGATGGTCTTGTTACCGGGCACCGCATCGATGCGCCGCCGTATCTCTCGGGCGATGTCGGTAGGCTGGTTCGAGTACCACCAGTGGCCGCTTGGGTAGACGTTATGTCGAATCCATGCGGCCGCCGTAAGCTCCAGGCCCGACGTGTCCGACAGCACCGCCGTGGGAAAGCGCACATCGGCGTACGTGTTAAAGATATAGTCATAGCCCGACATCGAGTTGACCGAGTCGAACAGGTCCTGCCCCATGGGGACGCCCTGCTGGTAGACGTCACGGCTTACGCCGATCATCAGATGGTAGGGTCTCTTGAACGCGCGGCAGGCGTCGCAAATGCGGTTGATAGCGAACTTGCCCCAGGCCTCGCGATCGGCGGCGTCCCACGCTGTGCCCGCGATGGCCTTGTCCAGCAGCCGCTGGCCATCTTCGTCGCTCACAAAGCCGGTCCTGAAGTTGGTCGGGATCGACATGGCCGCATAGCCCATGCCATGGCTGACAAACTTTTCAAATGTGCGCGCGATGACAGCCCGGAAATCGTCCACGCTGCGGATCTCGCGCCCCAGAAAGCGGCTGAGCCCCGCTCTGTCCGTCGCGCGATCCATCCACAGGACAAAAGGCTCCGTGCGCAGGCACGGAGCATAAAAACTGCTGTCCAATCCCTCGAGGTCCTCGTCATACTGGTTCGTGAGGAACACCCGCACGATGTCGGCCTGCGCGATGAGTTCCTCGGCCCACTCAGGCCGCCCCATTACTTCGACCGAGCGATCAAAGATCGCCTCCCAGTTGTCGTCGAGCTCCCACTCCTGGGCGTCGATCCCGAGGAACTCGCGCGAGATCGTCATGAGCCAGTCGTACTGCACTGTGTTGCGGATGTACTCAAGCTTTGGGTACACCAGCCGCGTCAACTCGCGGGGATCGTCAAAAGGCAACGTGGTCCCATCAAAGGCGGCTGAGTTCGTGAGCTCGGTATAGTAGTGGTAGCTGAGAATCTCACCGATATTGCGTGCCGTGCCGGTCTTCCAGTTGACGTGCGTGTGTATATCGACAATGGGAAGTGCGTTTATTTCCTCATATAGCTCTTTGACGAGTGTCACATTCATCGTGATCTCCTTTCATCATAAGCGACGCACCGGGCCAGTCGCCCGGCGGCTATGGGATGATTATGCCTCGATATGCCCGTCTTCCGCAACTGCCAACAAGCC
>CAZMAI010000071.1:0-12295 GCA_964564195.1 uncultured Anaerolineales bacterium | reverse complement strand
GCTGGTCGCCGGCGTTCACCACGCGCCCGCCTTCGGTCAGCGTCTCCCGGCCCTCGCGGTACAGCTTATCGTTACGCAGGCTGCGGAACTGGCGTGGCCGGTAGACCTTGGCCGCCAACCACGCCCGTCCTGTCGAGGGATGCGCGCGGCAGCAGTAGACACTGGCCTCCTTGCCACCCGCGGCCAGGCTGAGGATATCCGTGATGATGGCATCCTGGTAGAACGGGCGCAACGAGCTCAGCAGCCAGGTGCGCTCATAGCGCGATGGGTGGTAGGTTGGTTCAAAGCCCGCCTCCAGATCGGTGGGCTCGGCGAACTCGGAGACTCCCGCATCAGCCTGCGGTGCAGCGCGTTTGGGCCTGCGGGCACTGCCTCCGTGTCGTTCGCCGGACAGTTGTTCCTCAAGTTGAGCGATTGTCTGTTCATCGAGATTGCGAATGTGTCGCGTCACCAGCGTGATTCCTTTGCAGTTTCTCAGGTCAATTCATTGAGCCTTGCCCGCGCAACAAAAAAGGGCCGCGGGCGACAAGCCCGCGGCCCGGAAGCACACGTCATCAGGACGTGCACGCTGCAGCATAAAGGGGCCGTGGGCGACGAATGCACCCACGGCCCCTGTGAAGACGACGATCGTCAGCAGGCAGCGTCCCGGCGCATTCGGCAGCCAGTCCAGAGTTTGGTGGTTATGACTGTCATCTGACTGGCCCCCTTTCTGCGCTAGCTGCGCGATGTGATACAAACAACAAGCACACAATAGCAGGGAATCGTCCCCGCGTCAAGGCTTTTTCCCGGCGGATTTCTAGCTCGCCCTAGAGCCGGACCAACTTGCGCAGGCTGCGCACCTCCCGCGGCGGGTCCTGCTTGCTGCCATAGTCGGTGTAAGAGACCTCACCCACATAGATGTCGCCATGCGAGTCCACCGCCAACCCGTGGGGCGCCAGGAATTGGCCCGGCGCCAGCCCGGGGCGATCGGCACCCAGCCAGGCGATCAACTCACCATTCAACGTGTGGATGCTCACGCGGGCGCCCAGATTGGGATAGTCGTGATTCACGGGCAGCGCCGTGCCAAGCTGCCCGATGTACACCAGTTGCTCCGGGCTGATATAGAGCCCGCAGGGACGGTGCAGGTGGGTGCGCCATTCGCGCACATAGGCGCCGTCAGGGTCAAACACCTGGATCCGGTGATTCTCACGATCAGCGATATAGACATAACCCTGGGCATCGGTGGAGACCATGTGCACGAGGTTAAACTCGCCGGGCCCCGTACCGAACGCGCCCCACGAGAAGAGCAGTTCCCCCTCCGGGCTGTATTTGTGCACCCGGCCGTTGCCATAGCCATCGCTGATATATAGATTGTGGGAGCCCGGCGCCTCGGCCACCTTGGTGGGCCGGTTAAATGGTTGCCCGCTGCCAAAGGGGGCGGGGTTGCCCGGCTCGCCCAGCGTCATCAAGACCTCGCCGTCGAGGGAGCACTTGCGCACGGAGTGATCGCCGTCGTCGACGCACCACAGATTCCCGTCGTGAGACAGGCTCAGTCCGTGCGGGCGCGTAAAAACGTCCTCCCCCCAGGACGTCAGAAGATGGCCCTGCCGGTCAAAGACGATCATCTTGTGAGCGCCGCGACTGAACACATAGACGCGGTCGTCGGGGCCGATCGCGACATCAGGCACCTCGCGGTAGGACATGCCCTCAGGCAGTTCGCCCCAGGATGGGGACTCGGCATAACGGAAATCACCATAGCCCAGTAGCGTCTCCATAGGTCCTCCCACTCTGCGATCCAGGAATCGTCTAGTTTGCGTGCAGCGCCATCTGCTCGCTGTACCAGGCGGCGTTCTCGGCCACCATGTCAGAGACCGGCAGGCTGTACGGGCAGCGACTCTCGCACTGGCCGCAACGGATGCACGATTCGGCGATCGCGATCAGACTGCGGCCCCACTCTCCATACACGCGCTCGGGCGGCATCCGCCGGGCAAAGCTCTTGATGTTCAGCACAGTCGAGATCTGAATCCCCTGTGGGCAGGGCTGGCAATAGTCGCATCGCCGGCAAAAGCGGGTACCCAGGCGCTCGACGATCTCGTTCATCCTCGCGGTCTCGGCGGCTGTAAAGGCGGTTGATCCCTCGAAGATGCCCACGATCTCTTCGATTTCGGCGGTCTGCTCGATGCCCACCACGGGCAGGACACCGGCGTACTGGCGGAGAAACTTGAAGGACAGTGTCGCGTCCTCCAGCATGCCGCCGCCCATGGGCTTCATGGCGATAAAGCCGATGCCCTTCTCCCGGCAGAGCGGGATCAGTCTGTCCGCTGGCTCGTGGGTGACATAGTTAAAGGGGAACATCAGGGTCTCAAACAGGTCCATGCCGGCCATCTGGATCGCCAAATCGAGGCTGTGCGACGTCACGCCAATGTGCCCGATGCGCCCCCGGGCTTTGGCCTCCAGAGCGATCTCGTACGGCCCGCCGGGTGCCAGCACCTGGTCCAGCGCCTCCTGAGTGGCGATGTTGTGGAACTGGAAAATGTCGATGTATTCCACGCCCAGTCGCTCAAAGCTCAGGTCCATCTGCTCGCGGAAAGGCCCGGCCTGCCTCGCGGGGCTCTTGGTGGCAAGCACCAGCCCCTCCCGCCGGCCGGCGATCGCCTTGCCGATGCGTTCCTCGCTGGTTCCATAGCCGTGGGCCGTGTCCAGGCATGTGATTCCGAGGTCCAGACAGCGGGTCACCACCGCGACGGCTTCTTGCTCAGTGAGGCGTTGGATCGGGATGCCTCCAAAGGCAACCTCGGAGACGGTCAAGCCCGTGCGGCCCAGGGGTACCTGTCGCATGCGTCTGCTCCTTTACATGTCAAAGCGTCAGGGCTGCCAGTACTGTACACGGAAAACGGCGCACGGTCTATGCCCATGCGCCCGTCTGCGATCTAAGAGTCTCAGCTCAGTGCCTGGCTGATCGCCTCCGCCGCGGTGCGGCAGAATTGGGGCCGCGCCTGTCCCTGCGCCAGCAGGCCATCGCCACGGGTGCGTGGCATGAGGATCTCGTCAAAGCCCAGCTTGGCGGCCTCGCGCACGCGCCGGTCGCTCTGACCCACGCTGCGGAGTTCGCCGGCCAGTCCCACCTCCCCAAAGATCGCCATCTGGGGATGGACGGGCCGGTTGTGGTAGCTGGATGCGATGGCGCACGCCACCGCGAGGTCTACGGCGGGCTCCTGGACGTGCAGGCCGCCGACGACGTTGACAAAGATGTCCTGGTCGCTGAGCTTGAGCCCGACTCGCCGCGTGAGGACGGCCGCGAGCAAAAGCACGCGGTTCACGTCCACGCCGTTGCAGGTGCGCCGGGGGCGCTCCGGGATGCCGGGGCTGACCAGCGCCTGGACCTCGACGAGGATCGGCCGCGTGCCCTCCATGGTGACGGCCACAGTCGAGCCGGTGGCTTGCTCAATCCGCTCCTCGAGAAAGACCTGCGAGGGGTTGGCCACCTCGGTCATGCCCTTGTCCGTCATCTCGAATACGCCCACTTCGTTGGTCGAGCCAAAGCGATTCTTGACGCTCCGCAGCAACCGGTAGCTGTGAAAACGTTCACCCTCCAGGTACAGGACCGCATCGACGATGTGCTCGAGCACGCGCGGCCCCGCGATGTTGCCCGTCTTGGTGACATGACCCACGAGGAAGGTGGCTACACCCAGTTCCTTGGCCTGCCGCTGCAACGCCGAGGCGCACTCGCGCACCTGGCTGACGCTGCCCGGGGAGGCGCTGAGTTCCTCCGTGTAGATCGATTGCACCGAGTCGACGATCGCGAGGGAGGGGCGCACCTGCTCGATCTGCCCCAGAATCTGGGCCAGATTGGTTTCGCTCAAGACCAGGAGGTTCTCTGAGCGCATGGCCAGCCGGTCGGCGCGCATTTTGATCTGCTGGAGCGATTCCTCGCCCGAGGCATAGAGTACCTGTCCGGGACCCTGGCCCAGTTGGGCCGCCAGTTGAAGCAGGAGCGTGGATTTGCCGATGCCCGGGTCGCCACTGATCAGGACGACGCTTCCCGGGACGATGCCGCCGCCCAGGACGCGGCTCAGCTCCTCCATGGGGACTGGCACGCGGCTTTGGGAGTAGGGCGGGATCGTATCCAGCGCATAGGCCTGCGTGCTGAGGGCTTGAGCAGAGGATGTGCTGCCCACTACAGCGGAACGCGATGGCGGATCGACAAGCGTCTCCACCATCGTGTTCCATTCACCACATTCGGGGCAACGCCCCATCCATCCAGACTGGGTAGCGCCGCAGTTTTCACAGACAAAGCGGCGCTGCGGCCTGGGCATCTACCTTTTCTCCCCCGAGAGCAGCGTTTCTGGCTCTGCGATGTCCTCGCGGGTCTCAAAGACGATCTCGCCATCCTGAGCGTCAGCCACCACTGTGCGCGTAGCGGGCTCCAGCCCCAGAAGCCTTTCCGCCAGCGGGTCTTCAATGAGCCGCTGGATGGCCCGCTTGAGGGGTCGTGCCCCGTACTGCGGGTCAAAGCCCTCGGTCACAAGAAGCTCTCGGGCGGCATCGGTCAGCTCCAGCGTCGCGTTCTGCTCGGCCAGGCGATCGTTCAGCAATCTCAGCTGGATCTCGACGATCTGCTCAATGTCCGAGCGGGTGAGTTCGTGAAACACGACCACCTCATCCACGCGGTTCAGAAACTCGGGACGGAAGAGCCGTCGCAACTCGCGCATCAGCTTGCTCTTCATCTCGCGATATTCGCTCTCGCTGCCCTCCGGCTGGCGAGCCGAGGAAAAGCCCAACGCGGAATCCCTCGAGATGTCCGAACTGCCGATGTTGGAGGTCAGGATGATGATCGCGTTTCGGAAATCGACCTTGCGCCCCTTGGCATCGGTCAGCTTGCCCTCTTCCATGATCTGGAGGAGCATGTTAAAGGCCTCGGGGTGCGCCTTTTCGATCTCGTCAAAGCAGATCACCGAGTAGGGCCGGCGACGGATCGCCTCGGTCAGCTGGCCGGCTTCCTCATAGCCCACATAGCCTGGCGGCGCACCGACCAAACGTGAGATCGTGTGCCGCTCCATGAACTCGGACATGTCAAACTGAAGCAGCGCTTCTTCGCTGCCGAACATGAACTCGGCCAGGGCCTTGGACAGCTCGGTCTTGCCGACGCCTGTCGGGCCCAGGAAGATGAACGACCCGATCGGGCGGCGAGGATCCTTGAGGCCCGCCCGGGCGCGGCGTACAGAGCGCGCCAGCGTGCGGATGGCCTCCTCCTGACCCACGATCCGTTCATGGAGCGTGTCCTCCATGCGCAGCAGCCGCAGGGACTCTTCCTCTGCGATGCTGGTGACGGGGACACCGGTCCACATCGCCACGATTTCGGCGATATCTTCTGCGGTCACGACCAGGCCCTCTTCCTCTGCCTCGAATTGCAGGTCGTCGGTGAGGGAATAGTCCGCATCCGCGTCAGCGACCGGCCCCAGCAGCGTCGCGTGCTCCGGGCGGGCAATAGGTGCTTCTTTCTGCTCCTGCATTTCCGGGTGCAGCACGTGAAAGACGCGCACGCGCGAGGCCGCCTCATCGACCAGGTCGATGGCCTTGTCAGGCAGGAACCGGTCCGGAACATAGCGGGTGGCCAACCTGGCTGCCGCGCTCAGGGCCTCATCGGTGATCTGCAGGCCGTGGTGCTCTTCGTACCGTGCGCGGATACCCCGCAGGATCTCGAGCGTCTCCTCCTGAGAGGGCTCGCCGACAAACACCGGCTGAAAGCGTCGCTCCAGTGCCGAGTCGCTCTCGATATGCTTGCGATACTCGTCCAACGTCGTTGCGCCGATGCATTGCAGTTCTCCGCGCGCCAGCGCCGGCTTTAGTATGTTTGCGGCGTCCATGGAGCTGCCGGCGGAGCCAGCACCCACCAGCATGTGCAACTCGTCGATAAAGAGCACCGTGTCAGTGGATTTTATCTCGTCGATGACCTTCTTGAGGCGCTCTTCGAACTGGCCGCGATACATGGTGCCCGCCACCAGCGAGCCGACATCCAGGCGGACCAACCGCTTGTTGCGCAGGTCCCCGGGCACGTGCCCGTCGATGATGCGCTGAGCCAGGCCCTCGACTATCGCCGTCTTGCCCACGCCGGGCTCTCCGATGAGTGCCGGGTTGTTCTTGGTGCGGCGCGCCAGGATCTGGATCACCCGCTCGATCTCCGTCTGACGGCCGATCACGGGGTCCAACTCGCCTTCCTCGGCAAGATTGGTGAGGTCTGTGCTCAACTGCTCCAGCAGCGACTTTTCCTTGCTCGAGGCAGCGCTCGATTCCCGGCTGCTGCCGCGCGAGCCGCGCCGCGCTGGCGTCGGCGTCGCACTGGCCGGAGCGGCCGGTCGCTCATTCATAAAGTAGCGCAGGCGCCGGTTAAGCACGTCGAGATTGATCGCCAGTCCCTCGAGGACCGCCGCCGCCATAGAGTCGGGCAGGTGCACGAGCGCCATAAGCAGGTGCTCGGTGCCGATCTGCTCGTGACCGCGCCGCTTGGACTCGTCGATGGCGAGCTGAATAACCTTCTTGGTCTGTTCTCCGAGCTGAAGGCTGGCCGGGGCGCGATCGCCCGTGCCGACCATGCGCTCGACTGCGTCTCTAAGCTGGCCTATAGAAAGCCCCATCTCGGTGAGGATACGGGCGGCCTCGCCTTTTTCCTCCCGCATGAGTCCCAGCAAAAGATGTTCGGTACCAATGTACCGATGGTTCAGCCGCCGAGCTTCCTCCTGAGCCATGCTCAGGGACTGCCGTGCGCCCCTGCTGAACCGATCGAATCCGTTAGCCATGATTCTCCTTGCGTAAGCCGTATACGATAAGACCTGAGCTGATTGCTCAATCTATACGGAGTATGGGTGGCTCCGTTGCATAGTGGCATGACTTTGCCGTGGATGACTTGCTCCTAGCATCTCTATTATACACCATCTCCTCATGCCCTGCAGGAACCCGGGGATAGCAAGAGGGAGCCGCGTGTGTCTATACACCAGCCCCCTCGTGTTGTTCGGTTCAGCCCGGTTGCCCCGGGGTGCCCGGCACTGACCGCACAGGTCAGCGCATTCGGATCCTAGTAGCTGTCCGAGTCGTCGCTGTCGTCGCCGGCCGCGCTCCAGTCATAGTCCGCGAAATACTGGTCCTCGTTCACGCGCCTGAGGCTGAGCCCCATACGCTGCCTGGCCGCGTCGATCCGGATGATCCTCAGCTCCAACTCCTGGCCCTCGGTTACGACCTCACTCGGATGCCCGATGCGGTCCTCCGAAAGCTCAGAGATGTGGATAAGGCCCTCGATCTCTTCATCCAGCCGCGCAAATGCGCCAAAATCGGTGATCTTGGTGACCGTGGCTTTGACCAGTTGGCCGATCTCATAGCGCTCCTCAACCGTGGTCCAGGGCTCGGCCTTGAGGCGCTTGAGGCTGAGCGCGATACGCTTGCGATCGCGGTCCACGCCCAGGACATAAACCTCCACCTCTTGCCCGACTTTGAGCACTTCTCGCGGATGCCCCACGCGACTCCAGGAAAGCTCGGAGAGGTGGATCAGGCCGTCAGCGCCACCGAGGTCGACAAAGGCGCCAAAGTCACACAGGCTGCTCACGGTGCCCTTCCGGGTCTCGCCTTCCGCGAGTTCATCGAGCAGGCGGTCCTTTTGATCCTGTCGCCACTCGCGCATCGCAGCCCTCTCGGACAGAATCAGGCGATTGCGGCGGCGGTCCAGCTCAATGATCTTGAACATGAATTTCTGGTCGACCAGTTCGCCGAGGCGCTCGATCCGTTCCTCTTCGCTGTCGGAGCGACTGAGCCGGATACTGGCGATTTGCGAAGCTGGCACAAATCCGCGCACACGGCCAACGCGGACGATGACACCGCCGCGGTTGCAGCTGGAGACGGTGCCCTCAAAAACCTCTTCGGCCTCAAACATCTCGCTGGCCTTTTGCCAGTCGGTCTCCATCAGGGCGCGCGACAGCGAAAGAATGCTGTTGCCTGACTGGTCCTGGCTGCGCACCACGTAGACGAACACGGTGTCGCCTACGGCGAGTTCTTCCAGCATCTCGGGATCCATGCGATCAAGGTCGCGGGCAGGCACAATGCCTTCGGATTTGCACCCAATGTCGACGACGATCTCGTTGGAGTTGATCTCCACGATAGTCCCCTCCAGCGTCTCTCCGTGCTGGGGGATGACATGGGAGAACTCCTGCTCAAGCAACTCTGTCATCGGATGATCGGGCTGCTCCGAGGTCTCCTCTCCATTGCTCATAACGGTGCGGTGCTCGAAATTGTCCACGCTCTCTCTCCTCGCAAGATCTCAACTACGACATATTATACAGGCTTTCATAATAGAACACAAAGGAGGCTTCTGGGCCGCCCGTGGTTCGCCTGTCGACACCAATGCACAGGTGGCTATTCGCCCAGCCACAGCGTCGCGATGCCCGCCAATCGGAGGCCGTTGTTGTCGAACTGCACTGTGCGCAGTTCAGCGCGCAGATAGACGCCGTCGCGCAAGGTCCCTTCCCAGAGGATGGAATCTCCGATCTGGCGATAGGGATAGTCTGCATCCAGACCGGCCAGCTGTGCGCCCTGCTCGGTGGCGCCCACATAAGAGAGAGTGGTACCCGGGATAAAGCTGTCTTTGGCGACGCCATAGGCGACAGGCCCGCTAAAGGTGATGGGCGACGTCGTAGCAATGCCGCGTTTCTGTGGGACCACATTGTTCACTGTGACCTTGGCCGTTCCCGCGAGATCCACCTTCTCTTCGGTGGTCCAGATCACGCGCAGGTCCAACTCCGTCTCTGTCTCGGGTCGAAAAGAACCTGCCCAGCTGACCGAGTCCCCTTTGCGTTTTAGGGCGCGCTGACCGTCGATGACGAGCCAGACGCCATCCTCCGAGAAGGACTCATAGACGATATTGGTGCTGTACAGCGCCGCCCCACGCTCGATCGATAGCGTTGTCGGCAGGTTGTAGCTGAGCTTGTCGGCATTGGGGCCGGAATGGCTCAGGCAACCGCTCAGGGCCACCGCGATGAGCAGGACGCCGATTGTGAGCGCTGCTCTTTTTGGTCTATAGTCAAGCATCTGATAATCTCCGGAACAGCTTTGCTCAAGGTAGAGCGATTCTATTCGTGGTATGGGAATGTGTCAAGGTAGCGGGCTCCCGGCTGGTGATGAGATGCACCAGACAGTCTCTGGGCGCCGCTCGCCGTGTTCCGTGTATTGTTAGCATGATGAGTGATTGGAGAGTAGAGTCAATGTCGGCATCTGTAGCAAGCTCCGAAACCGGTGTCCGGGCGCCTCGCGCCAGCAGGCGGGAGATCTGGGCCTGGTACCTGTATGATTTTGGCAACTCGGCCTATGCCGCCGTCGTTCTGCTGGCTGTGTACGCGGCCTATCTCAAGGGCACCGTGGTGGGCGGTGCCGAGGGCTCGCGTCTGTGGGGCCTCTCGCTGGCAGTGGCCATGATCGCGGTCGCGCTCACATCGCCGATCCTGGGGGCCGTGGCTGACTATGCGCGCCGCAAGAAGCGTTTCCTGCTGCTCTTTACTGCGGTCTCGGTGGGCGCAACCGCCGCCCTCTTTTTTGTTGAACAGGGTGATATAGCCCTCGGTATGGGGCTATTCATCATAGCAGAGTTTGGCTATCGCAGCGCTCAGGTATTCTACAATGCCCTCCTGGTGGACATCGCACATCCCGATGAGATCGCGGCCATCTCGGGCAACGGATGGGCGATCGGTTCGCTGGGGGGAATCATCTGTCTCTTGATCATTCTCCCGCTGATTATGCTGTACCCAGGGGCCTTTATGGCGCGGTTGGCGATGGTGATTACGGCGGCGTACTATGCCCTTGCCGCGGTGCCGGTCTTTCTCTGGCTTGCCGAGCGGGGCGAGTCGCGCGGGCTACCGCCAGGCGAGAACTATTTCACTATCGCCCGGGCGCGTCTGGGCAAGACGGTGCGCAGGGCAGGGAGCTTTAGAGAGTTTCTCAAGTACATTGGCGCATATGTCGTGTTTAACGGTGGCGTCCTGATGGCCCTGAACTTTGCCTCGATCATCGGTGCGGTGCTTTTCGGGATGGGGCAGCAGGACCTGATATTGTTCGTGATCGTGGTGAATGTCACCAACGTGTTTGGCGCCTGGGCCTTTGGGCATCTGGCGCGCAAGCTGGATGCGCGGCAGTCGCTGATCGCGTCGCTCGTTATGATGGTCCTGGTGATTGCGGCCATGTTCCTGGTGCAGACGACGATGGGCTTTTTCATCGTAGGGGCCTTTGCGGGCTTTGCGATGGCAGGCATCCAATCTCTGAGCCGGGCCATTGTGGGCGAGATGAGCCCTGACGATCAGAGCGCCGAGTTCTACTCTTTCTTTGCGGTGGCAGGTCAGGGGTCGGCCTTTATTGGGCCGGCTGTGTATGGCTTTGTGGCTGCGGAGATGGCGCTCTGGTACCGGGCTAGCGGGCATGCGGCCTTGCTCGCAGAGCAGATGGGCCAGCGCGTGGCCATCCTCGCCATCGGCGCCTTTTTGCTGGCAGGGCTGGCGATGTTGATGTTTGTCCGCGCGGGCTACAAGCGGTCGGCCACAGCACAGGTCACCGATGTTGCCTAGCACGTCCGGAACCGGCGACGTGGCTCAGACGCTGAAAGCATCTCCGTTCGTTAGTGCCCGCCGGGCGGTCCTGCACTCACTGGCGCGTCTTGCCTTTCGCCTGCTGGCTCGCGTCACCGTGATAGGCATGGAGAACTGGCCCGACAGCGGGCCGGTGATTGTTGTCGGTAATCATTTCCACTTTGGTGATCCCGCCCTGATGGTGGCCGTAGCACCGGTGCATATGGAATATCTGGCGGGGCTGCAGCTGCCGGGCGCGCCGGCGATTGTGCGTTGGATTCCGACTCTCTGGGGCGCCCTGCGCGTGCGGCGTGGCTCGGTGGGTTCGCGGGCTGCGCTGCGCCAGGCGGAGCGGGTGCTCCGCGGCAACGGGTTTCTGGGCGTATTCCCAGAGGCGGGATCCTGGGCGCAGACGCTGCGCTATGCGCGTCCGGGGACTGCTTTCCTCGCCGCCCGCTCGGGAGCCCGTATCCTGCCGGTCGGCATCGATGGCATGCCTGAGGTTCTGCGCAGCGCGGCGCGGCTCCGGCGCGCGGCGGTGACCGTGCGCATCGGAGAGCCATTTGGTCCGCTTCGTGCATCAGGCAAGGGTCAGGCCCGGCGCGATGAGCTGGAGGAGATCGGACATGAGATCATGCGGCGCATATCGGACTTGATCCCTCCCGAGAGGCGTGGTCTCTACTCTGACGATCCGGAGATACGGGCGGCTGCCAGCTGGACAGAGGTGTTTCCGTACGATGATCTGGATGGATGAACCAGAGTTGCCAGTGATGCAAGCACCCCGGCCCGGACGGGGTGCTCTTGTTGTGTGGCAGGTGGAGTGCGGCGCATGAGGGTGCATCTTTCGGTGCTGGGCTGCAGGCTGAACGAGGCAGAGATCGAGGCCCTGGCTCGCGACGCGCGCGCAGGCGGGCACGCGGTGGTGGACGATCCGCGCGAGGCGGACTGGGCCGTAATCAATACCTGCACGGTGACGCACGTTGCGGCGCGCAAGTCGCGCCAGGCGATCCGGCAGTTGCACCGCCAGGCTCCGCAGGTCCGTGTTGCGGTGATCGGCTGTTTCGCCACCATGTCCCCAGAGAAGGCGGGTGCCCTGCCCGGCGTAGCGCTGGTGATTCCCAATGCACGCAAGGAGCAGGCCCTCGCGCTGATGGAGAGCGCATCCGGGATAGCGGGCGAGAACGCTTCCGCATGCGATGGCGAGGCTGCCGCCTGGCGGGGGAGAACGCGGGCCTTTATCAAGGTGCAGGATGGCTGTGACAACCACTGCACGTATTGTGTGGTATGCATCGCCCGCGGTGCTTCGCGCAGCCGGCCGCTATCCCAGGTGCTGGAGGAGGTGCGTGAGCGCACCGGCGATGGCGCCCAGGAGGTCGTACTTTCGGGGGTGAACATCGGCGCCTACGGGAGAGATCTCCAGGATAACTGCACGGGGGGCACCGGGGTCCGTCTGGCAACGCTGGTCAGGCAGATGCTGGAGCGCACTACGGTTCCGCGGATCAGGCTCTCCAGCCTGGAGCCATGGGATGTCGATGAGGAACTGCTGGCACTGTGGGATAATCCCAGACTGTGCCGTCAACTCCACCTCCCGCTGCAGAGCGGCAGCGACGCGGTTCTCAAGCGGATGGGCCGGCCGATGAGCGCGGCCCAGTACACTGACCTGGTAGCCCGTGTGCGGGCGCGCGTGCCCGAAATGTCCATATCGACTGATCTCATTGTGG
>CAZMAI010000070.1:0-12557 GCA_964564195.1 uncultured Anaerolineales bacterium | reverse complement strand
GAGATCGGAGTCGACACTGTCCCGGCCGGCGCGGCCGTGAAGGAGGGCTAGATGACGCAGCCAGCATTCCAGCACATTATCTGTGATCCGGATCTCTGCACCGGCTGCCGCATCTGCGAGTACGTCTGCTCAGCCACCAAACACGGGGTCTTTGATCCCAGCCTCTCGCGCATCCGTGTCGTCCGCATCGAGCCCGTCACCATGACGGCTATCAGTTGCCGCATGTGCGCCGACGCCCCCTGTGTGCTCGCCTGCCCGCGCGACGCGCTCACCCAGGACCCGCAGACCGGCGTGATTCACATCGACGAGACCAAGTGTGACGGCTGCGGCTGGTGCGTTGAGGCCTGTGACTTTGGTGCCATTGTCCTGAATCCGGCCCACAAGATGGCCGAGATCTGCGACCTGTGCGCCGATGAAGAGGACGGCCCGCAGTGCGTCAAGTTCTGCCCCAAAGAGGCGCTCTCACTGGCGACCCCCGAGGTGCTGAGGCAAAAGACGCGGCGGGAAGTGGTCAAGCGGCTATTTGAAGAGTTGTTGAATCCGTAAGGATCGATCTTGCCGGGGCCGTGGTCGCGCGCTGCTCGCTGCAGGCGCCGCCGCGGCCACCGTTATGCTATAGATTGAAGGATTTCGGATATGAACGCCAGATCAGGAGTGGATGGATGACAGACAGCCAGGATCTGCGCATCGGTGTGTACGTGTGTAGCTGCGGTTCCAATATCGCCAGCGTCATTGACCCCGAAGAGGTGGCGGACTATGCCAAGTCGCTGCCCGGGGTCGTCTGGTCGCGCACGAACCTGTACATGTGCGGCGACCCGGGCCAGAACGCCATCAAGCAGGACATTGTCGCGCACAATCTGAACCGTGTGGTGGTGGCGGCCTGCAGCGTGCGGATGCACGAGCCTACCTTTCGGGCCTGCGTGGCAGAGGCCGGGCTTAACCCCTTCCTCATGGAGATGGCCAACATCCGCGAGCAGGACACCTGGGTGCACTCTCACGAACCCGAGGCCGCCCTGCTCAAGGCCAAGGAACTGGTGGCCGCCGCGGTAGCCAAGGTCTCTTATGTCGAGCCGCTTACCCCCATCACCGTGCCGGTGACGAAAAAGGCCATGGTCATCGGGGGCGGCGTGGCGGGCATCAGCGCGGCGCTGGATCTGGGCGACATGGGGATCCACACCTATCTGGTGGAAAGGGAGCAGAGCATCGGGGGCACCATGGCCCAGCTCAACAAGACCTTTCCAACCATGGACTGTAGTATTTGAATACTTGCACCCA
The DNA here is from genome assembly GCA_964564195.1 of uncultured Anaerolineales bacterium. GTDB lineage: Bacteria > Chloroflexota > Anaerolineae > UBA1429 > UBA1429 > JAAYED01. The sequence continues at coordinate 11,282 of CAZMAI010000070.1, read as the reverse complement.
AGATGGTTGACGCGGCGCGTCATCCCAAGGTCGAGATTCTCTCCTACTCTGAGGTCGAGCGGGTCGATGGCTATATCGGCAATTTCCGGGTGGGCATCAACCGCAAGCCCTGGTACGTGATCGCCGAGAACTGCACCGGCTGTGGCGACTGCGCAGTGGTCTGTCCCATCGAGGTGCCCAACACCTTTGAGATGGGCCTGGCCCCGCGCAAGGCGATCGATGTGCCCCACGGCCAGGCCGTGCCCTTGATCTATGCCATCGATATGGACAACTGCATCCAGTGCTACAAATGCGTTACGGCCTGCGGGCACCGCGATGCAATCGATTTTGGCCAGGAGTCCGAATACGTCGAATTGGACGTGGGCTCGATCATTGTGGCCACGGGCTTTGAGAGCTTTGATCCCACGGTGATCCCCGAGTACGGCTTTGGCGCCTATCCGAATGTGATCACCGCCATGGAACTCGAGCGCCTGGACAACTCCGCCGGGCCCACGGTGGGGCGCCTGGTGCGTCCCTCGGACGGGCGCGAGCCGAAAAGCATGGCCATCATCCAGTGCGTCGGCTCCCGCGACAAGCGGTTCAATGAGTACTGCTCCGGATTCTGCTGCATGTACGCCATCAAGAATGCGATCCTGATGAAGCAGATGATCCCCGATATGGAGATCAGCATCTTTTACATGGACATCCGTACCCCGGCCAAGGGCTATGAAGAGTTCTACAACCGGGCGCGCGAGATGGGCATCCGCTTTATCCACGGGCGGCCCTCGCAGATCACCGAGGACCCGGTGACCCACAACCTCTATGTCGAGGCTGAGGATCAGGAGTTGGGCCAGGTGCTGGAACTGGAGACCGATCTGGTGGTGCTTTCGGCGGCAGCGATCCCTCGCGCCGATGCGGGCGACGTCTCCACCAAGCTCACGCTCTCGCGCAGCCCGGGCGGGTTCTTTATGGAGTACCACCCCAAGCTGCGGCCGGTGGACTCGCCCACCGACGGCGTGTTCCTGGCAGGTGCCGCTCAGGGCCCCAAGGATATCCCGGCCAGCGTGGCCCAGGGCAGCGCGGCGGCGGCGCGTGCGGCGCGCGTGCTGTCGTCGGACACCTGGGAGATCGAGCCGATCATCGCCAGTGTCGATGAGAACGTCTGCGTCAGCGCCAAGGGAATAAAGTGCGGGCTCTGCGTGCCTGCCTGCCCCTATGGCGCCATCAGCTGCGTCACCGGCGAGCCTGCCAAGATCACTTCGGCCAAGTGCCACGGCTGCGGCGGCTGCGTCGCCGAGTGCCCGCATAGCGCCATCTCGCAGGACCACTTTACCGATGCCGAGATCGTGGCGCAGCTACGGGCGCTGCTGCAGGATAACCCCGAGGAAAAGATCGTGGCGTTCATGTGCCACTGGTGCTCTTACGGCGGCGCCGACATGGCCGGCACCAGCCATTTCGAGTACCCGGCCGACTCGCGCGGCATCCGCGTGATGTGTTCGGCCCGTATGGACCAGGACTTTGTGCTGGAGGCCTACCGGCGCGGCGCGGGCATGGTGCTGCTCTCCGGTTGCCACCCGCAGGACTGCCACTATATCACCGGTCAGCAGGTGGCTGCCAAGCGTTTCGACCGCCTGAAGGAGGCCGTCGAGCGCCTGGGCATCAGCCCCGAGCGCTTCCGGGTGGAGTGGATCTCGGCGGCCGAGGGTGAAAAGTACGCTCGCGTGATCACCGAGATGAGCCAGACGCTCAAGAGCCTGCCAAAGGAACAGATCAAGTCCGAGAACCGCGGCGCGCGGGACTCGATCGAGCGCCGCCTGCGCCGCTGGAAAGCCTCGCCGCAGATGGCCCAACTCATGGCTGTTGCCGGCGATGACCTGCCGGGAGGGGAGGAGCTGAGCTGATGATCCGATCCAGCGAACTCGACCGCGGCTTTATGCGGGAGGTCATGGCGATTCCCGGCGGGGAGAACCTGATCAAGTGCTGGTCCTGCGGCACCTGTGCCGCGACCTGTCTGGTGCGGCGCTATGACCCTACCTTCAACCCGAGGCTGATCCTGCGCAAGGCCGGAATGGGCCTCAGGCAGGAGGTGCTCTCCAGTCGCGAGATCTGGCTCTGCTCGGCCTGCGACGCCTGCTACCCGCGCTGCCCGCAGGAGATACACATCTCAGAGGTGATGAAGGCCATCCGCACCATCGCTATCGCGGAGGGCTACGAGGCGCCCGGTCCCTTTGCCGAGGTGGACACGGCGCTCTGCTCCGGCTGTGCAGTCTGCACGCGGGCCTGTCCCTACGGCGCCATCGAGCGCAAGCCGGTCATGGTCAACGGCGAGGAGCGCACGGTGGCCCAGGTGGACCATACGCTGTGCATGCATTGTGGCGTGTGCGTAGCCGCCTGCCCCTCTGGCTCTATCACGCTGGAAGACTATGCCAACGATGAGTTGATCGCGCGCATGGGCGCCGGGGGCTGGTTGGACAAGGGTACCTATCTGCAGGGCGTGTCGCCCGAGCCGCGCATACTGGTCTTTGTGTGCCAGTGGAGCATGCGCTCAGACGCCGAGTGGGCGGCCCTGGATGCGATGCAGAGCGACAGCCTGCGCATCGTGAATCTACCCTGCTCCGGGCGCGTCGATCCGGGGATGATCCTGCTGGCGCTCTCGCAGGGCGCCGATGGCGTGCTGGTGGCGGGCTGCAGCGAGGGTGAGTGCCACTATAAGCGGGGCACCTACCTGGGTCGCAGCAAGGTGGCGCTGCTGGACACGGTGCTGGCTCAGATGGGCATCCAGCCGGGGCGCGTGCGCTTTGTAGAGCTGGGAGCCCTGGATCGGGGCGCTCTTCCCGGCCTGATCGCGGAGATGTCGGCGGCGCTCAAACAGCCCGCAGTCACCGTGGCCTGACGGCATAGAGGGGGAATATGGACAAGCTGAAACTGGCCGTGTACTGGGCCTCGAGCTGCGGCGGGTGCGATATCGCCATCGTCGAGCTGGGCGAGCACCTGTTGGAGTTGGCCAAGCTGGCCGATATCGTGTTCTGGCCCTGCGCGATGGATTTCAAGTACAGCGACGTGGAGGCGATGGACGACAAGCACATCGATGTGTGCCTGTTCAACGGCGCCATTCGCACCGATGAAGACGAGCACATCGCCCACCTGCTCCGAAACAAGAGCAAGGTGCTGGTGGCCTTTGGCTCGTGCGCTTCCGAAGGCTGCATCCCCGGGCTGGGCAACATCAAGGGCCCGGATCACGCCCTGGCGCGGGCCGCTTTTGAGACGCCGACGACCGATAATCCCGACAAGGTCATGTTCGCGCCACGCACTGCCATGCCGGAAGGGGACCTGACACTGCCGGCTCTCACGGTGCAACTGCGGACACTGGAGCAGGTGGTGCCCATCGACTTTACGATCCCGGGCTGCCCGCCCAACCACGAGCAGATCTGGAACGCTATCACGGCGGTGGTCGAAAACCGGTTGCCAGAAGCGGGGAGCCTGCTCGGTGTGGACCCGCGCACCGTCTGCGACCAGTGCCCGCGCGTCCGTACCGGCAAGATTCAGGTGGAGCGGTTCTTCCGTCCTCACGAGATCATTCCCGATCCCGAGCGCTGCCTGTTGGAGCAGGGGCTCGTCTGTGCCGGGCCGGCCACCCACGCAGGCTGCGGCGCGCTGTGCGTCAAGGCCGGGATGCCCTGCCGCGGCTGCTATGGCGCTCCCGATGGGGTGCTCGACCAGGGCTCGGAGCTGCTGGACGCGATCGTGGCAGGCATGGCGGGCGAGAGCGATGCCGAGATTCGCCGCGTGGTGAGCACCATCGTGGACCCGGTGGGGACCTTTTACCGGTTCAGCCTCGGGGCCTCGCTGCTGCATGGCCTGAAAAAGAGCCCGCTGGAGTCTGGCCAGCGCTGTGAGACGCAGCGCGACGGCGCGCGCGGGGAAGGAGTGCACGCGTGAAGCGCATCACCATAGATCCGATCACCCGGCTGGAAGGCCACGGCAAGATCACCTTGTTCCTCGATGACCAGGGGGATGTCGAGAACGCCTACTACCAGGTGCCCGAGTTTCGCGGCTTTGAGAGCTTTTGCGAGGGGCGCCCTGTGGAGGAGATGCCGCGTATCACGCAGCGCATTTGCGGCGTGTGTCCGCTGGCACACCACATGGCCTCGGTCAAGGCCGGCGACGCCGTGTACGGCGTCACGCCGCCTCCCGCGGGCCGGCGCATCCGCGAGTTGGCGTACAATGCCTTTGTTGCGGGCGACCACGCCACGCACTTTTTCGTGCTCTCCGGTCCCGACTTTTTCGTCGGGCCTGACGCCGACCCCGCCCAGCGTAACATCCTGGGGATGATCAGCAAACTGGGCGTGCGGCTGGGCCAGCGCGTGTTGCGGCACCTGGGCGAGTCTCACGAGGTGATCGCCATGCTGGGCGGCCGCTTTGTGCACCCGGTGATGGCGCTCCCCGGTGGCGTGGCCAAGGCCGTGACGCCCGAGATGCAGGCGCGCCTGATCGAGATCGGCGAGAGCATGGTCGAGTTCGGCCAGTTCAGCCTGGGCCTGTGGCGCGATATGGTGCTGGGAAGCCAGGAATACCATGACATGATCATGGGCGACACCTACCTGCATCGCACCCACAGTCTGGGTCTGGTGGACGAGAACAAGCAACTCAACTTTTACGATGGCAACGTGCGCGTCGTGGATGTCGAGGGACGCGAGGTGGCCTACTACCCGCCCGCTGAGTACGCCCAACACATCGCCGAGCACGTCGAGCCCTGGACGTACATCAAGTTCCCCTATCTCAAACATTTTGGGTGGCAGGGGATGGTCGACGGCATGGGGAGCGGCGTCTACCGCTCCACGCCGCTGGCGCGTCTCAATGTCACCGAGGGCCTCTCGACGCCGCTGGCGCAGCAGGCCTATGAAGAGTTCTATGATTATATGGGCGGCAAGCCGGTGCATGCCACGCTGGCCACGCACTGGGCGCGTCTGGTGGAGATGCTTCACGCCGGTGAAAAGGTGCTGGCCTTTGCCCGGCACGAGGAACTCACCGATCCAGACATACGCACAATCCCGACCGAGACGCCCAGCGAGGGCGTGGGGATCGTGGAAGCACCGCGCGGCCTGTTGACGCACCACTATATCACCGACGAGCAGGGCATCCTGACAAAAGTGAACCTGATCGTGGGCACGACCAACAACAATGCCGCGATCTGCATGTCGGTGAAAAAGGCGGCGCAGGCGCTGATCGGCGGGGGCAAAGAGATCACCCAGGGGCTGTTGGACCGGGTGGAGATGGCGTTCCGCGCCTATGATCCCTGCAACGCCTGCGCGACGCACGCTGCGCCCGGCGATATGGCGCTGGAGGTGCTGGTGTACGACCATCACGGCGAGCTGGTCGCCGATCTGAGCCGGGTGCCGGCCGAGGGGAGGGCATAATCCATGGCGACACGTGGCAACATCATCAAGACCGATACCGCCGAGCGCCTGACGCTACTGCGCCCCATGGTCCTGCGCCGGGTCGAACTGACGCTGGACCGCGACCGGTGCTGCGGCTGCGTGATCTGCAGCCTGGTCTGCCCGAGGGAGGCGATCACCCTCAGCGAAGGCGAGTTGGTGGATGGGCGTGTGGTGACCGAGCCGTCCATCGACATCGACGAGACCAGGTGCAGCCTGTGCGGAGAGTGTGCGGCTGTCTGCCCCACGCACGCCTATCACATGACCGTGGATGGCAAGCCCGAGATCCCTGTGATCAAGGGCGAGGCCTTTCCCTATCTGCTGCACCGTATGCGGGTGAGCCAGGAAGCCGCCGCGGCCTCCACCGATGTGAGCTATATCGAGCGCTGCCCCACCGGCAGCATCAGCGCGCAGATCGAACGGGATGCGGACGGCAATGTGGTGGTCGTGAGCAACGTCGAGGTGGATCGCAGCACCTGCATCTCTTGCACACGGTGCATGGAACTGGGTCCCGAGGGCGCCTTTACGGTGATCAAGCCGTATCTGGGCCGCGTCTACCTGGATGTGTCACTTTGCCCGCCGGGATGCCAGGCCTGCGCCGACGTCTGCCCTACGGATACGATTACCTACGATGGTGAAAAGGTCAGCGTGGATGAGCGTTTCTGCATCCACTGCGGCGCCTGCGAGCACGTCTGCCCGGTCGAGGGGGCGATTCGGATCGTGCGCACGTCGATCCAGCACACGCCCATCGAGTCAGGCGCCTGGGCCAAGGCCCTTGACAAACTCGTGTCCTACGACGAGGTGTCGCGCGAGTACGATCGCAAGGGTCAGGCGCGCCGGCGCAAGGCCGTCCTCAAGGGACTGCTGCGGGAGATGGTCGACTAGGCCGTTGGCCGCGCTACGATTGGCACGCACTGCGCAGGCTCCGGTGTCGCTGGCACCGGAGCCTGTTTTGCACCCAACCGGCGGGGCAGGATACAATCCCGCCGCACAAGCAAGCGCTCAAGAGAGGTCTCCATGGTTGCTCTGAATCCCCTGATCGACGGGCTGCCGGCCGCCCGGCGTCTCGACTGGCCTGCCGCGGGCACATCGTTCGAGATTGGCAACGTCTGCGAGGACTCGCGCGAGATCACGCCCGGCGACCTGTTCGTGGCCATCCCGGGCGTCAGTATCGACGGGCACCGCTTTGTGCCTGCCGCGCTGTGCGCGGGTGCAGTGGCCTGTGTCGTAGAGCGGGACCTGCGGGAGCTGGCCGGCGTCCCACATGTGATCGTGCCCGATGCCCGCGAGGCGCTGGCGTATCTTCACGCGGGGCTGCGCGGCTATCCCGGGCGCCGGCTCAAGGTCATCGGCATCACCGGCACTGACGGGAAGACGACCACCACGCGTCTGGTGGCGGGCATCCTGGCGGCAGCGGGGCATGCCGTGGGCGCGATCGACTCCGTGGCCGCCACCATCGGCGGCGAGGAATCGCCCACAGGCTTTCACACAACCACTCCCGACGCGCCGGAGGTGCAGGCCTATCTGGCGGAGATGGTGGCGGCCGGCATGGAGTATGCTGTGGTGGAGACCACCTCCCACGGCCTCGCGCAGCACCGGGTGGCCGCGGTGGAGTACGACGTAGCGGCCGTGACCAACATCACCCACGAGCACCTGGACTATCACGGTAGCCTGGAGGCGTACCAGCAGGCCAAGGCACGCCTGTTCCGCGGCCTGGCCACCTCCTACCGCAAGCCGGGCGTGGACAAGGTCGCCGTGCTCAACCGCGACGACTCGTCGTACGACCTGCTCAAGGACATTCCTGCGGACCGGCAGCTCTGTTATGGCGTGGATGCCGGTGTCGATTTCCGCGCCACCGAGGTGAGCGTCAGCCCCTCGGGGCTACATTTCGCCGTCACCATGCCGGACGGAATGTTACGCGTCAGTTCCCCGCTGGTGGGCCGCTATAACGTGCACAATATCCTGGCGGCGGTGGCGGTGGCCTGGTCGCAGCGCGTGGCGCCGGAGGCCATCGCCGCGGGCATCGCGCAGGTGCGCGGCGTGCAGGGACGCATGGAGCGCATCGATGCCGGTCAGCCCTTTACAGCCATCGTGGACTTTGCGCACACGCCCAACGCCATGGACAAGGCGCTGAGCACGGCGCGGGAACTGACCGAGGGGCAGGTGATCGTGGTCTTTGGCTCGGCGGGGCTGCGGGACGTGGCCAAGCGCGCCTGGATGGGCGAGATCGCCGGGCGCCTGGCCGACCGCGTGATCATCACCGCGGAGGATCCGCGCACCGAATCGCTGGAGGACATCATGGCTGAGGTGGCCCGGGGCTGCGAACAGGCCGGACGCACAGAGGGTGAGGGCTACTGGCGTATCGGCGACCGGGGGGAGGCCATCTATACCGCGCTGAGCATGGCCAGCGCCGGCGATCTGGTGATCGCCTGCGGCAAGGGCCACGAGCGCTCGATGTGTTTCGGCGAGATCGAATACCCCTGGAGCGACCAGGACGCCATGTTCGAGGGCCTGGCGCGCCTGGGGTATGCCGCGGCCACAGGCCAGCCCTAGCGGAACGTGCCCGTCACGATCATGAGGCCCTGCCTAAGCTCGACGCTGGAAATCTCCTGAACACCCTGAACGGGGATGGGGATACCGCTACCGGTGTTGTACCTGTCAAGTACGGACTGCACTAGCGCGCTGGCGATGAGGCGGGTAAATCCGGTAAACGAGCTGCCCAGGCTGAAATCGACCACCTCCAGATACAGGGCGCCCGCGACCACCCGAGGCACCCCGACCAGGGTCATCTCTCCGCTCAGGCCCGACTCGGCATGGGAGGCGTTAAAGGTGGCGATGATCTGCTCGGGCGTGATCACGGCCCGCACGTTGCTGATTCGCATCCCCTGGGCCGAGAGGCCGAGCTCTCCCACCAGATCGGCTACATCAGACTCCTTCAGCTCGAGCCGAAAGGAGCCGTCCGTGATGGCTGTTGTCTCGGTGGGTTGCGGGCGTGGCGTCAGCGTCGGGTGTAGAGTCGGGCGCTGCGGCGTAGGGATGTCGATCCGGACGAGGGGCCCGACGCTACTGGACGGCAGCAGCATCCGGCTGATGTAGGTCGCCAGGAAACAGGCCGAACTGATCAGAAGCACGACGCCCAGGACGATAAACACCCAGGTGTACTTTTTCATTGCATTCCTTTCGGGCGCCTGCCGAGGTGTCAGCCGGGCAGCACCTTTTCCAGTGGCGTTGGCGTGCGGCCAAAGGCCTGAGCGACCGCCCCGTGCACCAGCTCTCCGTGCAGCGTGTTGACCCCTCGGGCCAGGGCGCCGTCACTGTGCAACGCGTCTCTCAAACCGCGCCGGGCCAACGTCTGTACGTAGGGCAGCGTGGCGTTGGAGAGTGCCAGCGTCGAGGTGCGCGGCACCGCAGCGGGCACGTTGGGCACGCCATAGTGCACGACGCCATGCTCAACATAGGTCGGATGGGTGTGCGACGTGGGACGGATCGTCTCGATGCAGCCGCCCTGGTCTACGGCGATGTCCAGCACCACCGAGCCGGGCGCCATGGAGGCGATCATCTCCTCACTGACCAGGATGGGGGCGCGGGCGCCAGGGATCAGCACTGCCCCGATCAGGACCTCCGCGCGGCGCACCGCCTCGTAGATGTTGCGGCGGTTGCTGGCCAGGGTGGTAAAGCGTTCGTGCAGGATCTCTTCCAGATAACGCAGGCGAGAGAGGTTCAGATCGATGATCGTGACGATGGCGCCCATCCCGAGGGCCACCCGCGCGGCATTTGCGCCCACGGTGCCGCCCCCGATGATCACCACGCTGCCGGGGCGCACGCCAGGCACACCGCCGAGCAACACGCCGCGGCCGCCCTGCTGCTTTTCCAGATAGTGCGCGCCGATCTGCACCACCATCTTGCCCGCGATCTCGCTCATGGGGTGCAGCAGCGGCAGGCTGCCATCCTCGCGCTGTACCGTCTCATAGCCGATCGCGTCGATGCGGCGCGCCAGTAGCTCATCGGTCAGGCTCTCGCTGGCGGCCAGGTGCAGGTAGGTGAAGAGCGTCTGGCCGGACTGCATGAGATCGTACTCTTCAGGGCGCGGCTCTTTGACCTTGACCACCAACTCGGCGTTCCAGGCCTCGGCGGCGGTATCGACGAGACAGGCGCCCAGAGTCTCATACTCTGAATCGCTAAAGCCGCTCTCCAGGCCGGCGCCACGCTGGACGCTCACCCGATGCCCGGCGTGCACCAGCGCATCCACCCCGGCGGGGGTGAGCCCGACACGGGACTCTTGATCCAGAACCTCTGTGGGGACGCCAATGTCCACGGTATGCTCCTTGTCAGTCCTCGTCCGGCTCGCCCAGCATCGAGTTGTCGCCGACATTGATCTGTTCGCGGCGACCGCGCAGGACCGCGCGCCGGCCAATGATCGAGTTCTCCAGCAGGCTGTTCTCTATAACCGCGCCGCTCTCGATGATCGAATCGCGCAGGATGGAGGATACGATGCGGGCGTTCTCATCCACGCTGACATAGGGCCCGATGATGGCATTCTCCAGCTGGGCGCTGGGGGCGACGTACACCGGCGGGATGATCACGCAGTTGGTGCCCTGCACCTGAGCCGAGGCATGGCCGTGGGACAGCAGCGTGCGGTTGGTCTTGAGTATCGTCTCGGGCTGGCCGCAGTCCTCCCACAGCGAAACAGGCTCGGAGATAAAGTGGGCGCCGCGCTCCAGCATGACATTCACCGCATCGGCGAGGTAGAACTCGCCCTTGGTGCGGATGTTGTTCTCCAGCATGTGAGCGATGGACGAGGTGAGCGCCTGGCCCTCGCGGAACCAGAACACGCCCACGGTGGTCTTGCGGTTATCCATGGTCTCGGGCTTTTCGACATAGCGGATCACGCGCCCGTTCTCTTCCACCACCACGCCAAAGTCGCGCGGGTCGTCGACCTCCTGGATATAGATCACCCCATCGGCGTCCACCGTCTCGAGCATGGCCAGATTCGCCTCAAAGATGGTGTCGACAAAGATCACCAGGCAGGGCCCGGAGAGATAGTCCTTGGCCAGGTAAATCGCGTGCGCCTGACCCTCCAGCTTTTCCTGAACCACATAGCGGGCATTGAACGCATAGCGGCGTTTGACCCAGTCCTGGATCTGTTCGCCCAGCCAGCCGGTGATAAAGATCACCTCGTCCACGTTGAGATCCGCCAGCTTGTCCAGCGTGTGGCCGAGCACGGTGTTGCCAGCCACGTGCAGCAGGGGCTTGGGCTTGCTCCAGGTGTGAGGGCGCATGCGACTACCGAAACCGGCGACGGGCAAAACGACTTGCATGGGCTAAACCTCTCTATAAGCGGCCGGACGGCGCCGGCCACAGGATGCGCGGATGCGCCCGATACTCGTTGTTACAGGGCCGGCCGTGCCAGATGCCACTCTGTGGCGCGCTCATAGGCGCGTGCCACGCGCAGCACCGTGGCCTCGTCAAAAGCATTCCCCTGCACCTGCATGCCGATCGGCAGGCCGCCGGCGAACCCGCAGGGGATGGAGATGCCGCACACGCCGGCCAGGTTCAGTGACAGCGTGAAAATGTCCGACAGGTACATCTGCAGGGGATCATCCGTCTTTTCGCCGATCCCAAAGGCGGTGGTCGGTGTCGTTGGCGTGATCAGGGCATCACACTGCTCCAGGGCCCGGTCATAGTCCTGCTTGATGAGCGTGCGCACCTTTTGCGCCTTGAGATAGTAGGCGTCGTAATAGCCGGCCGAGAGGGCATAGGTGCCCAGCATAATGCGGCGCTTGACCTCGGCGCCAAAGCCCTCGGCGCGCGTGGCGCGGTAGCCGTCCCACAGGTTGGTCGCGTCAGCGTCACTGTAGCCATACCGGA
>CAZMAI010000069.1:4526-12945 GCA_964564195.1 uncultured Anaerolineales bacterium | reverse complement strand
CAGCTCTTTGACGCTCTGCGAGCCCCGCATGCCCAGCGGCAGGAGGCGATCGCCAGCGCGCCGCGGCCGCAACCGCAGAGGCCAGGAGAGGCGGTCTACATCCAGCCAGGCATGATAGGCCCTCAACCCCCCGCGCCAGTCGTCCGGCAAGTCGCCGCGATCGAGCATCTCTGTACGGACGCGCCAGGGGCTCCCGGGGAGCGCGGTATCCCCCGGAACGGCAGGCGTAAGCGTGTCTGTGAGACGTGGCCGATTCGACTCTGGCCAGGATAGCCCCTCGGCAGCCAGCATGATGCGATCGTACCCGATGGTGAGCGCCAGGCCGGACGGCAGCATCGCCCGCGCTCCGACCTGTCCGTCTCGCAAGATGGCCAGCGCACTGGCGATGTGCTCCCACGCGAGATCGCGAACCGAGCCCGTCAGGGCCCGCACACCGCGGCGCAGGAGCGCCCGTTGCAGGGGCAAGGCTTGCTCCGCCAGCCGTCCTCGATCGTAGAGCACCCGCTCGGCAAAGGCCTCCACGACTACCTCACGCCAGGCCTGGTCCGTCGCATCCTCGATCAGCGCACAGTCCCCGGCGACCGCCTCGGCCATGCGACCAAGGGTAGCGCGGATATTAGGATTGTACGTCTCCAGCTCGGGCACGAGCTCATGCCGGATGCGGTTGCGCAACAGCGTACGGTCGGCGTTGGACGAGTCCGTCACCGGCTCCAGACCCTGCTCCGCCGCATAGGCCACGAGTTCCGCCCTGGACACATACAGCAGCGGCCTGATGAGGCGTATTCGGTCAGACCCCGTGTCAGGTGTCTCCGGCTCACCTGACAGCTCGTCATCCAGCCAGGAGAGCGGGAGCATCCCGCGCAGCCCCCCCAGCCCGGTGCCCCGGATCAGATGCATCAGCACCGTCTCCGCCTGGTCATCGGCCTGGTGGCCCACCGCAATAACGCTGGCGCCAACCTGCCGCGCCAGGCGCGCCAGAAAACGGTAGCGCGCCACCCGGGCAGCCTCCTCCAGCGACAATCGCTCGATCTCCGCCAGAGCCCGCACGTGTGCACAGCTCGCCGTGCACGGGATGTCCCAGCGCAAGCAGAGCGCCTGTACGAGCGCGGCCTCGGCCACCGCCTCCGGCCGCAACCCGTGGTTCAGATGGCCCGCATGCAGCGACCAGCCATAATCAGACGCCAGAGCACGCAGCAGAGACAGCAGGCATAGTGAATCGACGCCGCCCGAGACGGCCACAACGACCGCCTGCCCGGCAGGCAACAGGTCGTAACGATCGATTGTGTCTCTGACGAGCCGCTCGACATCCACGGAAAGCCTCTCATACTGCTGAGATACTATGGATTGTACCCTCGGAAGGTCGACCGGAGAAAACGTCAGCATACGAAGGGAGCGGGGCCCCTAACGCGTCTCGTCGGCCGCGGTGTGTCCGGCAAAGCAAAGGAGGGACCTCGCGGCCCCTCCTCTCGCAGCCTGTCAGCAGGCCAGGATCAGTCCTGTGGCAGCGCCTGGCGTGCCAGTTCCTCAGGAACCTCACCGGCGGCCAGCGGACGCAAGCGCACCTGAAAGTGCGTCGGCGCCGTGACCAGAAGATACTCGGCCCGCGTGCCGGGACCGCAGCTGGCACCGCCCAGGCCCATCTGCCGATAGTCCAGGTTCAGCGTCACTTCCGGCTGCCATTCCAGCTCATGGGTGTGCTGCGCCCGTGTCAGGTTCTCGGTCGCATAGTGATGGGCACTGACCTCCAGGTAGGGCGCACCCACAGCCAGCAACCCGACCCCGTTAGCATCGGTCAGGGCCGCCCAGCGCACATCGGTCTTGTTGCCGTTCTCCTGTGGCATGACGTACGGGACATACTGCTCCTGCACACTGCCGCTATAGCGCCCGACGCTGGCCCCGGCCAGACGATCGATGTAGCTCTCCTGCGGTCCCCGCCCGAACCAGGTCATCTGGTCCAGGCCCGCGGCCAGGCGCATCTGCAACCCCAGTCGGGGCAGTACGCCATGCCGTACTGCGGGATCCAGGTACACATCCACCAGCACATCGCCGCTGCCATAGATGGTGTACACCTGGCGATCAGCAAAGCCAAAGGTGGTCTCCGGCGCACTCTGCCACTCGCGTACCGTCACCCTCACCACCTGCTCCGACAGAGCCTCGGCGGACACCTCGCGCACGATGCGGGCCAGCCGGTCGAGGCCGGCACGGGCCCAGGCTTCAGCCACCGGCTCGGAGCGGTGCCGCCCGCGATCGTTGTCCGTGGGCGCACGCCAGAGGTTCAGCCGCGGACCGCGATCCAGCAACTCGTGCCCGGCGATCGCGTACGAGGCCATCTCCCCAGCGGCACGATCAAAAGCCACCGAGAAGCCGTCACCGGTGACGCTGATGGACGCGGCACTTTCGCTCAGAACAAGCGCGGGCATCTCATCGAACCGCACGACTCTTGCCGAAGCCTCCCAGGGTATGCGGAACTGCTCCCAGGCCACCAGATGGCCCGCCTCGGCCCAGCCGGAGGGCTTGCGCAACGCAAACCTGAGATTCAACCAGTACTCGGCGCCGGGCAGCAACTCGGGCTGCTCCACATCAAAGGCCACGCGCACGCTCTGTCCTGGGCCGATCTCCAGCGGCGCCACCTGCCCGCTCTGCAAGACGGTGCCGTCCTCCTCCAGCGTCCAGAGAATGTCGAGCCCGCCCAAAGAGGCGAAATCGTACCGGTTGGTGATCAGAACCTCGCCCGCGTCCAGGTCCAGCGCCTCGACCACCACCGGCTGGATCAAGTATTTGTACTCGAGCAAGGCCGGATGCGGCACCCGGTCGGGCCCGATCAGGCCGTTGATGCAAAAGTTGTAATCATTCGGCACATCACCGAAATCGCCGCCGTAGGCGTAGTAGGTGCGTCCCTGCTCGTCGGTCTGGGCGATGCCCTGATCGATCCAGTCCCAGATGAAACCGCCAATGAGACGCTCCGTGTTACGGATGGCATCGACGTATTCGCGCAGGTTGCCACAGCTGTTGCCCATGGCATGGGCGAACTCGCACATCATCACCGGCCGTGGATCATCGGGCACGGTGGCCATTTCGATGATGCGCTCGACTGTGGGATACATCGTGGAGACCACGTCGACATAGGGCTCGCGCCCGGCCGACTCGTAATGCACAAAGCGGCCCGGATCGTTAGCATGGATCCAGTCCGCCATGGCCTCGTGATTCGGTCCATGGCCGGACTCGTTGCCCAGTGACCAGCAGATCACAGAAGGATGATTCCTGTCGCGGCCCACCATGCGAGTGGCGCGCTCCAGAAACGCGTGTCGCCAGGAGGGATCGCAGCTCGGCTTTTCCCACACGCCGTGGGTCTCAAGGTTGGCCTCGTCGATCACATACAGGCCGTACCGGTCGCACAGCTCCAGCCAGTAGGGATCGTTGGGATAGTGCGAGGTGCGCACTGCGTTGACGTTGTGTTGCTTCATCAGCAGGAGATCGGTCAGCATCGCCTCGCGGGAGACGGTCTTGCCACCGTAGGGATCGTGGTCATGGCGGTTGACGCCGAATAGCAGCACCGGCACATTGTTGATGTACAACTGGCCGTCACGCAGTTCGACGGTGCGAAAACCGACCCAGGCCGCCTGCGCTTCGATCACCTCGCCAGCGTCGTCTCTGAGCTCCAACACCAGCCGGTACAGGTTTGGCGTCTCCGCCGTCCAGGCTGCGGGATGCTCGATGGGCCAGAAAGCGGAGGCCTCTGCCTCGGACCCGGGCGCGACTTTGAGCCCCTCCGCCACGGGCGCCTCCAGTACCTGCGCGCCCTGCGGATCGTACAGCGCGGCCCACAGATCCGCGGTCTGTGTCTCCCCGGTGCTGTTCTCCACCCACGCACGCACGTCCAGCACGCCGTCCACATAGTCGAGCGACAGTGGCGCCTGTACGTTGAAATCGCGCAGATGCACTGCGGGCAGCGCCGTGAGCGTGACATCCCGGTAGATACCGGCCAGCCGCCAGTGGTCCTGATCCTCGAGATAGGTGCCATCGGACCAGCGATAGACGCGCGCCGCCAGCACGTTCCTGCCCGGCCGCAGGTGGGGCGTGAGATCGAACTCGGCCGGCAGCCGGCTGTCCTGGCTGTAGCCCACGGGCTGGCCGTTCAGCCAGACATAGAAAGCCGATTCGACGCCGCCAAAAGTCACCGTGATGCGCCTGCCCTCCCAGGAGGCCGGCACCTCAAAGGTCATCCGGTAGCTGCCCACTTCGTTGCTGTCGTGGGGCACCCGAGGCATTTCGTCCGGCGGGAAGGGGTACTGGACATTGACGTACTGCGGGTAGCCGTAGCCCTTCATCTGCCAGTTGCTGGGGACCTCGATCTGATCCCAGGACGCATCGTCCGTGTCGGGATCATAAAACGTCTCCGGCGCCTCGTCTGGATTGGGCGCCCAATGGAACCGCCACTGCCCGTTGAGCGACAGCGTCCACGGCGAGGATCCCCCGTCCCTGGCCAGATCGCCCGAGGTATAAGGCGCCGATGTAACATGCATCGGCATGCGGTTGATCCCCACAACCTCTGGATTCTCCCAGTCATTGACCCGTGATGACATGATCTTGCTCCTTGGTGTCGCAGACGATGGGCTGTGTGCCATCTTTGTCTATTGTTGGTCTGTTATCAGTCGTTGTCTTGCACAATAGCGCGCGCCTGCTCCGCACTCAGGCGGCGCCCCGCTGGCTTTTCCGATAGCGCAATAGGTTCGTCGCGCCCGGGCATGTCGGGGTAGTCGGGCAGCCCAATACCCTGTACCAGGTCGTCGATCTGCACGGCGCTGCCGGTTGCGATCGAGACATTGGCCGCCACACCGGTCAGGATAGAATAGGCACCGCCGCGTTGATCCGCCGCACGCAGGTACGGATCGGGATGGAGCTCCTCCGGCGGGCCGAACAACTCGGCGAGCATGATATCATCACCGCCGCCGTGTCCGCCCTCCGCTGTCCACACCGGCACCATGTAGGCCGTGCCAAAGTGAGGGATCACCTTGATCGTGGTGCCCTCGGAGAGCAACTCACCCGGGACGGTGCCATCTCCGCTGACGTACACCGTCTCCTCGCAGTGATGCTCAAGCCTGCCTTTGGAGCCGTTGAACGCCACGATATAGCCCTCCCAGGGCATATAGGCATTCAGCGAATAGCTCAGGCGCGCGCCGCTCGAATAGGTGACCGTGAGCTGCATGCTGTCCTCGATATCGATATCCGGGCTAAAGACGCAGCGATCGCGATAGTAACCGTCATGCGTCTCGTTATCGCGGTAGAGCTCTTGCAGATCCGGGCTGGCCCCCAGGTCCAGGTAGAACGGGCAGCGGCTGGCCTCATGGCAGCCGGTGCAACGCTCGCCCCGCCGGTCCAGGCCATACCTGTCGGCCTGATGCGGCGTGTAAAAGGCGCGCCGCCCGGAGGCGTAGACCGTCTGGGGCACACTGGAGAGCCACCAGTTGATGAGGTCAAAGTGATGCGTCGCCTTGTGGACCATCAGCCCGCCCGAGTTGCGCTTGTTGCGGTGCCAGCGCCGGAAGTAATCCGCGCCGTGATGGGTATCTAGCAACCAGTGAAAATCCACGGAGAGGACGTCGCCGATCACGCCCGACATGAGCAGGTCCTTGATCTGGGTGCGCGGCGGGGAATACCGATAGTTGAAGGTGACGCGGCAGGACCGGCCGGTCGCGCGCTGGGTATCGATGATCCGCTGGCATTTCTGCTCGTCGGTGGTCATGGGCTTTTCCGTGATGACATCGCAGCCCAGCTCCATCGCCCGGCAGATGTAGTGATCATGCGTGCCATCGACCGAGGTGACAATGACGACATCGGGGCGGCATTCGGCGACCATGCGATCGAAATCCGCTGCGGCGTAGACAGGCACATCGACGCCGCGCTCGCGCGCCCAGCTCTGGCGCAGCGCCAGCCGCCCAGGGTTGGTGTCGCACAGGCCGACCAGATCGCAATTGCTGGCATAGCGCTCCAGTATCGCGCGGGTATACATCATCGACCGGCCACCCACGCCTACCTGAGCGTATCGTGCACGCATAGCTACCGCCTTGCTTTTTGGGATACCTGTTCTCAGGCCGATTGTAGACCACAGACACCAACGGGGCAATAGTGGGTAGTAAAAACCCCCGAAGCGACTGCTTCGGGGGTTCTGGGTGAGCGGTGGGAGTTGAACCCACGGTCTTCTGGGCCACAACCAGATGCCTTAACCACTCGGCTACGCCCACCACGACAGCGAGATAATAGCACAACCGACCCTTCGTGGCAACTGAGGCGGCCTGGCAAGCAATGCCCTGCGGCTACAGTGGCTGCTCGCCGGCCTCCTGGTACACCCTGACCATGCGAAAGATGGCGGTGGCCACGGTCCCAATCGCCAGAATCCAGGCGAGCGGCACCACCAACCCTGTGATCAACCCGAGGATGGTCACAATTGTACGCTCCACGCGCGTGAACAATCCCTCTTTGCACTCTATTCCCAGACCCTCTGCCCGAGCCCTGGCGTAACTGACCATCAGTGAGCCCACCAGCGCCACATAGATCAGGATCTCTTCGACCTGCCCGGGCTGTGAGAAAAAGTACCAGGCAAGTCCGAGCAGGACCCCGGCCTCGGCAACCCGATCCAGCGATGAATCCAGGAACGCGCCGAACCGGGTGCCGCCGCCGCGTTGCCGGGCCAACGCGCCGTCAAAGGCATCGAATATCGCAGTGAAACCGAGCACCAACCCCCCGACCCAGAGATGGCCCGCGGCCACGATCGCACCTGCACCGAGCTGCAGCAGACAACCGATGATCGTGAGCATGTTCGGGCTGATGCCCAACCGCCCAAAAAAGCTGGCGCCGGCTTCGATGAACCCACGGAACGTCGTACGCAACCACTGCGTGAACATAGCATGCCTTTCTGCTCGAGCGGCCCTTGCTCAGCGGCGGCTCAGTGATACGACCTAGAAGCCTTCCATCTGACTGAGATCGATGATCCCATCCGCCATGGCCCCGATACTCTGCAACAGCGCCAGGCGATTCTGGCGCACAGCGAGGTCCTGCGCCATGACAAGCACATCATCGAAAAAGCGTGCGATCGCCGGCGTCAGTACGACCAGACCCTCCATCAGCTTACTGAGAGTCGGTGACCGTCGCAGTTCCGCTTCGACATCGCGATATACGCGATACAGATCACGCGTCGCGGGTTCACTGATCAGCGCTTGATCTACGGCATAGCGCGATGTCAGATCGCGGGTGATGCGAATACAGCGGGCATAGTTGTCCAGCAGCGTCTCCCAATCGGGACGCTCGAGCCATGGCGCCAGCGCATCCAGCGCCTCCCTTGCTCCGTTAGGGTCGTCGCCCTGCTCGGCTAGCACAGCCTGAACGGCATCGTAACGGTAACCCGCATCGCGGAGGTAGCCCTCGAGGCGCCGGATCACAAACTCCTGGACGTCACGCAACACCTCGGGCCCCACACTCACCGGCAGTTGCTCAGCCGTCGCGGAGATGGCCTGCGCCAGTGAGAGCGACAGACGCCGCTCCACCAGAACCTGTACGATTCCCAGTGCGGCGCGACGCAGGCCCCACGGGTCGGCCGCACCGGTGGGCCGAATACCCACCGCAAACAGCCCCACCAGGGTATCGAGCCGGTCTGCCAGCCCTACGGCCAGACCCTCGCTCGCTGCCGGCAGCCGGTCGCCCATGGAGCGCGGCAGATAGTGTTCCTCGATCGCCAGGGCAACGGGTTCGGGCTCGCCGGAGAGAGCGGCATAGTGACGCCCCATGATTCCCTGCAGCGAGGTGAACTCGACCACCAGCTGCGTCGCGAGATCACTCTTGCAGAGTGCCGCGGCGCGGACGGCCATCGCCGTCTCCTCTTGAGAGAGAGACAACAACTCGCAGATATCCGGGACCAGCCTTTCCAGGCGGTGGACCTTGTCCAGCACAGAGCCGAGGTTCTCCTGAAAAGCCAGCGTGCTCAGCTGCCCGGTCACGTCGCTCAACGGGCGTCGTGTATCGGCGGCATAAAAGAAGGCCGCATCGGCATACCTGGCCCGCAATACCTCCTGGTTCCCCACGCGGACTGCATCCTGGTCCAGTTGGGCGCCGTTGGCCACGGCCACAAAGTATGGAAGTAAACGCCCGTTGTTCACCACCGGCAGGTAGCGCTGGTGCTTTTGCATCACCGCCAACAGCACCGCATCGGGCAGGCTCAGGTAGTCTTTGTCGAACGAGCCCAGGATCGGTACAGGACCCTCGACCAGATTGGCTACTTCGCGCAACAGCGCCGCATCACCGCCCGGTTCTCCCCCTACCTGACCAGCGAGTTCATGGGCGCGACCGGCGATGGCCTCCTCTCGCGCAATGACGTCCAGGATGATCCCCTCTTCTGCGATAAAGGGATCATACGCGGACACATTCT
>CAZMAI010000069.1:2573-4426 GCA_964564195.1 uncultured Anaerolineales bacterium | reverse complement strand
GCCCCGCGCATCCAGAACGTTAAAGAGGTGCGAACACTTGAGTACATAGTCATGCGCCGGCAGTACGAGCTCACGCTGCAGCGCGTTCAGCGCCTCCGCCTCGCACAGATCGTACATCTGGCGCAGGTTACCGACGTCGGCCACCTCAAAGTTGTACGTGCAGTGCTCGACCTCGCCCCGCAATAGCATGTCGCCATAGGTGACGTCGCCGCGCCATTTGATCTCGGTAAAGGCCTTGACTGCTTGCAGCACCATGACGATGCGCTCCAGCCCATAGGTGATCTCCACCGACACTGGGTCGAGATCCAAGCCTCCAGCCTGCTGAAAATACGTGAACTGGGTGATCTCCTGGCCGTCCAGCCAAACCTCCCAGCCCAGCCCCCAGGCGCCCAGCACAGGAGACTCCCAGTTATCCTCGACAAAGCGGATATCATGCACGGCCGGGTCAATACCCAGAGCGCGCAGGCTGTCGAGGTAAAGCTCCACAGGGTTACCCGGGTCCGGCTTGAGAATTACCTGGTACTGGTAGAATTGTTGCAGGCGATTGGGGTTCTCGCCATAGCGCCCGTCGTCCGGCCTGATGGACGGCTCAACATAGGCGACTTTCCACGGCTCGGGTCCCAGCACGCGCAGCACAGTGGCGGGGTTGTTCGTACCGGCGCCCACCTGCACGTTGTAAGGCTGCCAGATCAGACAGCCCTGGTCTGCCCAGTACTCTTCCAGGCGCATGATCACCTGCTGAAAATCCATACCGATCTCCCTTGCCTGCAGTCTCGAAACGCAGACGACTCTAGATGTAATCGGATCACCCGTCAAACCCGCACGTTGCCCTCGCCGGACATAGCGTCGGGACGCCCTGCTTCGTACATCGCCAGCTCTGAGCGCAACTGCCGCAAAAAGGCCGTTGACTTGAGCTCGCGCTCCAGGGTGTATTGTAGATAAGCCTGCATGAGCGACTCGAGCTCACGATGCGTCTGCTCCTGCAGCTGCAAGAGCGCCACTTCGGAGGGCGAGCGCGTCGATAGATACCGCAGGACCTTTTGCGCACCCAGGCTCACTTGTCGCGCCCCTGCGATTGCCCCCCCGCAGTGAGGGCACGCCAGACCTCCCTGCGTCACGTCGAAATAGTTGATCTCTGGCTCGAGCGCTATCCCACAGACGATACACTCGTAGAGTGAGGGCTGGTAACCCGCATGCCTTAGAAGTGAGAGCTCTAGATAGCGCGC
The DNA here is from genome assembly GCA_964564195.1 of uncultured Anaerolineales bacterium. Taxonomy (GTDB): domain Bacteria; phylum Chloroflexota; class Anaerolineae; order UBA1429; family UBA1429; genus JAAYED01. Next base: position 3,200 of record CAZMAI010000069.1, on the reverse strand, counting down.
CCACAGTCGCAGGTTCTGCTCTGTTGAAAACCAGCCCAGCGCCGTGCTGAACAGATCATACAGCTCGGCAGTGCCCTCGTGCTCGGGCACAAGCAGATCAACAAGCTCTGCCGCATAGCACGCATAGGTGAAACGAAGGAGATCATGCCAGAGGCCCTCATGGACATCCAGCACCTCTGCCTGGGTCACCAGGTCCATGTTACTGCCCTGGGCAAGCATCAACTGAGAGCGGTGAAACAGGCCCAGGTGCCCGGTCTTGCGGCTGGTGGGCTTGCGAACGCCGCGCGCCAGGACCGTGACCTTGCCGCCCGGCGTCAGAAGGGTGAGGATCCTGTCCGCCTCGGAATAGTCCCGTTCGCGCAGCACAATCGCTTCAGTTTGGTGAACGCGCGGCCTTGGCAAGGCCAAACCGCCTTAGCTTGGGGCGCCCGCGACGATTTTCACGCCGGAGCTGGCACCAATCCGCGTGGCGCCTGCGCCGATCATCGCCATGGCGTCATCGTAGGTGCGAATACCGCCAGCCGCCTTGACCCCCAGGTCTGGCCCCACGACATGCCGCATCAACGCCACATCGCGCACCGTGGCGCCCGCTGTGCTGAATCCAGTCGAGGTCTTGGCAAAGTCAGC
>CAZMAI010000069.1:0-2473 GCA_964564195.1 uncultured Anaerolineales bacterium | reverse complement strand
CAGCCTGTGATCCCGCCAGCTTTTCGGCGCAGAGTGCCACGTGGCCCGAATTGACACAGACGGACGCGAATGCGAACTCTGCCGCCTCGGCGCACAACGCCGCTACCGCCTCCGGGGTCGCATCGGCCTTTAAAATGGTATGGTCTATGTAGCGCGCGACTTGAGCCCCGCTCAATACGGGTACGGCCGCGACCGTTTCTGGCTCGACCCACGCGGCGAGAATCTCCGCGCTATTGGCAAGTACCTGCTCGGCCCAGCGCCTGTCGTGTTTGGTCATGTCAACCTCCTACTCGGCATCCGTGTCGCCCGCGGATGCCTCAGTGCCATAATTCACCCTGGGAAAAGCATCGGGAATCAGCGCGGCCAGGCTGGTCATCCAGGCATGCCCCGCAGTATCCGCAACCAGAACGGGCAGATCGGCCTCGAACTCGACCAAGACCTGACGGCAGGCGCCGCACGGCGTCGCGCCAGTATCGGTAATAACAGCGAGCGCTTGAAAATGCTGTTCGCCCTCCGAAACGGCCTTCCACAGGGCTACGCGCTCAGCGCACACCGTCAACCCGCTCGACGCATTTTCAATATTGGCGCCGGAATAGATGTGCCCGCTGCCAGTGCGCACTGCGGCCCCCACTGCAAAGCGCGAATAAGGAGCATGTGCACGCCGCCTTGCCTCTGCAGCGGCATCGAGCAGCGCTCGCCAGTCCGAATCCAACCCTGCGACATCGACCGGTTCAGCGATCATCCTCATTCCCGACCTTTTTCTCCCGCGCCGGCACCCCATACGCCAGAGCGCCCTCCCCTATATCGTGCGTCACCACCGAGCCAGCACCGAGTCGCGCTCCGGCTCCGACCTTAACCGGGGCCACGAGCATGGTCCCGCTCCCGATAAAGGCGCCGGCACCGATCGTTGTGGTGTGCTTGTGCACGCCGTCATAGTTGCAGGTGATCGTGCCCGCCCCGATATTGACGCCCTCCCCGATCTGGGCATTGCCGACATAGGAAAAGTGTCCCATCTTGGTGCCGGGCGCAAGGTAGGCATCCTTGACCTCGCCAAAGTTGCCCATGTGCACACCCTCCCCGAGATGCGCCCTGGGGCGGAGATGGCCAAAGGGGCCGATCTCGGAGCCTCGATCCATACGCGCTTGCTCGACGACAGACGTCACCACGCGGCATGCATCACCGATTATCGAGTCGCGCACGACGGTGTTGGGCCCAATGACCGCCTCTTGTCCAACCGTCGTCTGCCCCAGCAGACTGGTATTGGGATAGATCAACGTGTCCTGCCCGATCTCGACAGTGGCATCGATGTATGTCGTCGCAGGATCGATCATCGTTACGCCGGCGAGCATCCAGTGTTCGTTGACACGCCGCTGCATGACACGCTCCGCCTCGGCGAGTTGCACCCGGTTGTTAATGCCGAGCACCTCGCCCACGTCGTCAATGGTCAGGACCGAGATGGGAAGCCCGTCGGTGACGGCCAGCGCCACCATGTCGGTGAGGTAATACTCATCCTTGGGAGGCGTAGGCTTCACATCCGGCAGCCGGCGCCAGAGCCAGTCGGCATCAAAGCAGTACACGCCGCAATTCAGCTCGCGAATGGCCAGCACCTCTGGGGACGCCACCGCCTCCTCCACGATCGCCTCTGCCTGTCCCTGGGCATTCCTGACAATGCGACCGAACCCCATGGACTCGGCCGATTCCACCGCCAGCAGTGTGATCGCAGCGTGGGTCTCGTTGTGAAGGGCCACCAATCGCTGTAGCGTCTCTAGCCGCAGCGTCGGCATGTCGCCATAGAGCGATAGTACCGTCTTGCTTCTGCCCTGAAGCACAGGCGCAGCCTGGAGCAGGGCGTGCCCTGTGCCCAGGCGCTCCGCCTGCACAACGTACGCTGCCCTGTCCCCCACAACGGACCGCACCGACTCGCCATCCCGGCCGATCACGAGCACCAGAGGGTCGGCACCCAGGGCGCGTGCGTTGTCTACCGACCAGAACACCATCGGGACCCCACCGACCGGATGCAGCACCTTGTTCAGTTTCGATCGCAGCCGGGTACCCTGACCCGCCGCCAGAATCGCAACACCCAGGCCATCCACCAGGCAGAACCTCCTGCGAGCAACGTTTCATACCGTAGCTATGTGCGCAACACCGATTCTAGGCGCAGCACACGGCCATGTCCAACACCACATGTCTGACCAACAAAAAACGGGGACCAGCCGGGCCGGTCCCCACACGATCCAAAACACACTAATCAGCTGGGGCGGAAGGATTCGAACCTCCGAATAGCGGCTCCAAAGGCCGCTGCCTTACCGCTTGGCGACGCCCCATCACGTTCGGATTCTAGCACAGCCCTGCCGCAGCGCCAAGTCACTGGCCGCCAGGGCAAACGGACAACCACGCCTCTCGTCCGGCCTGCAGACTCCGGGAACCAAAAAGAGCACCGTGGGGCATATGCCCTGGTGCTCATCCTCAGTAA
>CAZMAI010000068.1:0-12984 GCA_964564195.1 uncultured Anaerolineales bacterium | reverse complement strand
CGTACCCAGGCCGCCCTTTGTCGCCCGGGCCATCCCGGCCAGTTTCCCCACGGTGGCGCCCAGGCCCGCCCCCACGTTGCCCTGCTCGGTCGCCGGCGTATGCGCGGAACTGGCCGCCGCGTACCCCATGGCCGCATCGGGCCTCACAGCAGCGCTGCCCAGCACCAGATCAAAGAGCACCGCCCCTGGCACGATCGGCACCCGCGCCACGCCAGTGTCATAGCCCAGGCCCTGTTCCTCAAGATAGCGCATCACCCCATCGGCTGCCGCCAATCCGTACGCACTGCCTCCGGTCAGCAAGAGCGCGTTCACCTTCCCCACCAGCATGCCTGGCTGCAGGAGGGCCGTCTCGCGCGTGCCCGGCGCGTATCCGCGCACCACGCCCCCACCGGCGGCGCCCTCGGGCGGGCACAGGATCACCGTGCAGCCGGTGAGAGCCTCCTCGTTGCCCGCATGACCGACACGAATCCCCGTCACGTCCGTTATGCTGCCCGGATATCTAGCCATGGTGCTGCTCCCACAAAGCCCGTACCCGCTCCCAGATGCGCTCCGCGACAGCGAACTTGGTCATCAGGGGCAGCGCCTCGGGCTCTTCACCGGGTGCAAGGAGCACGACGCGATTGTCCGCCACCTCGAACCCCGCATCGGTCGCTGAGACATCATTGGCCACCAGCAGATCGAGGCGCTTCCGGGCCAGCTTTTCGGCGGCGTTCTCCAACAGATCATCGGTCTCGGCCGCGAACCCGACCACCAGCCGCGGCCAGCCGTCGCTGCGCAGCGCGGCGACAGCGCCCAGGATGTCCTGCGTGCGCGCCAGTTCGAGCACCAGGCTGTCCTCATCCTTTTTGATCTTGTGCTCGGCCTGCGCTGCCGGGCGGTAGTCCGCCACGGCAGCCGACATCACCAGGATGTCCGTCTCGGTACGCTTAGAGAGCACCGCATCGGCCATCTCTTCCGCTGTACGCACCGAGATTTGCTCTACCCCCTGAACCCGCCCCAGGCCGGTGGGGGCCGTGACGAGCGTAACGTTTGCTCCTCGATCGCGCGCCGCTTCGGCCAGGGCGTAGCCCATCCGCCCAGACGAGCGGTTTGTGAGGTGGCGCACCGGATCCAGGGGTTCTTGCGTGCCTCCCGCCGTGACGACCACCCGCAGACCTGCCAACGGTCCCCGCCGGCCCAGCGTCTGCCGTATGGCCGCCAGCAGGGTGTCCGTGGACGGCAGACGCCCCCGGCCCATGCGCCCCGAGGCCAGTCTGCCCTCCTCCGGTTCCACGATCACCGCGCCGCGCCCTTGCAAGGTCGCCGCGTTGGCCTGCGTGGCCGGGTGCGCCCACATATCCGCATCCATGGCGGGCGCCAGCACCAGTGGCGCCGTGCTGGCCAGCACGGTGGTTGTCAACAGGTTATCCGCCACACCATTGGCCAACTTGGCGATCGTGTTCGCCGTGGCGGGCGCGATCACGATCAGGTCCGCCTTCTTGGCGAGAGAGATATGTGCCATGTCGGTCGTGTCAAGCAGCTTGAACATGTCGACCGATACCGGACGCTGCGTCAGCGTCTGAAACGTCAGGGGCGTCAAGAAGGCCAGCGCGGCCTCCGTCATGATCACCTCGACATGCGCGCCCGCCTGGATCAGCTTGCTGCACAGGTCGACCGCCTTGTAGGCCGCGATCCCCCCGGTCACGCCCAGTATGATGTTTTTGCCCTCGAGGATCATGCTGCGCCTCGGTTCAGGTCGTAGATGAGCCGCAAGCCCTTGAGCGTGAGCCAGGGATCGACGTGTTCGATGACGGACGTCTCACGCGCCACGACCTCCGCCAGGCCGCCCGTAGCGATCACCCGCATGTCGGGGCCCAGTTCCGCCCGAAAGCGCGCCACAAGGCCCTCCACCAGGCCCACATACCCGAACAGGATGCCCGATCGCATCGCGTCCACCGTGTTGGCACCGATCGCATGCGGCGGGCGCTGCAGATCGATGCGGGGCAGCTTGGCCGTACGCTGAAAAAGCGCCTCGGCAGCCACGCGCACGCCAGGGGCGATCGCTCCGCCAAGATACTCCCCCGTCGCCGAGAGGGCATCAAAGGTGGTGCCGGTGCCAAAGTCCACGACGCAGGCCGGACCGCCGTATTGGCGGAAAGCCGCCGCCACGTTGACGATGCGGTCAGCGCCCACTTCCTGCGGCCGGTCGTAACGGATCGCTACCCCCGTCCGCGTGCCGGTCCCCACGACGAGCGGAGCCCGCCCCAGGTAGCCGCGCACCATCTCCTCGAAACGCTCGGTCAGCGAGGGCACCACACTGGCGATGATGGTGTCCTCCACCTGATCAAAGGTATAGCCGGCGTGAGAAAAGAGACCCACCACCGTCATTGCGTACTCGTCGGGCATGCGCTCATGATCGGTGCTGATGCGCCAGTGGGTCGCCAGGCTGTCACCCCTGTACAGGCCGAGCACGATGTTGGTGTTGCCGATATCGATACAGAGTAGCATGGCTACTGCCCTCCTGTGTGCTGCTCTAGAGACGCGAACCCCGCTTGCCGCCGATCTGGCGCACCGCCGAAACCACGGCGACCACGATGATGGCGGACACGACCGCCTCCGGGATCCCCTGCATCAAGCCGATGCTCACCGCCACTTCTGAGGTGACCCCGGGGACCTGCCGCAGGACGGCCGCCCCCAGCACCAGCACCGTGTTGGTCAGGGAGCCTGCAACACCGGACGCCGCCAGGCCCACTGCCTGCGTGTCGCCCTTTCGCAGCCATAGCACTCCGTAGATCGTGGCGCCGAGCGCGACGACCGCGATTGCCACACCCAGCCACAGGATCGACTGGCTCACCACGTAGGCGGCCCACAGCACCGCAGCAAGAAGAACCAGCAGGATCGTCATCAACACAGGCCGGCTGGCGCGCCGCAGCCCAAAGTATACCAGCGCCGCCACGACGCCGATCGCCAGGCGCGGCAGGATGATGACCAGCGGATCCTTCACGGGGACCAGCGGGCTTAGAAAGCTGGCGAACCCGAATCCGAGCGAGACGATCAGACCCACCAACGGTCCCTCCAGGATCCCCCCGATGATCGCCGGGATATGGGCGATCGTGGCACTGCCGGCAGGCGTAGGCACGGGAATGAACCCTACAGGCGTGAGCGCCAGCAGCAGCGTGATGGCCAGCAAGAGCCCTGCGGTCACAATGCGACGAATCGAACGTTCCTGAACGTCCATAGTTTGTCCCTCTCGATCTGTAGAAATCTGCCCTGACTAGAATGCGAACGCGACGATCAGTGTGGCGAAGCCAAACCCAAGGGCGACATAGTCTCCCGCCGACAGTCGCAGATGCCGGTAGTAGGTGCGCCCGCGCCCACCCTGATAGCAGCGGGCGAGCATGGCCGTGGAAAGCTGATCGACGCGTCGAAAAGCATCGGCAAAGAGCGGCACGATCAGAGCCGCAGTGCGGCGCGCATTGCGTGCGATCTGCCAGCGGCTCTCAGGCCCGCCCGTGATATCGCGCGCCAGCTGCGCACGCTGGACCGACTCGAGTTCCTCTCCCAGGATCGGGAGAAAACGCAGGGCGATAGCCCCCGTCAGAGCCAGTTCGTGCCCCGGCAGCCGCAAACGGTTGAGCGGCCGCAACAGCATCTCCAGTCCGGAGACAAGCATACTGGGCGAGGTGGTCGCAGTCAGCAGCGACACCAGCAGTACCAACGAGAGCAGCCGTGCCAGAGAGACCAGTACGCCCACAATCCTGCCTAGCGTAAGGGTGAATCTGCCTGCAATCCACAGCACGACGCCGGCGCCCGGCACGCCCGCAGGCTCCAGCCCAAAGAGCAATTGAAACAAGGCGAGCACCACCAGCACCGGTAGCACCGGACGCAGCGCACCGCTCAGCGCCGCTCGAGGCAGCCGCGACAATGGAAACAGCAGCAGCAGCGTCGCCAGCAGCGCAACGGTGAGCCACCAGCGTCCGGCCACGACGATGCCTACGGTGAGGAACAGGACCACCAGCAGTTTGCTGCGAGGATCCAGGGCGTGTATGCCCGAACCCGTGGGCCAGTACCGCCCGAGGCTTGTATTCCTTAGTGAGGCAGTGCTTGCCACAGCGCCTCCTCAACTTCCCGGGGTGTCAACAGGCCCGCATCGATGGCCAGGCCCTGTGCCTTGAGCCTCTGCGCTACCTCCGTAGCCTCCGGCAGAGCCAGCCCACGGGACTCCAACAGCTCCGCTCGGCTGAGTATCTCCCGTGAGGGCCCCGTCGCCACGGTGCGCCCCTGATCGAGCACCGTCACAGAATCGGCGAGTTCGGCGACCTCGTCCATCTCGTTGGATACGAGCACCACCGTCACACCCTGGTCCCTGCGCAGCCTCCGCACCAGATCGTGTACCTGCCGCCGGCCCACCTGATCGAGCCCCGCCGTGGCCTCATCCAACACCAGAATCTCGGGCCTGAGCGCGAGCACTCCGGCCAGAGCGGCGCGGCGCATCTCACCGCCGCTCAAGGTAAAGGTTTGGCGGTCGACAAACGCTTCAAACGCGAGCCCCACCTCTTCCATGGCCCAGCGCACGCGCTCGCGAAGCTCCTCTCGCGAGAGGCCCAGTTGCCGCGGGCCATAGGCCACATCGTCGCCAACGAAACGCTCAAAGAGTTGCTGGTGAGGATACTGCATCGCCAGACCAACGCGTGCCCGCAGCGTACTCAGATCAACAGAACGATCCGCGGTGTCCTGACCCAGTACGACGGCACGGAGCCGTTCGGCTGGCCGTAGCAGCCCGTTGATAAAGGACACCAGCGTGGACTTGCCCGCCCCGCTGGGTCCGATCAGAGCGGCGATCTCGCCGCGCTGGATAACCAGGTTGGCATCCACCAGGGCAGGTACAGCATTGGGCGTGTCCGCCAGGTATGTATGGGCCAGATGCCGCAGTGTGATCACCGGATCACTCATCGCGCTACCCCGGCCAGAGCCGCGATCTCGTCAACCAGCGCGTCCGCGGTTACGATACCCTCCAGCAGGCCCAGCCCTCTCTCGGCCAATCCCTGAGCGATCGCTGCGGCGGGCGGCAGTGCCAGCCCGATGCGCTGCAGGCCATCGGACTGGCGAAATACCTCCTCCGGCGTCCCCTGCAGGACGAAACGGCCGGCCTCCATGACAACCACCCGCCCGGCTTGGGTCACCTCGGACATGTGATGCGTCACGACGACAACGGTCATGCCGTCGGCGTGGAGATCGCTCACCAGGCCCAGGAGAGCGCGTCGCGAGGCAGGGTCCAGCATGGCTGTCGCCTCGTCCAGGATGAGGCACGCCGGCTCCATGGCCAGTACAGAGGCAATTGCCAGTCTTGCCTTTTCCCCCGCTGACAGGGTGCGGGGGTCGCGGCTCTCGCTCCCGGTGAGCCCCACCTGGGCCAGCGATCGCACCACCCGGGCGCGTATCTCCCCCGGCGCGATGCCGAGATTCTCCGGTCCAAAGGCCACTTCGTCTTCCACCAGGCTGGTGACGAACTGGTTCTCGGGGTTCTGAAAGACCATCCCCACGGATGCACGGATTGCGATCAGTGCCTGGTGCTCACGCGTGCTGCGGCCGTTCACCAACACCTCTCCCTGCGTCGGCGAGAGCAGGCCACTCATGCAGCGCGCCAGCGTGGACTTGCCCGAGCCGTTCAGGCCGACCAACGCCATATAGTCGCCGTGCTGGACCGTCAGATCGACGCCGCGCAGCGCATCGATGCCGTCATCGCCGTGCCCATAGCGGTAGTGCAGTCCCCGCACCTCGATGATCGCCACACACACCCCCGAAAACACAAAAACCTCGCGACGCTGCGCGAGGGCAAGTGGGGTAAGAACCCCTGACCATCTCTTGCCGTCTCGGTCGCAACGCGATCCAAGCGACGCCTTGTAGCGTACAGATCCCCGCTGGGCGCCAACCGGTCGCCCGCTCGCCATCATTATATCACCGCCATCCCCAGGGTCAAGAAAGAGCCCTTGCCAGTCACACAGGCGCTCGGCTATACTCTGGACGTACGCACAGAGCGGCCCCTGGGGACCGCCATGATTGAGCAGGAGGATCGACATGCCCAAGATAACGATTGTCGGAGCCGGAAGCCATGTGTTTGCCCGGCGTCTCATCGCCGACGCATTGCAGTGGCCCTCACTGAGAGACTCGACGATCACATTGATGGACATCGACCAGGGGAGCCTGGATACGATGGCCACGCTGGCACGCAAGATGGTCAAACAACTGGGGGTCGGCGCACGCATCGAGGCAACCACCGATCTGGAGGAGGCGCTGACCGATACCGACTATGTCTCCGTTTCGATCCGGGTCGGGAACACCCACAACAACGTCTCCGTCCCGGCCAAGTACGGTGTCATGCACTCGGTGGGTGATACCATGGGGCCCGGCGGCGTGTTCTACTTTTTGCGCAACGCCCCGGCGGTGATCAATATCGCCAAGACTATGGAAAAGGTCGCGCCGAACGCACTCATGCTCAACTATACCAATCCCATGGTGATGTTGTCCTGGGCGGTCAAGGAACTGACAGGTATCCGTTACGTTGGTCTGTGCCACTCTGTACAAGGCACCGCCATGACCCTGGCAGAGTACCTGAACGTGCCCTTTGAGGATGTCTCCTACTGGGCGGCGGGCATCAACCATATGGCCTGGTTTCTCAAGTACAACGTCAAGGGTGAGGATGCCTATCCCCTGCTGTTCAAGGCCATGGAGGATCCGGACGTCTACAACCGCGACATCGTCAAGTTCGAGGTGATGAAGTACTTTGGCGCCTTTGTCTCCGAGTCCTCGATTCACATGTCCGAGTACACCCCCTATTTCCGGCGCACCCAGGAACTGATCGACCGTCACACCCACGAAAAGATGTGGGGTGTGTGGCAACGCAAGGATCTGACCCGCGAGCAGTTGCTTGCCATGATGGCCGAGCGCCGCGCGCAAGCCGACAAGGAGATGCACGACCTGGCGTATGGCGACGCCGAGGTCCCCATCGACCTGTCGCACGAGTACTTTTCCCGCATCCTGAACGCATGCGAGACCAACATCCCCTACACCTTTAACGGCAATGTCCCCAACGAGGGGCTGATCAGCAACCTGCCCTATCACGCGGTGGTGGAAGTGCCCATCATGACCGATGCCATGGGCCTGCATCCCTGCCAGATCGGCGCACTGCCGCCCGCCCTGGCTGGCCTGAACAGCAGCAACCTGTTTGTCCAGGAACTGGCGGTCAAGGGGTTCATCGAAAAGAACCGCGAGTACATCTACCAGGCGGTGCAACTCGACCCGCTCACCGCGGCGGTGCTCCCCCTGGTCCAGATCCGCGAGATGGTCGATGAGATGTTTGCCGCCGACGCCGAGTACATGACATTCTAGTGGCAACTGCAGCGCGGGAGCGACCGGCATCGCTCCCGCGCTTGCGAGGAGGTGCTATGCGTATCACCCGGCTCGAGACGTTTCTGGTCAAGCCCCGCTGGCTGTTTCTCAAGATGCACACGGACGAGGGTCTTGTGGGCCTCGGCGAGCCGATGCTCGAGGGACGCGCGCTCACGGTAGCGCAGGCCGTCGCCGAGTTGGAGCCCTACCTGGTGGGCAAGGACCCCACCCAGGTGATGCACCACTGGCAGGCGATGTACAAGCACGCCTTTTACCGCGGAGGGCCAATCCTGACCAGCGCGCTCTCCGGCGTGGAACATGCGCTGTGGGATCTGACCGGCAAAGCGCTGGGCGTGCCTGTCTACAAACTCATGGGCGGCCCGCTGCGCCACCGGATCAAGGTTTATGGGCGCTGCGGCGGCAACACGCCCGAAGAGGCCGAGGCGAGCGCCCGCGAGCAGGCAGCGAAGGGGTTCCTGGCGCTCAAGACGGGCGTGGGAGGACCTCGCCCCGCCCGCATCGTCGAGACACCGGGCTTTGTCGAGGACGTAGCCGAGCGCTTTGCGGCCATGCGCCGCGGCGCCGGAAAAGAGGTCGACATCGCTATCGACTTTCACGGCGCGGTAAGCCCGCAGACTTCGGCCCTGCTCATCAAAGCCCTGGAACCCTACCAGCCCCTGTTCATCGAAGAGCCAGTGCAATGCCAGAATACCGAGGTCCTCGCCGATCTGGCGCGCAAGACCCACATCCCCATCGCTACGGGAGAGCGCCTGTACACAAAGTGGGGCTTTCGCGAGGTGCTGGAGCAACGCGCCGCGTCCATCCTGCAACCTGATATCGCCCATTGCGGAGGCATCTTTGAGGGGCGGCTGATCGCCGGTATGGCCGAGGCCTATTACGCGGCGATCGCACCGCATTGCCCGCTCGGCCCGATTGCCCTGGCGGCCTGCATCCAGATGGATGCCGCGATCCCCAACTTTCTCGCGCAGGAACACGTCACGTTGGGCGAGGGCTACCTCAGGGAGCCCTTCCAGGTTGTTGACGGGTACGTGCCGCTACCCGAAAAGCCGGGCCTGGGGATTGAACTCGACGAAGAGGCCCTGGCCGACAAGATCGGGCACGACTGGCGCAATCCGGAGCGGTACCATCCGGATGATGGCACCGCAATCGACTGGTGAGGCACGGCCTCGAGACATCTAGCGTTGGTGAGTGATGCGATGATTGTAAACACCGCAGAGGTGCAGGCCGCGGGCGAGCGGCTCCGTGATAATGTCCAGCGGGTGATCGTCGGCAAGTCAGAGGCCGTCGACCTGCTGCTGGTGGCCCTGCTGTGCGAGGGGCACGCGCTGATCGAGGACGTGCCCGGCATCGGCAAGACGAGTATGGCCTCGGCGCTGGCGGCCAGCCTGGGCTGCACCTTCCGCCGCATCCAGTTCACCCCTGACCTGCTGCCGACCGATATCACCGGCGCCAGTGTTTATAATCAGGATACTCACCAGTTTGAGTTCCGGCCCGGGCCGATCTTTGGCCAGGTCATCCTCGCGGACGAGATCAACCGGGCGGGCCCGCGCACCCAGAGCGCGCTCCTCGAGGCGATGCAGGAGCGCCAGGTGACCGCCGATGGGATCACCTACCCCCTTGAGCGGCCCTTTCTCGTGCTGGCCACCCAGAACCCCGTCGAACTGGAGGGCACATTCCCGCTCCCTGAGGCGCAACTGGATCGCTTTCTCGTCCGTATCAGCATCGGCTACCCCACACTGGATGAAGAGCGCGAGATCCTGCTGCGCTTTCGCGAGGATGACCCGCGCGCGTCGCTGCAACCTGTGATGGAGGCGGTCGACCTCCTCGCTCTGGCGCCTGTCTGCAGGCGGGTCTTTGTGCACCCTGTGATTCAGACCTACTTGCTGGACATTGTACGGGCGACCAGAGCGAGCGCCGATCTCACGCTGGGCGTGAGCCCGCGGGGATCCTTGGCTCTTTATCACGCCAGCCAGACACTGGCCGCGCTCCGCGGAAGACCTTTCGTGACCCCCGACGAAATACAGGACCTGGTCCAACCCGTCCTGGCACACCGGCTGATCCCGAGCACGCGGCGGCGCCTGCGCGGTGAGGCCTCCCGTGAGGTACTCAAGGCCATCGTGAGCGAGATACCGGTGCCGGTCGAGGAGGACTGGGCCAGCGCGTCGCCATGAAGACCGGGGCCTGGGCGCTACTCCTGACCACGTTTTTCCTCGTCGCCCTGGCACTGCGCCGCGACATGCTGGCGATTTTCGTCTCGATCCTGGCCATCGCCACGGCAGCATCGGCGCTCTGGGCGCGCTACTGTCTGACCAACCTCACCTACCGGCGCAGTCTGGGACACTCGACGCTTAACCATGGTGAGGAGACCACCCTGACCCTCGAGTTCGAGAACGCCAAGCCGCTGCCTTTGGCCTGGCTGCTCGTCCGGGACACCTTCCCCCATCGGGTTGACCTGTTGACCGACCAGGTCCAGGAGAACGCCCCCGGCGAGGGCAATGCCCTGGTCAGCCTCCTCTCGATGAGCTGGTACCAGCGCGTGAGCCGCGTCCACCGTCTACGTGGCAGCCAGCGTGGCCGCTTTGAGTTTGGCCCGGCAGAGATCTCATCCGGCGACCTCTTTGGCTATGAGCGGCGGGTGGAAGAGCACGGCACGATAGATGAACTGCTGGTCTTTCCCCGAATTGTACCAGTCGAGGGCCTGGGACTGCCCGCGGCGCGGCCAATGGGAGAATGGTTCGCCCCCCGGCGCGTGCTGGAGGATCCGCTGAGGTTCGCGGGCGTGCACATGTACCACCCTGGCGACAATCCGCGCCATGTGCACTGGCGCGCCACAGCGCGGACGGGCCAGCTCCAGATCAAAGAGTTCGACCCCAGCGACACCTTGAGCCTCGCCATCGCGGTCGACGTACAGACGCTGCCACGCACCTACGAATACCTCTCAGACGCGCTGGAGTACGTCGTCATGGCGGCTGCGTCGATCGCGGTGCATGCGCTCGATGAGCACCATATGGTGGGCCTGTACGCCAACGCGCTCACGCGCGAGGCCGAAACCTGGACGCGGGTCCGACCGGGCAGGCACGCGCGCCAGGCGACAGAGATCCTGTCAGCACTGGCGGCGCTGGAGCCCTTCCGGGGTATCTCGATGGAACGCATGTTGGCGCAGATCAGCGCCGATCTGCCCTTTGGCGCGAGCGTGATCGCCATCACGTCGCACCCGAGGGCACCGATCCTCGATGCGTTGGATGTCATTCAGCAGGCAGGCTATCCGGTGCTCCTGCTGACCGCTGGCGATACGATGCCCTACATACCGGACACGATCCCATCTTTCCATCTGGGTGATCAGGATGCCTGGCGAGAACTCGACACCATCGCGTTGGACTGAACACTGGGCGATCCCCGCGATCGCCGCGATCATGTGGGCGGCCTGGGCCTTGCCCTTGCTTCACCTGGCGCTCAACAACCCGCTCATGTATCCGACCGGCCTGGTCGTCCCCGCCTGGTGGCTCCTGACACTCTTGCTGATTCCCCTGCTCATCCAGCGGCTTGACCTCGCATCACGATGGGCCCTGGCGCTCTTTACTCTCATCGGTTTGGCAGCGATCCCCACGACGTGGTGGATCGCATTCGGGACTGAGGACGTCTCGGCAGGCGCCTGGCTGATCGGACAGCTGCGGGCTCTAACGCAGTGGAATAACGGCGTGCCCAGCGGTCTGGTCCTCGCGCTCTTTGCGGTATTGGCCTGGAGGCGCGGCATCGCCGGAAGTGCCCTGCGCTACGACGGTCTGTGGCGCGGCTTTGTCATTGGATCTGTCGTGCTGGGCATCGTTATGCTGTTGCGTGCCGAGACTCTGGCCGGTATCCCCGGTGTCAACGTCACGGCGAGCATCGTCACGTTCGTGTTGTCGGGGCTGGTCGGTCTGGCGCTGATGGCGCTGACGGGGACCCTCGCCATCGAGAACATGCGTAGCGCCGCGCATGTGGGCATCAGTCGCTCGTGGGTGGCGGTGGTCGGATCCACCGTCGCACTCGTCCTGGTCCTCGGCTGGGGGGCTGGATTGGTCTTTGCGCCGGACACTGTCACCAGGGGGCTGAGTTACCTGAGGCCGGTTGTCGAACTGATCTTTATGGGACTGGTCGGACTGGGCACCCTGATCGCCTATGCACTGCTCTGGGTGATCCAGCCCCTGCTGCAGTCTGCCTACCGTAGACTCTTGCCGATCCTGCAGAGGGACGACCTGGGCAGGTTACGAGAGTTCCTGCTCGAAGATGTCAAGATCGGACAGCGTGAGCCTCCGGATCTCGGACCCATCTGGGAAGCCACATGGCGCCCGATCTTTGTGCTTGGGGCAATCGCCCTGGCCGCCTGGCTCATCATTCGCGCCTGGCGTAACCGGGAGCGAACCGACGCAGGCGGGATCATCGAAACGCGTGAATCGATCTTTACTGCTGGGCTTGTCCGCGCGCAGCTCAGGAGCCTGATGCAGCGCCGCAAGTCCGGCGCTACCTATCTTCCCCTGGATGCCACCACCTCGACCCGCGACGCCATCCGGGCCGTGTACCAGACCCTGCTGATCCGAGCAAGAGAGGCGGGGGCTCCCAGACGCAGGGAGACTACGCCGGCGGGCTATGAGCGGGACCTCGTTTCTCTCTGGCCACAACATGCACCATCACTCGGCGTGCTGACGCGCCTCTATGTGTGCGCGCGCTATGGTCCCGATGACCCCGCAGAGTCCGATGTCGTGCGCGCCAAAGAGGCGTTGGCGGCCCTTCCATTCGAGGAACAGAAGAGAGCGGCAAGGAACTAGAGGCTCCCTGCCGCTCGGATACTCCCCATTGGGCCTAGATCTGTGGCTCTGGCGTCAATGCCTCCAGCCGGGCCAGATCGCGGCTCTGGATGGACCAGAGCGAGCTGTACAGGCCACCGCGTTGCAGTAGATCCTCGTGGGTCCCCTGCTCGCGAATCGTGTTATCCTCCAGCACCACGATGTTATCGGCGCGCGCCACCGTGGAGAGCCGGTGCGCGATGATGATCGTGGTGCGACCCTCCATGAGGCGCTCCAGCGCCTGCTGGATTAGGAGCTCGGTCTCTGTATCTACCGAGGAGGTCGCCTCGTCCAGGATCAGAATGGGAGCATCCTTCAGCACGGCACGCGCGATCGACAGGCGCTGCTTTTGCCCACCGGAAAGCTTGACGCCGCGCTCGCCGATAAACGTATCGTACCCTTCGGGCAACGACGCGATGAACTCGTGGGCATTGGCCACGCGAGCTGCCTCGACCACCTCCTCATCGGTGGCGCCAGGCTTGCCAAAGAGGATATTGTCTCGAACAGAGCCGTGGAAGAGAAAGACATCTTGAAGCACGATCGCGATATTCTCGCGCAGGCTCTGCGCCGTCACGTCGCGCACATCGTGCCCGTCGATGCGCACCGCCCCCGCCGTCACATCGTAGAAACGCGGAATGAGCCCGGCCAGCGTCGTCTTACCCACACCCGTCGGTCCAACCAGCGCCAGGACGCTGTTGGCCGGAATCTCCAGCGAGACATTCTCCAGCACGGGAGCCCCGCGCTTGTATGCAAAACTGACATGATCGATGCT
>CAZMAI010000067.1:6297-13234 GCA_964564195.1 uncultured Anaerolineales bacterium | reverse complement strand
TGAGCCACGGGGACCGCACAATGTCATACACCGAGCCAGCGGCACCGGTCTTGGGATCGCGCACGGCATAGACCAGACGGTCGATCCGGGCGTTCACCATCGCTCCGGCGCACATCGTGCAGGGCTCGAGCGTGCAGTACAGCGTCGCCCCCGCCAGCCGCCACGCACCACGGTTGACCGCGGCCTCGCGAATGGCGACAATCTCCGCATGGGCGGTGGGATCAGCGCTCGATTCCTTGCGGTTGTGGCCCCGCCCGATGATCGCGCCATCGAGTACGACGACCGCGCCGACGGGGATCTCCCCCTCCGCCGCGGCCAGCTCGGCCTCGACGAGCGCCTCCCGCATCCATCGTTCGTGATCCATTGCCAGCGGGATTATAGCATAGTGATCGAGAGCGGCAAAAGCAGCGCCCGGCTCAGACCCGCAGAGGCCACGCAGAGATGATGCTGGTCTATGTGACCCTGGCCTTTGTGGCGGGCATGGTTCTGGCGGATATTGTGCCGGTGCCCGCCGTGGTGCTGGTGCTGCTCGCCGTCTGGGGCGCCTGCGTCGCGGTGCTAGAGTGGCCGCACACTGCTCGCCGGCGAGCCGCCATCCTCCTGCTCATCGCGCTGGCCGGGTACTGGCGGTGGCAGACCGCGCAGCCCGTCTCCAGGCCCGGCGATCTTTCCTACTACAACGAGACTGGATCCCTGCTCATCGAAGGATTCATCTCCTCCGACCCTGTAAGGCGAGAGACACGTCAGCAGGTCGCGCTCACGGCCGAGACCATCACCACCTCGGGCGAGACCGTTCCAGTGCGAGGCGCCGTACTGATCACGACGGCACTCTACCCGCACTACAGCTACGGCCAGCGGTTGGCTGTTACCGGCAAACTGGAGACGCCTGCCATTCTGGAAGGCTTTGACTATCGCGAGTACCTGGCCTCTCAGGGCATCGGGTCCACGATGCGCGGCGCCGAGATCCAGGGGCTGCCCGGCTATGGGGGCAGCCGGTTCTTGCGCACACTATCCCGCGTCCGCTCACTCCTATGCCAGCGCATCGAGCAGATCCTGCCCCACCCCGAGGCGGGGCTCTTGCAGGGTATCCTGCTCGGTCTTGACCACACACTGCCCGAGGATCTGGCTGAGGCCTTTCGTATGGCAGGACTCACCCACATCATCGTGATCTCCGGGTACAATGTCAGCATCCTGCTCCAGGCGTGGTTTGTCACCTCCACCAGACTGATCCATCGCTGGGTCAGCCTGGCGGCCGGGTTACTGGTGCTGCTGGCCTTTGTGCTGCTGGTGGGGCCGTCGCCGCCCGTTGTCCGTGCGGCGATTATGGGTGCGATGTACGTCCTGGCGCTGCTGGCTGGCCGTCGCCAATGGGCACCGGCCAGCCTGGCTCTATCCGCTCTTCTCATGGTGGCGGTGAATCCGCTGCTGTTGCACAGTATCAGTTTCCAGCTGTCGATTGCGTCGACGATGGCACTGATCCTGCTTCAACCCAGGCTGGCGGCCACGCTGGATGGCTTGATTCAGGGCACGACCGCAGACAGCCCCCCGCCCGTCAGACAAATCATCGGCGAGACCCTCCTGACGACCTGTGCCGCCCAGATGTTCACGCTCCCCATCATCTGGGCACACTTTCAGCGCATCTCGCTGCTGGCGCTCCTGGCCAACCTGCTTGTGCTGCCCTTACAGCCTCTCATCCTCATACCCGGCGCCGCCGTTGTATTTGGTAGTGTGTTCATGCCGGGAGCCGGCCGCGTCCTGGCCTACGCCCTGTGGCTTCCGTTGCGATGGACGATCATCGGTGCCCGATGGATCGGCGCCATTCCCTGGGCGTCGCTGTCGCTCCCAGAGTTGTCTCCCCCTGCCGCATGGTTGCTTTACCTGTTCTTGATGGTGCTGGTTTGGTGTCTTCCCTCCCGCAGGCCCGCAGAGCAGAACAGGACACGGGTCGACGCTCGCCAGCTGCCTCTGCTGGTCGCCGCAGTAACGGTGACCGCCCTACTCTGGCTGGCCGTCCTCTCGATGCCCGATGGCCGGCTACACGTGTACGCTCTGGACGTCGGCCAGGGGGACGCGATCCTGCTTCGCACCGCGGACGGTCGGAACATCCTGATCGATGGCGGGCCCGACCCGATACTCCTCGCCACCCGGCTGGGAGAGGTCCTGCCTTTCTGGGAACGAGATATCGATCTGGTACTGGTTACACATGACGACACGGACCACATCGGCGGGCTGGCCCCGATCGCGGCGCGTTACCGGATCGGACGCGTCATCCATGCAGGCCCGATGGACAGCAACGCCGCCAGCCTGGCCTGGCAGGCTGCGCTTGAAGCCGCCGGCGTCGGCCTGACCACGCTTGGGAAGGGAGCGGAGATCAGACTGGGTGATTGCCTGCTCACAGTGTTGCACCCATCGCTCCCTCTGCCGCATAATGCAGCGAGCAGTAACGACCAGTCGCTGGTTGTGTTGCTGCAGCAGGGTCGTTTCCGCCTGCTCTTGACGGGCGATGCTGGCGAGGCGGTCGAGGGCAAGCTCCTGGAAGGCGAGCGCCCCATCGCTGCGACCGCACTCAAGGTATCGCACCATGGCGCCGCAAGCGGGACGAGTGCCGCCTTTGTCGAGGCGGTCTCTCCGCAAATAGCGATTATCAGCGTTGGAGCCGAAAACCGTTACGGTCACCCTGCCAGCGCTGTCATCGAGCGCCTGGAGGAGCAAGGGGTCACGGTGCTGAGGACGGATCAGCAGGGCACGATTGCCCTGTCCACAGACGGAGACCGGCTCTGGGTAGAGACGGCCCGCTAGCGGGCGCATCACACGTTCAGAATGGAGAGGTGTATGAGCACTGCCGTGCAGTTGACCTGGAGCCTGGCTCTCATCGTGATGATTCTCGGACCGATCGCGCTGGGTTCCTGGTTCTGGTCCCGCTACCGACCCAACCCCAGGGCGTACGTCCTGGGAGCCGTTGTCTTTTTGGTGGCCCAGCTCGTGCTGCGCCTGCCGCTGGTCGGTCGGATCACGCAGCAACTGGGCGACTCGATCCAGCAAGGGCTGCCCATGTACCTGTACATGGTTGGGATGGCCTTTTCCGCGGGGCTGTTCGAGTCTGTAGGGCGGTGGGCAGGCTATCGCTGGCTCTTTCCGCCGCGCCTCCCCTATGACTGGAAGCACGCCGCGGCCTATGGCATCGGCCATGGGGGCTTTGAGTCGGCCATCTTTGTGGGCGGCATGAGCCTGCTCAACTTTCTGCAGGGCAACGCCTTGACGGCTATGACTGCCGAACAGGTTCAGGAGCAGTTCTCGGGCGAGACACTGGCCCAGGTGATGGATGCCCGTCAACTCTTTGCCGGGCTGGCCTGGCACGAGCCACTGCTCGCCGCCGTGGAGCGCCTGGCCACGATGCCGTTTCACATCGCCATGTCGCTGCTGGTCCTGCTGGTGTTCACGCGCAAGCAGATACGCTGGCTGTTCTATGCGATCCTGCTGCACGGTCTGATGGACCTCACGGCCGTCCTGCTCAATCAAGCCGTAGGGCAGACGCCCTGGCTGGTAGAACTGGGCGTGCTTGCCTGGGGCACCGCAGCCCTGTGGTATATTGTCCGCACGTACAGGCAGGATCAGAGGGAGCAGGCGATAATGCAGGAGACGATGTGAGCACCATGTCGCGAGATAACTTCCGAACCCATGTCGTGCTGGCGGATTTCAGCCGGCCGCTGTTTGAGCCGGTGGGCTTTGAGGCGGAGAGGATGGCAGCCGCCGGGGCATCGTGGGAGCAGTACGAGTGCCGGACCGAGGAGCAGTTGCTGGAGGTGTCCCGAGACGCCACCGTGGTCGTGATGCAGTCGGTGCGCCCGCTCCTGACGCGCAGGGTGATCGAGCAACTGCCCGTCTGCCGCTGCGTGATACGGGCGGGCGCAGGCTATGACAGCATCGATGTGCAGGCAGCCACCGAGCAGGGCATCATGGTCTGCAACACGCCCTCGTATTGCGTGGACGAGGTGGCGGATCACGCCATCGCGCTGCTGCTGGATTGCGTCCGGCATGTCTCGCGATTGGACCGCGTCATGCATCAGGGACAACAGCCGCGCCGCGCCCCCGGTGAGACACGCCGTGTGCACGGCGCCACCCTGGGTATCATCGGCCTCGGCCCAATCGGGAGGCGCGTCGCCCAGCGCATGGCAGGTTGGCAGCCGCGCATCCTGGCCTACGATCCGTACATCGCACCGGAGCAGGCGGCCGCCGTGGGCGCGGAACTGGTCTCGCTGGAGGACCTGCTCGGGCAAGCGGACTTTATCACACTGCACTGCCCGCTCACCCGAGATACCTTTCACCTGATCAATGACGAAACCCTGGCCCTGGTCAAACCGGGCTGCATTCTGGTCAATGACTCGCGCGGCGCGGTGGTGGACGAAGTGGCGCTGATCCGGGCGCTGCAGGACGGGCGTCTGTGGGCCGCTGGCCTGGATGTCTCTGAGCAGGAGCCCCTCCCCCTGGATTCGCCCCTGCGTTCGATGGACAATGTGGTGCTGACGCCTCACGTGGCTGCCTATTCGCCCGAATCGCGCATCGATCTCTATGCCGAGATCTGCGAGGTGTGCGCCGACGTGGTCCAGGGCCGGATACCGCGCACGGTCGTGAACCGCAGCGTACTCGCGAATCTACGCCCGTTACCAGGCGAGTAATGCCAGAGAGGCCCCGCCAGTGGCGGGGCCTCTCTGTTTATCGCATCAGCTATCGCGCTCGTCTGACGCCTGCGCCACCTGCTCGGGTGCGCTCCCCTGAGCTGTCGTGTCGTCCTCGGCAGCGGGAGCGGGGGCACTATCCTCCGTCTTTAGAGAGAACTCGAGTGCCGTGCGCGCGGCGTTGACATCGGCCATCACGGTGTCACCAGACCTAAAGTCGCCCTTTAGCAGACGCTGAGACAGAGGGCTCTCCAGATGCTTTTGCAGGGCGCGGCGCAACGGACGCGCGCCGAGATTGCGATCATAGCCCTGCTCGGCCAGCCATACGCGCGCTGGCCGCGTCACCTCCAGAGCAATGTCCTGATCCGCCAACCGGGAACGCATGTCCTTGAGCTGGATGTCCACGATCTTGACCATGTCGTCACGCGAGAGCACGTTAAAGACGATAGTCTCATCGATACGGTTCAGAAACTCGGGCCGGAAGGTGCGTTTCAGGCTCTCGGACACGCGGTCCGTCAGACCATCGTCGATATCTTCGGCGCCCATCCCCAGGAATCCCAGGGCTCCCGCCTTTCGATCGACGAGGCTGGTGCCGATGTTCGAGGTCATGATCACCACGGTGTTCCTAAAGTCGACCGTACGCCCATGTCCGTCCGTGAGCCGGCCCTCCTCGATGATCTGCAACAGCGCATTCCAGACCTCAGGATCTGCCTTTTCGATCTCATCGAAAAGCACCACCCGGTAGGGTCTGCGGCGCACAGCCTCGGTCAGTTGGCCTCCCGAATCATAGCCCACATAGCCCGGAGGGGCGCCCACGAGCCGCGACACCGTATGGCGCTCGCTATACTCGCTCATATCGATCTGAACGAGCGCATCCTCGTCATCAAAGAGAAAGGCAGCCAGGGCCTTGGCCAGCTCCGTCTTGCCCACTCCTGTGGCACCGAGAAAGATAAAGCTGCCGATGGGCCGTTGCGGGTCCTTGAGCCCGGCGCGCGCGCGCCTGATGGCATCGGAAACCGCGACGATCGCCTCATCCTGGCCGACGATGCGCTCCCGCAGATAGTCTTCCATCCCCAGCAGGCGCTCGGTCTCTGCCTCTTGCATGCGCGAGACCGGCACGCCGGTCCACGAGGCTACGATCTTGGCGATCTCGTCGGCTCCGACGGTCTCATCGAGGCCCTTTTCCTGTTGCCACGCCGCCCTTCTGGCGGTAAACTCCATCTCCAACTGCAGGCGTTCGCTGCGCAGTTGGGCAGCCGCCTCATAGTTCCGCTCCTGCCCGGCCTCCTCCTCTTTCTGCGTGAGGTCCACCAGAGCAACGCGCATCGCCTTGAGATCGGGCGGCAGGCTGTGCATCTCGATGCGCAGCCGGGACGCGGCCTCATCGATCAGGTCGATGGCCTTGTCCGGCAGGCGCCGGTCGCGGACATACCTGTCGGAAAGGCGCGCGGCAGCCACCAGAGCATCGTCCGTGATCTCCACCTTGTGATGCTGCTCGTAACGTCCCTTGAGCCCGCGCAGCATGGCGATGGTATCCTGAACGTCGGGCTCTTCCACAAAGATCGGCGCAAAGCGCCGCTCAAGGGCGCTATCCCGCTCGATGTGCTGCGTGTACTCATCCAGGGTTGTAGCCCCCACGCACTGCAGTTCGCCGCGAGCCAGGGCTGGCTTCATCATGTTCGAGGCATCGATAGCGCCCTGCGCTGCGCCGGCACCCACGACAGTGTGCAGTTCGTCGATAAAGAGAATGATCTCGCCCTGCGCCTTTTGGACCTCTTCGAGAACACTCTTGAGACGCTCCTCGAATTCCCCTCGGAACCGGGCGCCTGCGACCATCGCGCCGAGATCCAGCGACAGGATGTGCCTGTTCAGCAGATTCTCGGGCACGTCGCCTGTGGCGATCTTTTGGGCCAGCCCCTCCACGATGGCTGTCTTGCCCACACCGGCCTCGCCGATGAGCACCGGGTTGTTCTTGGTACGGCGGGAGAGCACCTGCAACACGCGCATGATCTCTTCATCACGCCCGATGACCGGGTCCAGCCGGCCTTCGCGCGCCGCCTGTGTCAGATCGCGGCTGTACTTTTCCAGGGTTTTCCACGTGGCCCGTTGGCTGGGCACTTTGGCCTCTGCCTTACGGGCGCGCTGCAACTCCTCATTAAAGGCCTTGTGCGTCACCCCGGTCTCGTTGAGGATCCGCACAGCCGCACTATCGCCGTCGCTCAGCACCGCCAGCATCAGGTGCTCGGTGGAGATAAACTCAT
>CAZMAI010000067.1:4358-6197 GCA_964564195.1 uncultured Anaerolineales bacterium | reverse complement strand
CTATCGCCGTCGCTCAGCACCGCCAGCATCAGGTGCTCGGTGGAGATAAACTCATCGCCAAGGCTGACCGCCTCCTCGTTCGAGCGATCCATCAGCCGCTTGACGCGTGGCGTGATGTACACCTGCTGCGGGCGCGGTCCGCCGGGCGCGGCCGTACGGGAGCTGGCCTTGAGTACGTCCTCCAGGCGCTGTTTGAGCGCCTCTATATCAACGCGCAGCCCCTGGAGCACCGTGTGTACGATGCCTTCTTCCTGCTCCAAGAGTGCGATCACAATATGTTCTGTATCGAGCTGCGAATGCTCGTGACGCATCATCACTTCATAGGCGCGCGTCACCGCATCCTGCGCTCCATCTGTAAAGCGATCAAATCCTGGCATGTTACTCCTCTGGAGAGACCCGCACGCGCGGGCCTCTCGATATCAACTGCGGCGAGACTGCCGAGCCTCCCGCATTCAAGCGCTATGCCTGCGCAACAGGCTCTGTCAACTCGCGCCGCTCAAAGGTATAGCTGTCACCGTCGAAATCGACATAGACCGTATCTCCCACCTTGAACCTGCCCGTGAGCAGTTCCAGGGCCAACGGGTCCTGGATACGGCGCTGGATCGTCCGCCGCAGCGGCCGCGCGCCATAGACGGGATCGAACCCTTCATCGGCCAGCGCAGTGCTGGCCCGCTCGGAAAAGGCCAGGTCCAGCCCCCTCTCTGCCAGCAACTCCCGCAGGTGCCTCAGCTGTATCTCGACGATACGCCCCAGATGCTCGCGCGTCAGACTGTGGAAGATGATGGTCTCGTCGACGCGGTTGAGAAACTCGGGCCTAAAGTGTTGCCGCAGCGCCTCCATGACGCGACGACGCATCTCTTCCTGCTGTCCGGCACCCAGCTCGCTGATCCACTGGCTACCTATGTTCGACGTCATGATCACAACGGTGTTCTTGAAATTGACCGTACGCCCCTTGCCATCGGTCAGGCGCCCCTCGTCAAGGATCTGCAAGAGCACGTTAAAGACTTCCGCGTGCGCCTTTTCGATCTCGTCAAAGAGCACCACCGAATAGGGATGGCGACGCACAGCTTCGGTCAGTTGCCCGCCTTCGTCATAGCCGACATACCCGGGAGGTGCGCCGATCATGCGCGCCACGGTATGCCGCTCCTGGTACTCGCTCATGTCCAGACGGATCATGGCACGCTCATCGTCGAACAGGAACTCGGCGAGAGCCCGCGCCAGCTCCGTCTTGCCCACCCCTGTGGGCCCGAGAAAGATAAAGGCACCGATCGGACGGTTGGGGTCCTGCAGACCCGAGCGCGACCGCCGCACGGCATTGGAGACCGCCGTGATCGCCTCATCCTGGCCTACCACGCGCTCGTGCAGCCGAGCTTCCATATGCACAAGCTTTTCGACCTCGCTCTCTACCAGCCGGGTCACCGGGATACCGGTCCACTTGGCGACAATCTCGGCGATGTCCTGATCCGTGACCTCCTGCTGAAGCATCGCCTCTTCGTCCTCGCCATCTGCCATGGCCTGTTCGCGCGCACCAAGCTGCTGCTCTAGCTCGCGAATCTCCCCATAGCGAAGGCGGGCAGCCTGTTCGAGGTCCCCCTGGCGCTCGGCGCGCTCCGCCTGCACGCGGAGATCCTCCAGCCGGGCCTGCATCTCCTGCATCCCCTGGATGGCCTGCCGCTCACGCTCATAGCGCGCGCGAAGGGCACTCAGTTCCTCCTGAAGATCGGCGATCTCTTCTGTGATCTTGTCACGACGATCACGAGAAGCGTCGTCGCGCTCCTTGGAGAGCGCCTGTTGCTCGATCTGCAGTTGCATCAAGCGTCGCTCCCGCTCATCGATCTC
>CAZMAI010000067.1:0-4258 GCA_964564195.1 uncultured Anaerolineales bacterium | reverse complement strand
GCGCCTGTTGCTCGATCTGCAGTTGCATCAAGCGTCGCTCCCGCTCATCGATCTCCCGGGGCGAGCTGTCGATCTCCATGCGGAGCCGAGCGGCGGCCTCGTCCACCAGGTCAATGGCCTTGTCGGGCAGAAAGCGGTCCGTGATATAGCGGTCGGATAGCGTCGCCGCGGCGATCAAAGCGCCATCCTGAATGCGCACGCCATGGTGCACCTCGTAGCGTTCCTTCAGGCCGCGCAGGATGCTGATGGTATCCTCCACCGAGGGAGGCTCCACAAAGATGGGTTGGAACCGGCGCTCCAGCGCGGGATCCTTCTCGATGTATTTGCGGTACTCGTTGATGGTCGTAGCGCCGATGGCATGCAACTCGCCACGCGCTAGCATGGGTTTGAGCATGTTCGACGCGTCCATCGCGCCTTCAGCCGCACCTGCGCCCACCAGGGTGTGCAACTCGTCGATAAAGAGCACGATCTGGCCCTCGGATTCCTGCACCTCTTTGAGCACGGCCTTGAGCCGCTCCTCGAACTCGCCGCGGTACTTGGCGCCCGCGATCAGTGAACCGAGATCCAGAGCGATCAGTCGCTTGTCGCGCAGCCCCGTGGGCACATCGCCTTTGACGATGCGCTGCGCCAACCCCTCTACGATGGCCGTCTTGCCGACGCCGGCCTCGCCCACGAGCACGGGGTTATTCTTGGTACGGCGCGAGAGCACCTGGATGACGCGGCGAATCTCTTCATCGCGCCCGATGACAGGGTCCAGCTTGCCGCTGCGCGCCAGGTCGGTGACGTCTCGCGCATACTTTTCCAGTGCCTGATAAGTGCCTTCGGGATCCTGGTCGGTCACGCGCTGCGAGCCACGAATCCCTGTCAGCGCCTGGAGGAGTCGTTCCTCCGTGATGCCTTGAGCGGATAGCAGCTTTCCACCATAGCCGGCGCTCTCGAGCATCGCCATGAGCAGGTGTTCAGTGGAGATGTACTCGTCGTGCATCTGCTGGGCCTTGCTCTCGGCTCTGCGCAGCACCTGGCCCAGATCGCCCGACAGGTAGCGCTGGACAGGCCCATAGGCCTTAGCCTTGCCATTCAGGTGCTTGTCCAGGTCTGCCCTGAGCGTTTCCGGGGCGGCCTGTAGCTTGAGCAGCAGCTGTGGCACCACACCATCCTTTTGCTCCAGCAACGCCAGCAAGAGATGCTCGGGCTCAACCTGGCTGTGATTGAGTTCCTCGGCCAGAGACTGTGCCCTGATGACAGCCTCCTGGGCCTTGTTCGTATATCTGTTTAGATTTGTAGTCATATGATCAACCTCGATAGGATTGTTTTCTGATGCTGATTCGAGCGCGACTTGCGACGGAAGCAAGCCAGTCGCACGCGCGATGGGTGATACCTATGGCACGATCGCGGGAACGTCTCCGTGGGTATCCGGAGTCTCCCTCTCTGTATCTGATAGCTCTGTAGCTGACACGTTAATCACCGGATGCGGCGGTGCGACGCCGGCCAGGTCCTCTAGCTCCCGGATGCGCTCCCTGAGCGCCTCCATCTCTTGTTCGGCGCGCGAGCGCTCCTGCTCGAGTTCCTGCTGCAAGTCCTCGACCCGCTGAGTCATGTTCATGATCACTTCGACACCGGCCAGATTCACGCCCAGGTCCTCTGTCAGCCGCGCGATCTTGCGCAGTATCTCGATATTCCGCCTGGAGTACAGCCGGATACGGCCTTCTGTCCGCGTTGGCTTGACCAGCCCCAGCCGCTCGTAATAGCGCAGCGTCTGCGGATGGAGGCATACCAACTTGGCCGCCACGCTGATCACATAGGCGGGCTCATCGAACGGCAGGCGTTCATCCAGCGGATCCAGAGTCATTTCATCACCTCACGGTCTATGGCTGAGCAGGTATGCTCTATGACAGACGCTGCTCAATACGATTCGGTCACTGCGTTGGCTTGTGGAGTTCCGCCAGCTCTGTGTAGAGCTGCTTTTCGCGCTCAGACAGATCCGAAGGGATCACGGGCACCGCCTCCACAAACAGATCTCCCACGCGCTCCCCCTGCCTCAAACTCGGCATCCCCTGCCCGCGCAGGCGAAAGCTCTGACCGGTGCGCGTGCCTGCCGGTATGCGGAGCGAGACACGCCCCTTTAGGGTGGGCACGACCACCTCACCGCCCAGGATCATGGTGTACAGGTCGATGGGCAGCGATAGCCTGAGATCGGCCCCGTCCCTCCGGAACCGATCATGCGGCCGTACGCGAATCACGAGGAACAGATCGCCCGCGCGGGCCCCCTGCATCCCAGGTTGGCCTTCGCCAGCGATGCGCACCCGTGAGCCGGTATCCACCCCGGCCGGAATCTTGACCTCCAGCCGCCGGTCGCCCACCTGAAGAATACGGGTGGTTCCCTGAAAGGCCTCCTCCAGGGAGACCTCTACCTCCAGCTCGGCATCGCGCCCGGCCATAGCTCGGTTATTCGACCAGCCTGCCTGCCCGGCGGACGCCCGTCCGCCAAAGATCGTCTGGAAAAAATCAGAGAAACCGCCCTGGCCAAAGAGGTCGTTGAGATCGCCGTACTCGGTATAGACACGCTGTCCGCCAGGGCGCCCCCCTCCTCCCTGTGAGAACCACTGGCTCCAGTCGAAACCACCGGGGTCTCCGCCAGTCTGCTGGTATCGCTGCCAGTTGGCACCCAGCCGGTCATACTTGCTGCGCTTGTCAGGATCGCGCAGCACCTCATAAGCCTCGTTGATCTCCTTGAACCGCTGCTCGGCCTCGGGATCGTTCGGATTGACATCGGGGTGGTGCTTGCGCGCCAACTTGCGGTAGGCCTTTTTCACCTCATCGGCGGAGGCCCCTTTGTCGACTCCGAGTGTACGGTAATAGTCTTTGTATTCCATCGATCGTTTCGCCCCCCTTGGGCCAGGTGAACGCAGCCAGTGGCGCTACACGGCATGCTGCGCCCGAGAGTATTATAGGGCACACTGGCATCATTTGTCAAGTAACTTGAGTCGTATCGACTCAAGTAATCTTATAAATCAGCCAAGCGATATATTGACAAACGGCATTTAGTGTGCTAATATACTGGCGGATTGAGTGACAGGCCCAGACGAGGCCAGATTGTTTGGAGGTGTAGATATGGATAGAAGCATAGAGAGAAGAGCGCGTTCACCTCTCGCTCTGGGGGCCCTGGGTGGCGACGATCTGTTGACCGCCCCTGGCCAGCGACCCTTCCGGGACGGTTTCCTTGCGACCGATGTGTACGAGACAGAATCATCGTACGTGGTCAAGGCATCGGTTCCGGGCATTTCAGCAGACGACATCAAGATCACGCGCGCCGGTGACACGGTTACCCTTGAGGGTGAGGTCAAACCTGCGAGCGTCAAAGAGGGCCGCTATCTTTACCAGGAGCGCAGCTACGGCCAATTCTCGCGGACGCTGGCCCTGCCTGAGGACGCGGGCAATGATGTGAACGCAACACTTGAGAACGGTGTGCTTGTGCTCGAGTTCGCCAAGCCGGCGGAGCGCGTGCCGCACACCATCAGCATCAAGTCAGCCCAATAGAGAATCGAACGACAGATCACATACGTGTGGAGGTATGAGAGAATGGCAATGACAAGATGGGAGCCCTTTAAGGACTTGATGACGCTACGGGAGGCGATGGATCGGCTGTTTGAGGATAGCCTGGTGCCGACCGGCACCCGCTGGGTCAGCGGCCGCGGCGAAATGCGCTGCGAGCTACCGATGGACGTCTATACCACGGATGAAGAGCTGATCATAACCGCGGCCGTCCCCGGGATGAACCCGGAGGATGTGGATATCACGATCGAGGGCGACACGCTGACGATCCGCGGCGAGATGGCTGCTCCGTTGGAGAACGTCAACTATATCGCCCAGGAGCGCTCCTACGGCAAGTTCGTCCGCGTCCTGCGCCTGAATATTCCTCTCGACTCCGAGAGGGCCGAGGCTACCTTCGACAAGGGCGTGCTCACCCTGGTGATTCCCAAGAAGGAAGAGGTTCGCCCCAAGACCATTCAGGTCAAGTCCAAGTAACGTCTGCTCGGCAGGAAAAGAAAAGACCCCGGCTGAACCGGGGTCTTTTCTTTTCGTGCGCCAGATTATCACCGAGGGGCCAGCGAACTGGCCCCTCGTGTGCAGTCGAACTAGTACATCCCACCCATGTCGCCGCCGCCGCCCGCGGGCATCGGGGGCTCTTCCTTGGGAATGTCTGTGATCAGGGCTTCGGTGGACAGGATCATCGCCGCGATCGATGTCGCGTTCTCTA
>CAZMAI010000066.1:0-14046 GCA_964564195.1 uncultured Anaerolineales bacterium | reverse complement strand
AGTTTCTTTATCTCGCGCTCGTTTGGATCCCCAAAGATCGCTTTTGCTAACTTTGCTAACATCGACGCGCGCCCCCTTAACCATTATGTAAAACACCCGATAAACGGCGGGTGACTCTCTGACAAGCCCTACTATTGTACCATAAAGCCTGTCCGGCCCACATACGCGTGATGGCGCTAAAAGAAAAGAGTCCGGCACACATGCCGGACTCTTGTTGCACCAGATTGCTTACTGTGCTCGGACGAAATTACCCCAGCAGTGCCAGGACGACTCCGCCAGCCATAACCGAGGCGATCTGACCGGCTGTGTTTGAGGCCATCGCGTGCATGAGCAAAAAGTTGGTGGGATCCTCCTGCTGGCCGACCTTTTGCACGACACGGGCGGACATCGGAAAGGCCGAGATGCCACAGGCGCCAAGCAAGGGGTTGATCTTGCCGCCGGAAAGGACCTTCATCAACTTGCCAAAGAGCGTGCCCGCGGCTGTGTCCAGGATAAAGGCCACCAGGCCCATGGCAATGATGAGCAAAGTCTCGGGGCGCAGGAACTTGTCCGCCACCATGGTCGAGCCAATCGTGATGCCGAGGAACGTGGTGACAATGTTGGCCAGTTCGTTCTGCGCCGTCTGGCTGATCCGCTCAACCACCCCGGCCTCACGCACCAGGTTACCGAACATCAGCATGCCGATCAAGGGCGTCGCCTCGGGCGCGATCAGCCCGGCCACCACAGTGACCACGATCGGGAACAGAATGCGGGTGACCTTGGAAGTGGGCCGAGAAGTGAACGGCATCTTGATCCGGCGTTCCTGCTGTGTCGTCAGAAGTTTCATCACCGGAGGCTGAATGATCGGAACCAGCGACATGTAGGAATAGGCGGCCACCGTAATCGGCGCAACCAGATTGGGAGCCAGTTCGGCCGCCACAAAGATGGAAGTCGGGCCATCAGCGGCGCCGATAATGCCAATGGAAGCGGCTTCGTTGATGCTGAAACCAAATAGCGTCGCCACAAGAAGCGTGCCAAAGATACCAAACTGCGCTGCGGCGCCAAAGAGCGCATAGCGCGGGTTCTCCAGCAGAGGGCCAAAGTCTGTCATCGCGCCGATGCCGATAAAGACCAGGCTGGGGAACAACTCGCTTTCGATGCCCACGTCATAGAGCAACTTGAGCAAGCCGCCCTCGTCTACCATACCCGTATTCGGGATATTCGCCAGGATGCACCCCAAACCGATGGGGAGCAGCAACAGGGGCTCGTACTCATACTTGATGGCCAGCCAGATCAGCACACCACCGACCGCCATCATCACGATAGCGGGCCAGGTAAGGCCCGTGACACCCTTGAGCAGAGATTGAAGTGAACCAAGGTCCATGCTGATTACTCCTCCCCTAGCCTATGGTCACGAGAGGAGCATCGTTCGCGACCGTCTGACCCGGCTGCACATGAATCGCCTTGACGGTGCCGGCTGCGGTGGCGCTGATGGGCATCTCCATCTTCATCGCCTCCAACGTGCACACAGCATCGCCCTGCTGTATCGCCTGTCCGGCCGTCACCAGAACAGACAGAATCTTGCCCGGCATCGGAGCCACAACGACCTCACCGGACACCGAACCCACTGGCGCAGTCTCTACCAAGGGTTCGGCGGGGGCTTCAGCGGGGGCTTCAGCGGGCGCTTCCGCAGGCGCTGCTGCCACTGGCCCGGCCGGCGCGACGGGAGTGACGGCGGCTTCGCTAAAGCTAACCGACCTGGTCACACCATTGACTACCACGCTGACCGGCGACCGGGATACATCGCCAACCTCAACAGTGAATTTCTGACCCTCAATAACCAGCTCAAGTGTTGCCACAGTTCCCCTCCCCTACTCCATCGATGAAAGTCGGCCCTGGCTCTTCCAATTCCCAGTGCCAGGGTCGATACTAAGCACAGTCGTCGTCTCTCCCTGCAACAGATCTTCACCCCACAGCTCGGCCGGCCGCTCCCAGGGCATCGCCACAAACACGCGCTGCCCTCGCGTCGCACCGACAACGCCAGTCACCTTGCCCACGCCCTGTCGCACCAGAGCCACGGCAATGGCCGCGGCCTCGTCCGCCAAAGACGCTTGCGGCATCACTGCCTCAATGGCCCTCACGGGAGCGGCAACTGCGGGCTTGGGTGCCTGGACTTTGGCAACGCGAGCCGGGAAGATCTTGTTGAGCGCCCAGATGAGTCCTGCTACGATCAGCAAAGACAGAAATACCAGGAGCATTCCGATACCGGTAACTTCGAGGCCCTGTTCGAAAGTTGTCATAGACTTGTTTCCGCCTTGAATGCTTGAGCCGGGCCAGCCATAGTTGAGCCAGCCCGGCCTCTGATGCTACCGTCTGCCCTGAACCCGCGATGAGACCTTCCACAGCGAATAGTCTGGCGTGGGTCGTGCAGGCTGAGTCGGTCCAGCGACCGCCTTCGGCTGGGCTGCTGCTGCCGCCGCCTTTTCCACCGCCGGGAAAATCCGTGGCTCCTCGATAGGTACCAGCTTGCCCGCGCGCCGCAGCTCAAAGAACTCTCGCGCCTCCCGTGGGAAGCACGCGTACGACATGATGTCCTCTTCACTCTCGGCCAGATCACCGATCTCCGCGGCTGCCTTTTCCCAGCCGGGCTCGAGATAGTCTGCCGGGCGACCCGTGAGCGGGTCCTGATCACCTATGGCCATCTTTTGGACATCCGGATTGATCTCTGCAGGAGGACGGCCATACATCCCCAGGCAATAGTCCTTGATCTCCTGCGGGATGACCTTGTAGCGTTCGCCGGTCAGTACGTTCAGCACGGCCTGCGTACCCACCATCTGGCTGGTGGGAGTTACCAATGGCGGGAAACCGAGGTCCTCACGCACACGCGGCAGCTCCTTGAGTACATCCTGATACCGGTTGAGAGCCCCTTGATCCCTGAGCTGATTCACCAGGTTGGAAAGCATGCCTCCGGGTACCTGGTAAAGGAGCACGCGGATGTCCGCCGTTGAAAGACCGGCCTCAAAGCGTGCCAAATGCTCCTGGCGCACCATCTGAAAGTGCTGGGCGATCTCCGCCAGCAGGCTGAGGTCCAGGCCCGTGTCGCGATCGGTCCCCTGCATAATGCCGACAAAGGTCTCGGTGGGCGGCTGGGCCAGGCCACCACCGATGGTGGAGATGGCCAGGTCGACGATGTCGACACCGGCCTCGGCAGCCTTGAGACATGCCGCCGTACCAAAGCCACCCGTCTCATGGGTGTGGAACTGCACGGGCAGCCCCACCTCTTCCTTGAGCCGCTTGACGAGGTCATAAGCAACATACGGCAGACAGAGCGCCGCCATGTCCTTGATACAGATCGTATCCGCGCCGAGCGCCTTGAGTTGCTTGCCCAGATCGACAAAGGCGTCGATGCTGTGCACCGGGCTGATCGTGTAGCTGATGGCACCCTGCACCTCGCCGCCGTACTTTTTCACACACTTGATCGCCCACTCCATGTTGCGGACGTCGTTGAGTGCGTCAAAGATGCGGAAGATGTCCATTCCGTTCCTGACCGAGAGTTCGACGAACTTTTCCACGATGTCATCGGGATAGTGTCGGTATCCGAGCACGTTCTGGCCCCGCAGAAGCATCTGTAGCTTGGTGTTCGGCATGCGCTCACGAAGGATCCGCAGACGCTCCCAGGGGTCCTCCTTGAGAAAGCGCAGCGCCGAGTCAAAGGTGGCGCCACCCCACATCTCGAGAGAGTAGTAGCCCACCGCATCGAGCTTTTCAGCCACGGGGAGCATGTCTCCTGTGGACATGCGCGTCGCTAGCAGGCTCTGATGCGCATCACGCAGAATGGTATCGGTTATCTTTACTGGATTGGTTGCCATATGGTTATCACTCCCCCCTATAGTGGCATGTTGCCATGCTTCTTGGAAGGCACGCTGTCTCTCTTGTTCTGCAGCATCTGCAGCGCATTGATCAACACGGGCCGTGTGCGGCTCGGCTCGATGACGGCATCTACCAGCCCGCGCGATGCAGCCTGGTACGGGTTCGCAAAGGCCTCACGATACTCGGCAAGGCGACGGGCACGCACCGCCTCCGGGTCTGCTGCCTCGGCAATCTCGCCCCGGTGAATGATGTTTACCGCGCCCTCGGGGCCCATCACCGCAAACTCAGCCGAAGGCCATGCGATGTTATAGTCGCCACCCACATGCTTGCTGCTCATCACGATGTACGCTCCGCCGTAGGCCTTACGGAGCACCACCGTGAGCTTGGGAACCATCGCCTCGCAGTAAGCATAGATGAGCTTGGCGCCCTCGCTGATGATCCCGCCATGCTCCTGCTCCAGGCCGGGCATGAAACCGGGCACATCGACAAAGGTCACCAGAGGCACGTTAAAGGCATCGCAAAAGCGCACAAACCGTGCGGCCTTGGCGGAGGCATCGATGTCCAGCACACCGGCCTTGACGTTGGGCTGATTGGCCACGACACCGACGACCCGTCCGTCCAGTCGCGCAAATCCGATGACGATATTCGGGGCGAACCCTGCCTGAATCTCCATAAAGCTGCCGCGATCCATGACGTCACGGATGACCTTGAGAACGTCATAGGGCGCGTTGCTGTCGGCCGGCACTGCCGTGTCGAGGCTTTCCTCGGCGCGGACCGCGCTATCCCTGGAAGCCACGACCGGAGGATCCTCCAGGTTGTTTTGCGGAAGATAGCCCATCAACTGCCGCACCATGTCCAGCGCAGACTTTTCGTCCGCGGCAGCAAAGTGTGCAACGCCGCTACGGGTAGCATGCACCTGTGCGCCGCCCAGATCATCGAACGAGACCTCTTCGCCAGTGACCGACTTGACCACCTGCGGCCCCGTGATGAACATGTGGCTGGTGCCATCCACCATAAAGGTGAAATCGGTGAGCGCCGGGGAATAGACCGCGCCACCGGCGCAGGGCCCCATGATTACAGAGATCTGTGGGATCACACCGGAAGCCAGCGAATTCTTGAGAAAGATATCGCCATAGCCCGCCAGAGCCATGATCCCTTCCTGAATGCGCGCACCGCCCGAGTCGTTGAGTCCGATCACGGGTGCGCCGGTCTTTAGCGCCAGTTCATAGATCTTGACGATTTTGGCGGCGTGCGCCTCGCCCAGGGATCCACCCATCACGGTAAAGTCCTGTGCGTACACGTACGCCAGTCTTCCATGGATCGTGCCATAGCCGGTAACCACGCCATCGCCCAGCGTTACCCGCTCATCCAGGCCAAACTCGTGGCTGCGATGCGTCACGAACGCATCGATCTCCTGGAATGTGCCCTCATCGAGCAACATGTCGAGACGCTCGCGAGCTGTCATTTTTCCCTTGGCGTGCTGCGCTTCGATCGCAGCCTCACCGCCGCCCAGCTTCGCCTCGGCCTGCAGATGGCGTAACCTCTGTACCTTGCTTTCAGAAGCCATATTCCCTCCCGTTCCTATCACTCTTGACCCCACACTTCCAACTCTACTCGCGCCTCTTCCAGAACCTGCCGCGCCAACTCATCCGGATAACCCTCGCCATAGACCACACGCACAATGCCGGCGTTGATGATCATCTTGGCACAGGTAAAGCAGGGCTGGTGCGTGACATAGATCATCGCCCCTTCCGTGGAAACGCCGTGCAGCGCCGCCTGTATGATCGCGTTCTGTTCGGCGTGTAGCGCGCGACAGATATCCAGTCGCTGGCCAGATGGCACTCCCATCTGCTCGCGCAGGCATCCCACCACATCGCAATGGGCGATCCCCCTGGGCGGACCGTTGTAGCCCGTCGTGAGGATGCGCCTCTCCCGAACGATGACTGCGCCCACCTCGCGCCGTAGACACGTCGAACGTGTCGACACGAGGCGCGCGATCCCCATGAAATACGCATCCCACGAGGGTCTCATGTGTCCAGCACCGCCCCCCTGAACGCTGCGGCGGTCACGGGCATCGCCTCCTCAAACATCGCGAGTGCTGCTTCGGCATAGGCCCGGTGCTCTGCTTGCGCACCCGGATCCAGTCGCTTCTCAAGCCAATTCATGAACGACCAGGCGTTAACGGTCCAGATGAACTCTGTGTAGACGGCAGTCCCCAGAACGCCGCGCGCCTGTTCCTTTGGCCAACCCTCTTTCACAAGCGCCGCGTACAGATCGAAAGAGGCCTCCATGTGCGCAACGTACGCTTCGCGCCCCGCGGGCTGGTCGGGGACATAGTACTCGCGATCGGCGATACAGTAGCGCAGGCTCTTTTCGTTAAAAGTGCAGATGCGATGGCGCATCCACTGCCGCGCGACAAAGAGTGGCGCCTTGACCGCAAAACGAAACACGGCGTGTTCAAACACCGTGTTATGTCTGGGAACAGAGGACATGAGCCTCTCGATGAGGCGGATGTCGGCCTGCTCCGACCGGGCAGTAGACTGATAGCAGATGCGCGCGCCCCGGATGACAGCGGCATCACCGCCCATCATCTCCTCGAGCTGCATCCAGCCCTTATCGAGCACAGTCTTTCTTACCGGCAACAGCAGCGACATACTCCTCCCGACGCGACAGCGCCAACTCTCACCTGATTGCCAATATAGCAGAATCTGCGCGCCTTGCCTAATCGGGAAGAGCATCACCCCGGTCGGTGGGCCGAGTGGGCGCAGATTGGCCCATGACCGAGGAGCCTAATGCCTGCCAGGCACTAGCCTTGCTCAAACCGCTTGCCCAGTCCGGCCGGGGCGCTGCCATGCATCACAGCGCGGACCATCGGGGCCAGCCGAGCCGGCACCCGCCGCTCCAGCCCGCCGAGATCGCGACTGACGAAAAGCAGAGCCACAATCATGAGCGCAAAGGGCGCAGCCTGAAACACTTGCGTGGGGACATTGGGATAGACGGGCTGCAGCAGGCTGCCCAGCGACTTGAGCGCGGCAAAGAGATAAGCCCCGAGCACCACGCGCAAAGGATGCCAACCGGCAAAGATCACGATGGCCAGCGCGATCCAACCCATGCCTGCGGTATGTTTGTGGCTCCATCCGAGCTTTACGTTCAGCGAGTAGGCCGCTCCTGCGGCGCCTACCAGGGCCCCGCCGAGCGCGCTGTACAGCATTCGCAGCCGGTTCACAGGAACGCCACGGGCAAAGGCTGCCTCAGGGCGCTCTCCCACGGCGCGCATTTTGAGACCGGGTAGCGTATGGTAGAGCCACACCCACACCCCGATCGTGAGCAGATATCCGAGATAGACCAGGATGTTCTGGTCGAAAAAGATCGGGCCCACAACCGGAATCTCTGACAGCACGGGTAACGACCACGAGGGCACGCTGGGACCTGGCACCCGGACAAAAGGCCGGCCCACAAAGGAGCTGACTTCGGTCATCAGCAACGTGAGCACCAGTCCAATCGCTACCTGATCCTGGTTGAGATGGATGCTGCTCGATGCCACCAGAAGCGCGATGAGAGCGCCGACGAGCATCGCCAGCATGAATCCCAGCAGCACGCTGCCGGTAACATAGGCCAGTGCAAAGCCCGCCATGGCTGTCACGAGGATCGAGCCGTCCAGTGAGAGGTTCGTGATCCCTGATCGCTCTGTCAAGAGTTCGCCGATGCCGGCAAAGACCAGGGGCGTGGAGCTTGCCACCACCGATCGGATGGTCTCGATCACCACTCCAGATTGCATCTCGCTACCTGCTCCTCGCGTCCAGGCGTTGGCGGATTCCACTGACCAGCAGGAAAAAGAGCACGACCGTGCCCTGCACGACACCACCCAGAGAAGAGTCCAGTTGCATTCTCAGCTCAAGGCGCGGGCTGCCTACCTGCATCGACGCAAAGAATAGCACGACGAGCGGCACCCACTGGGCTCTCAAACCAGACAACAGCACCACCAACTGCGCCAGATAGCCGTTTCCGCCCGTGATCTGCGGAATCAGGCGATGATAGATCGCTGTCGTCTGCATGGAACCACCCAACCCGGCCAGTGCGCCACAGGCCACAATAGCCAGAATCAAATGCCGGTTGGTGTCGATCCCGAGGCGATGCGCCGCGGTGGCATTGAGGCCGATCGCCTTGAGCATGAGACCCCAGCGGGTGTTTCGCAGGATCACATAGACCACCAGGATCGCTATACCTGCCAGCAGCAATGCCAGCCAGCTTGCCCGCGTGCTCCCAATGGTAGGCATCCAGGCGGCCCTGGGGAAGGGCTCTGTACCGCTCATCGTCGCCCCACCCGGAGGCCTCCAGGGGCCAAAGATGAGGTAATTTGTGAGCGCAGAGCCCACAAAGTTCAGTCCCAGGCCGGCAAAGATTTCGTTGACGTGCCCATAGGTGCGAAGCAAGCCGATGAGCACACCCCACAGCGCTCCGCCAGCCATGCCGGCGAGGACCGTGAGGGGGAGCATGATCGCCGCTGGAGCATCTACGCTTTGGACAACCCAGGTCGTCATGAGCGCCCCGGCCAGCATCTGGCCTTCCACGCCGATATTCCAGAGCCCCGCCGCAAAGGTGATCAGCATCCCAGCCGCAGCGAGCATCAAGGGCACCATAGCCATGCCGATATCCGCGACTTTGGACCAACTCTCGTAGGCGCCCCCGATGAGGTTGCCGAATGCCTTGATAGGATTGGCTCCCATCAGCACGATGATCAGGGTCGAAGTGACCACTGTCAGCACAAAGGGCAGTGCGCCCAATGCCACCCGTGACCAAAAAGACCGTGTGTTCACAGGTTCACACCGCCGATCATATAGCCCAGCTCCTCACGGGAAACCTCAGCGCTGGAAACGGGACTGGAGACCTTGCCGCCAGAAAAGACCATGATGCGATCGCTGTTGTCCACCAACTCGTCAAGGTCGGTGGACGTGAACAGGATGACGGTACCTCGCCCGCAGCGTTCGTGCAGTTGCTGCCAGACCCAGATCTCTGACCCCAGGTCCAGGCCTCGCGTAGGGTGATCCAGCATGAGCAAGGTGAGTTCGTCCGGCAGCATCGATAGGAGTGCCCGCTGCTGGTTACCCCCCGAGAGTTCCTCCACACGCGACTCGGGTGTGCCAACGACGCTATACTCTGCGATCTGTGCCGCGGCTTTTCCACCGGCAGCGTCCCAGTCCACCATAAAACCACGCTTCTGGTCGACAAGGATAAAGTGTTCGCGGATCGTCAGCCCGCTCACGAGTCCCTCCTCCAATCTTGATGCGGGCACATAAGCCACATTACGCTCCAGAAACCGGCTGTAGGGCGCGCCGG
Organism: uncultured Anaerolineales bacterium; assembly: GCA_964564195.1. Taxonomy (GTDB): domain Bacteria; phylum Chloroflexota; class Anaerolineae; order UBA1429; family UBA1429; genus JAAYED01. Next base: position 4,860 of record CAZMAI010000066.1, on the reverse strand, counting down.
CGACGTTCTCCCCGTTCAGCAACAGGCTCCCATGCCGGGGATGCCTGATACCGGCGCAGGCTTCCATAAACAGCCGCTGCCCGCTTCCCTCCAGGCCTGCCAGCCCGATGACCTCACCCGCACAGGCCTCCAGGTCGATCGGTTCCAACTCTAGCAGATGCGAATGCACCACGAGACCTTTAGCCTGCAACACCACCCGATCGCCGCAGGCTGACACATAAGCCGGCGCCGTCACGGCACGACCGAACATCAACTCGACCAGCTGATCTCGATCAAATGGCGCCGGTCTTTCGCCCGCCAGCCGCCCTGCCCGGAGAACTGAAGCCCTGGAGCACAGCGCATCGACATCGTCCAGTTTGTGAGACACAAAGATGACCGTCAGGCCTTCGTCAGCCAGACGGTGCAGCGTCTCAAACAAGAGGACTTTCTGTGGCTCAGAGATTCCCGTCGTGGGTTCGTCGAGGATGATCACTCGCACGCCCAGGGCCAGCAAGCGCACTAACTCTAGCTGTTGGCGCTCCCCCACGGTCAGGTTTCCGAGCGGCTCATCGGGCTGCAGTCTGAGCCCAAAGCGCCGGCAGAGGTTAAAGAAAAGGTGCCGCAGACGCGATCTGCGCTGCCAGAATCCTCTGTTCAGGCCCAGGGCAAAGTTGTCCAGTACAGAGAGCGCTGGCACGTCCAGGGGATCCTGATGCAGCATTCCGATGCCGTGGCTGATCGCCTCGGCAGGCGAGTGAAATGCTACAGGATAGCCGTCTATCCTGATCTCGCCAGCATCAGGCTGCAAATAGCCAGAGAGCACCTTCATCAAGGTCGTCTTACCAGCGCCATTCTCGCCAAGCAGACCGTGGATAGTGCCTTCATCCACGGTCAGCGAGATGTCGACGTTGGCTTGCACAGAGCCGAAACTCTTGCTGATGCGGTCGATCTCGATCTTCATCTGCTATCTCATATAGAGAGGGGGCGGAACCCCTGCGGGCTCCACCCCCTGGATCAGACTAGTTGCTTGCGCCTTCCATTCCCTCTAGCAGCTGGGGCAGATACCAGATCTGGTCTTCTGTAGCCTGCACACCATCCGCCAGGAAAGCCGTGCCGTCCTGATAGTTCAGAGGCCCAACAAAGAGCTTGGCAGCGCCGCTGGCCAGTGCCGCGACGTACTCGTCGATAATGGCCCTTTCCTCATCGGTGAGAGCATCGCCCTGGACAAAGCCCACTGCCGACGTATCGTGATCGTTGATGTTGTTCCAGTCGGGGGCTCCCCACTCCCAGGTGGGTGCATGGTCCCCGGCGCGGGCGCGCTCGATCAGGGCAACATAGGCCGGACCCCAGTTAAAGTATGGCGTCCCCAGGCAGATCTCGGGCTTGACACTGCAGGCGCCCTCATAGTCATAGGGAATCGCCCAGACCTTCTCGCCGCGATCAGCACGCTGGCCCGCCACCACGATCGCCTCGGTCGTATCGATGCCAGAGAGCAGCACGTCAGCACCACTGTTGATCAGATCATTGGAGACATCGGTGGGATCGAGCGTGACACCCGGGATGTTGAACCAGAACCCAATCCAGTTCACCACAAAGCGCAGATCGCGCGCATCCTCGCCGCGATAGGTCTCGTAGCAATACCTGGCACCCAGGTAGGCAGACGCTGTCAAACGGCGGGTCTCATCGTTGATCAGGGGACCGACATAGCCGATCGTACCTGTCTGGGTCTTGAGAGCTGCTGCGCAGCCGGCAATCGCCTTGCCATACTCCATCTGCCCCATATAGTTGGCCACATTGTCGGGCGCCACGCCGGTCTTGGCATGATCGCCGGAGATATGCACAAAGGGGATGTCGGGATACTTGGCAGCAACCACGTCCGTGTCGGCGGCAAAGTCATCCGAAGTCGTCAGAATCATGTCTGCGCCCTCGTTGATCATGTCGTCGATCACCTGCTCGAGGGTCGTGTTAGGACGGTCCGCCGCGTTCATCTTGTCCAGGTACACAAACCGCACATTGTCGAGCTTTTCCTGGGCGTACTCGGCACCCTTAAAGTGCGCCTCGCTGTAGCCATGATCGTTGTACGGGCCCACCAGGACCACTCCGAAAACAAACTCCTCCTGGGTCTTGCCGCCTGTGCTACAACCACCAAGCAGCACCGCCAGCAGCACCACACCCAGTACGATTCTCGCCGCCACGCCTCTCACCCTCATCGTCGCAACCTCCAATGCTCTCCTTGGTCAACAGGTCACCAGTACACGCTGTTCGCCGAAAGGACCTCCCCCTGGCACAACAGGAACAACGACGGCCAGGCTTCACTGCCTCGGACGCCGTTGTACTCGGGCATTCTAGCACAGGGCTGCATCCTGGGACAAATCCGTCAAGGGCAACCGGCCGATACGCAATCTTAGTCTGCCTGCGGGGCGACAATCTCCGTGGCGATGTGTCGCAAATACGCTGTCACGTCATAGCTGCTCCAGCGATCATCCAGCGCTCCCGCGGTAAACAGAGCCCAACCCATAACATACGGGTCCTGCTGCACTTGATGATCATACCAGAGGAGTTGATCAAGGTAAACGTACAGGGGATCCCTCCCGGGCAACTGGCCTCGCCAGTATGACCAGAAATCCAGCCAGCCTCTCGCCTCAGGGGGACCCGGGCGGTCACCCACGAGGCCATCTACGCCAGCCTCAGTGATCACCAGTGGGATGACGAGGCCAGCCGGCTCCAACAGATCGCGGTACCACCAGCGATAGCGAAACGCGAGCACGCCCCTGTCTGGATGCGATCCGAGCCCCGGCAGGCCGGCCCCCATGGTGCGATCAAACATGGGGGCATCGTATTCGTGGAGCGCCAGCACACCGCCGTGGTCCCGTGCCGCCCGCACGGCGGGCAGAAACTTTTGGAACTCGTCATACTCGGGCACCCCTGTGGAGAACGAACCGATTGCGGCCCTGAACCCGTGCTCCGCCATGACCCGGACGCGTTCGGCTTCGAAACGCGCATACCACTCCATCCGCCCGTGAACATCAGGTTCGTTGTAGCCCTCCCAATAGTCGACGGCAGGGTGCGCGCGATAGGTGGGCAGGTTGTCAGCGACAAAGGCCCGTGCCAGCGCTTCAGGGTCGCCCTCGGTCGGCTGGTCGTGGGTGATGCGGGCGACGATGATCGTCTCCGGTGATGCCTCCTTCGCCTCTTCAACGAACCCAAGATCGTCAATGGCCTTGATCACCGCCGGCTTCATCCGCCTGATAAACTCCATGATCTCTGGGGAGTTGTTCCATTGCACGTGCAGGCCCAACTTGCTTCGCCCGGGGGCTTCTAGCGCCTCAGGCCAGGGGATCGTTGGTGTCGGGCTGGGCGTCGGGCTCGGCGTCGGCGTGAGGGTTGCCGCATTTGTGGGTCGCCTCGTCGCGGTGGCCGTTGGTGCGACGCTCCCAGACCCCTGAATACCGGGCAAGAACGCGGTCCAGGAGGTGCCCTCTTTGGATGGGGTGGCCCCCGGTGTCGGCGACGTCGTCTCGCTCGGCAAGGGACGCGGCGTGTCTTTGGCCAGGGGCGTGATCGGACCGACATAGACGGGTGTGGCGGTGTCGACCACAGCAGCAAGGTCGGTATCGCGTGTCAGCCGCAGGGCCAGTGCTACAGCAAAGATCGCGAGACTCGCAAGGAAAGCGGAAACGGTGATACGCCGGGACAAAGTCATATGATGGCTTTTACCTCACTAGAACACATGGATGGCCATACAGCTGTAATGGCATAGTTGGGTGGGTATCGTGGATGGGCAGGCCAGGGCTTGCGCCGTAGACTGCGCGAGAGAGCCTACACAGTGGCTGCTGGCTCCACGTGGACAAAGGCATGATCCACCGCATCCAGTGCCTGGACCGCCTCGCGAACAGCATGGCTGATCACATGCGCCTCCGTGAGGGACATCGACCCGTCCACGTACACGTGGATGTCGACGCGCAGCCGAGGGCCCACGTATTCAATGACCACCTTGTCCACGCCCTCTACCCCATCCACAGACAGGATAGTATCCACGATCGCGCGCTCCTGCTCGACTGATGCCGCACGTCCAATCAGTTGGCCCACGCCGTCCATCACCACCCGCGCTGCCTGGTATAGAATCCAACCCGCCACAAGCAATCCCGCAACGGCATCGGCCCATACCAGATCTAGCAGCGCGCCAGCCAGACCCACCAAAACTACGGCGGAGGTGGCAATGTCAGAGAGATGGTCCACTGCGGATGCCAGGATCGCCGGACTGTGAACAGCGCGACCCAGGCGCCTCACGGTTACATACATGCCGGCCTTGATCAGTGTTGTCAACAACGGCACAGCGACCAGCCATACCGCAAAGGCCTCGCCTGACGGCGCTCGCCATGCGGATAGCGCCGCGCGTAGCGCCTCATAACCGGCGATAGCCATAAACGCACCGATGGCCACGGTCACGAGAGACTCGATCCGTTCGTGTCCGTGAGGGTGTGACCGGTCAGGCGGCCGCAGCGAAAGCCAAAGCCCCAGCATCATCAGCAAACTGTAGGCCAAATCGGAGGCCGAATTCGCCGTATCAGAGTACAGTGCACTACTCCCTGACACCCGCGCGGCATAGGCCTTGAGCCCCAGCAAAGCACCATTGCCAACCAGGGCGATAACAATCGCCCTGTTGTAGACCCGGCGCACCGCCGGATCGATCCGTGCCACATCTACCTGGCGGAAGGGCTCTCCCACTCAAGCCTCCAAGTCATCTCACGCACGACACATATCATTCTAGCGGCATCCGGCACCGGGCGCGAACGGACAGCATAACGCAGAACCGTGCATCGTCCCCGGGAACCAAAAAGAGCACCGTGGGGCATATGCCCTGGTGCTCATCCTCAGTAA
>CAZMAI010000065.1:11778-14077 GCA_964564195.1 uncultured Anaerolineales bacterium | reverse complement strand
ACTGCCGTCACCTGACGAGCCAGCAGATCGCCGAGTATGAGGCCGCAGGCGTCAAGCCGGTCGTACGACTGGCGGTACCGGTTGACGGCGAGACCGCATTTGAGGATCGCCTGCGCGGGCGCATCGTGGTCAGCAACAAAGAGCTGGACGATCTGGTCCTGCTCAAATCCGATGGATTCCCCACCTATCACCTGGGCGTGGTGATTGACGATCACCTCATGGAGATCAGCCATATCCTGCGAGGAGACGAATGGTTGGCCTCCGCACCCAAACACGTGCTGCTCTATGATGCCTTTGGCTGGCAGATTCCGGAGCATGCGCATCTGCCAACGATCCTGGATCCCTCGGGCAAAGGCAAGCTAAGCAAGCGTAAGGTCAGAACGCCGGGTCAACCGGAGCAACTGACCTTTATCCACGAATTCCGCGAGGCGGGCTATCTGCCCGAGGCGATGGTGAATTTCCTTGCGCTGGTGGGCTGGGCCTATGATTCGGAGACAGAGTTCTTTACCCGTGATGAACTGGTGCGCTATTTTGATCTCGATCACGTGAGCAAATCACCCAGCGCCTTTTCCTACGAAAAGCTCCAGCATATGAACGCGGTCTACATCCGCAGCCTTGGCGACAACGATCTCACCAATCGGGTGCTGCAGCTGTTGACGCAGTCGGGCGTCTCCGCTGACTTTGCGACCGTGCTCGCTTTTGCACCCCTCATCAAGGAGAGGATGCGTACCCTGAGCGATGCCGTCGACCTGCTGCGGTTTGCCCTGAGCGAGCAGCTTGACTATGAGGCAGAGACGCTCATCCCGAAAAAGTCGGATGCCGACACGACGCTGGGCATCCTCAACCAGACCCTGTCGACGCTGACCGAGTTGCCCTCCTTTGAGCATACCGCGATCGAAGAAGCGCTGCGTGCCCTGGCAGATGCGCTGGGGCTCAAGCTGAGGGATACTCTGGGGGCCGTGCGGGTAGCTATCACGGGTTCGCCCGTCTCGCCGCCACTCTTTGAGACGATGCAGATCCTCGGGCGGGAGCGCGTTTTCAAGCGGCTCGAGGATGCGATCGCGCGTCTCGGCGCAGTGCAGGGCTGACATGAAGTTGACCGTTCGGGGATAGAGGTCATCGAGGGTAGATGCCGGATCTGACGCTGTCATCGCAATTGAGCCACGCACAGGGCTTGGTCGATCGCGGCGATCCGTCCGGGGCCACTGCGGTCTGCCGCCAGATTCTGCTGGTCTTGCCTCGATGCGTGGAGCCCTACGCCATCCTTGGCCAGGCGATGCTTGTTCGCGGGGATCTCGAACGCGCGGAGGCCTTGAGCGCGCGCACACTGGCGGTGGATCCGCAACATGCGGAGGCTGCGCTGGTCATGGGGCTCGTGCAGCACAGGCGGGGAGCCCATACTGCCGCCCTTGCCTGGTTCCAACGCTCATGGGAGTCATTTCACGATGGGGAGCGCGAGCAGGCGATATGGCTCCGGACCGCGGTTGCGGCGGAGGCTGGCTGGGAGCCCGGAACGCTATCGCGAGGCGGGCTCGCTTTCCTGATGCTGCGGTCCGGCATGTTCGGCCAGGCCGCGCTCGAGTTCACAGGCGCACTGGAGGACATGCCCGATCGCGATGATCTGGCAGTCGGCCTCGCTCAGGCGACCTACCGCACGGGCGATCATGAAGCGGCCTTGCAGGTATGCGATCGCCTGCTGGAGCGGTTGCCGGACTGCCTTGTTCCCTTGCTCATTCGCGGAAGGCTGGGACTGGGCTCTGATATAGACGCGGTGGCGAGGGAGATGCTGCGGCGCGCACAGACACTGGAACCTGAGAACCGGTTAGCTCAGAGGCTCTTTGGCAACGCGTCACCGCTACCCTTGCGGTCGGTTCGGGTGCCCATGGCCTTCACGGAACTCACCGGTCTGCTGTATCTCGATGCCGGCGAGCCCTGGGATGACGACGAGGAAGAAGCGGAGGAAGGCCCGCCGCCCAGCCTTGATCATCTGTTAAGAGGATAGACACATCCTGCGGGGCGCCTGTCTATCTGGCACGGATTGACACTACCAAAGAGGAGGATCGATGGAGCGAACACTGGTCATCATCAAGCCCGACGCAGTGCAGCGTGGCCTGGTCGGCGAAGTAACGTCCCGCCTCGAGCGGAGGGGACTCAAGCTGGTGGGAATGAAGCTCATCGCCATCGACCAGGAGCTGGCCCACAGGCATTACGGAATCCACGAGGGCAAGCCCTTTTTTGAGAGTCTGATCCGGTATATCACCTCTTCTCCGGTGGTGGTCATGGTGTGGCAGGGCCCTGG
>CAZMAI010000065.1:0-11678 GCA_964564195.1 uncultured Anaerolineales bacterium | reverse complement strand
TAGACCAGCCGGACGACAGTTCTGGCCTTGGACCAGAGTTCTTCCAGCCGATAATGGGCGCGCTGTTCAGGCGCAAAGATATGGAGCACGACAGAGCCATAGTCGACCAAAAGCCAGCCAGAGGCGGGTGTCCCCTCGACCGATAGAGGCCGGATGTTATGCTGCTTTTGCAGCTCCTCTACGGTGTGCTCCGAGATGGCTGTAAGCTGCCGGTCACTCTCGCCGGTAACGATAACGAAATAATCGGCGATGACCGTCAGCGCAGAGATATCCAGCAGAACGATGTCAGAGGCCATGACCTGTGTCGTCAGGTCTACGATAGCGTGTGCCAACTCCAGAGCTTCCAGAGCGTTCCTCCCATGAATGGTACGCGCGCACCTGCATTTGGCGCGCAAACAAAGCGATAACTTGAGAAAGATATCGTCATTAGTATATCATGGTGGCGGGATGGCGCCAATTCGTTTGTGACCTTACCCGTCAGCTGATTTTCGGCACTCACCGGTCATCAAAAGGGAGCAGGGCAAGCTTGCGCCAGGCTGAGGTTCAATCCGAGTTTCTGAAGAGTTTCGGGCGCTTGTATCCGCAATTCCGCTTTCGCGGGATCCGGCATTTCACCGCTCACTCTCGCGATCCCTACCAACTCGCTCTCCGGGTGGCGTTTGGCAGCCCCGAGGTTGAGCTGGACATGCTCTGCGTCATCTTGACCTCTGGCGACCTGCCTGAGGTGACCCACGTGCTGAGGCAAGTGGAGCAGAGTGCCGAGCAGGTCAAGGAGCTTGGGGTGCCGGTGCTGATCGCCCCGCGCCTGGCGCGCGATGCCCAGCAACTCTGTCTTGAGGCGGGGGTCGGGTATGTCGACCTGGCCGGCAACATCGGCATCCAGAGCGAGCGTGTCTATATCCAGATCAGCGTGGAGCAGGAACAGCCTGCAGCTCGCACGCCGATCTTGACGCCCTTTGAGGGCAAGTCCGAGCGGGTGGTGCGCAGGCTGATGTTGGAGCCCGGGACGGTCTGGCACATGCGTGATCTGGCGCAGGCGAGCGAGGTGAGCCTTGGCCTGGCCAGCATGGTAACGTCGACACTGGCGGAGCAGGGACTGCTGCTCAAGGGGCGCTCTGGCCTGTCGGTGATGGATGCCGACGCGCTGCTGGATACCTGGTCGCAGCAGTATGATCTGCGCCGCAGCGCGTTTCAGACCTGGCGCTCGGACAAGGATCCCGGCTTGCTGCAGGAGGAACTGGGTAGCCTGAGCCTCGCGCCCGGCGAGATGCACGCGCTTACGCTGTGGTCAGGGGCGCAACGGATGCTTCCCTTTGATGGCGCCGCACCGCACCTTGCGGTGTACTGGTCCGGCGATCAGCAGTCACTGGCGGAGCGATTGCGCTTTAGCGCAAACCGCGGCCGGACGATGGTTTTTGTCTTTACGCCCTATGACGAAGGGGTGTTCTGGGAAGCGCGCCGCTATCGCGATGGCAGTGTTGTTGCGCATCCTCTGCAGTTGTATCTTGATCTGGCCTCTGGTGATCAGGACGAGGTGGTGCTGGCTCACCGAATTCGCGAGCGATATCTCTCCCGCTGAGTACCACGGGCCTGCGCTGGCCGGCGCGTAGCATCGATCAGCAACATCTCCAGGCTCAGCACGGGATCGAGTGCCCCCGTTTTGATGCCGCGGTCGATCTCCAGAGCCTGGCGGATCAGGCGGACAAGCTCGTCCATGCTGTACAGATTGGCCTGTTCAGCCAGTCGCCTGTAGCGCCAGGCCTCGACCTTGATCGCCTTGCGGACCTGGTCGGCGTCGAGACGGCGGTTCTCCGTCAGATCTTTGACCGTGAGCAGGTCGCTCAGTCGGATCACGATCATGGTCAAGGGGTATAGGCCGTCAGCGTACCGCGGATCGGTTGCCAGGAGACTGTGCAGGCTCTTGAGGGCGTCGGCGCGACGGCGCTGCCCGAGGTAATCGAGCATCTCGTACACGCGTGTCTCGGGGCTGGGTGTCACCAAAGCGAGTACATCGTCTGCGCGAATCTCTCGCGCATAGCCCGCGCGGCCGGCCAGCTTTTCAAGCTCGGCGTCCATCTGACGAAGATCCCCGCCCACGGCTTCGACCAGTTTGGCGATGGCTGCGGGCTCGATATCGACGCCTTTGGTACGTGCGCGTGCGCTGATCCACTGGCGTAGCCGGGCTGCGTCGTCGCGCTTGTTGGGATTGAGAGCGGGGAACTCTCTTACGTAGGCGTTTGGCAGAGCGCTGAGCGTCTTGAGAATGCCCTTGTCAGCGGGGAGGCTGACCGATTCGATAAATACCAGGCGCGTCGTTTCGGGTAAACGGGGCAGGTAGCTGGCAAGGGCCTCTCCGTCTTGCACGTAACGTTTTGCTGCTCGTCCCTCGTATTGCTGCAGCATGTCTGTCACAATGATCAGTCGCCTGTCGGTGAAAAAAGGGAGGGTGTTGCAGGCATTGATGATCTCTGAGACCTGGGTAGACCGTCCGTCGTAGGTCGTAACATTGAGCTCGCCGACCCCGTCCTCCTGGATGCGCGCCCGAAAGCGTGCCAGTTCTTCGGCCCGGGTAAATTCGTCGTCGCCGTGGAACACGTAGAACATGATCAGCTGTGGACAATCGTGATGCGATGGCTGGTCAGTGGCCCGCGCCCGGAGGAGCGGATCGACACGAGCTTGGCATGCGACGCATCGGGGTCGGTGAGGACGTGCTTTTGCATGGCATATCCAAGCGGCTGGGCGAGCAGCATCGCCCCCGTGACCCCGGCGATGCTGAGCAAGCCACGCGTTGGCGTAGGCTTTCGCTTGACGTCTGACTGCACAAGCCAGCCTGCCAGCATGGCCAGCAGCATCGAGGCCGATATCATCGACCCGCAACGGGGGTGCACCGCGAGTGCGCGATGGCCGCTGTTCAGTGCCAGCATTCCGCCATCGAGGGCACTCTCCAACACTCTGGTGTCCACATCGCCGTAGAAGGTGATTCCGCGCCAATCGGAGCGAGCCGCAAGTTTTGGTGCCCGCAGGGTTCGGCCCAGCAGATGCATTGTGGCATGTTCGATGGCATGGTTACGTCGCACCCGTTGCAGAATCGATAGCTCCATACAGTCCTCGACAGTCAAGCGGTCAAACGGTAGAATAGCTCAAACAGGTGTCAGGCACCTGGCTACGGACAAAGGCAGTATAGCACAACGTCGGGATCGTGGCTCTGACGCGGAGGTGTGGTGAGTAGGCTCAAGATTATTCTCAGTGACCTGCATCTGGGTGCCGGTTACGCCAACGAGGGCAATCGGCTCGAGGATTTCGATCAGGACGAGGCCTTTGCCGAGTTGCTGTCGCACCTGGCGACTGAGAGCGCGCAGCACAGCCGGCCCCTGGAGCTGATCTTTGCGGGCGACACCTTTGAGTTCCTCCAGGTGCCTGCCCTGGATGCACGTGAGGCCTTTGAGCCCGCCCGCGAGTATCCCCCGGTTCGTTACGCTCCTGCCGACGAAGCCTCCTCGCGACGCAAAATGGATCTGATCATCCGCGGGCACCCGCTTTTTTTCAAGGCGCTGAGGGATCTGCTGCAGCACCCACAGTGCAGCGTGTGCTTTATCAAGGGGAATCACGACATCAATCTCCACTGGCACCAGGTGCAGGCCCTGATCGGTGCGGCACTCGGGGCGGGGCAGGCGCCAGGCAGACTGACTTTTGAGGAGCGGTGCGTCTCGCGGGATGGCGTCTATATCGAGCATGGCAACCAGTATCTGGAGTGGGTAAACCGGTGGCCCGACTTTGAGCAGCCGCACGATCCCGATGATCCGCGCGAGCTATATCTGCCGGCGGGATCCCGCTTTGTGTTCGAGTTCTTTAACCGCATGGAACACCAGTACTACTGGATGGACGGGATCAAGCCGATCACCGCGCTCATCTGGTACCTGTTTGCCCTGGACTATGCCAATGCACTGCGCGCCTTGAGGACGCTTCTCCGCCAACTCCCGTCACTCATCTGGGGCAGCCTGCCGACAGGTTACGCACTCTCAGAGTCGGTTCAGGCGCAGGAGCAGGTGACACGGATGCTGGATGACGAGAGACAGATGGCGTCACTTGATACCAGCCTCAAGGCGCGGAGCGTCTTTTACAATCAGGTGGATATCGCCCTGGACCTCTACGGCGTTGAGCGGTCGGGCGGGCCGTTGGGCAGATTCGGCGTCTATGGGCACTCGGTGCTGCCCAGGGGACAGGACGAGCAGCGAGCACAGCGGGAACGCCTTGCGAAGGTGGCCGAGTTCAAGCGGATTCAGGAGAATGCCCGGGTGATCGTTTTTGGACATGTGCACGAGCCCTGCGAGATCGCGCTGGGCGAAGATGCCAGGTATCTGAACGCGGGCTCGTGGACCTGGTGCCATGATATGACGGGCGCAGACCACAATGCGTGGTTGGACCTGTTCCGGAACCCCGGCCGTTACATGGAGAGCCGGCGCCTTACCTATGTCCGGGTGGACTATGATGAGCGAGACGTCCCGCAGGCCGAGCTGCGCACATTTATCCTCGATCGCGCGCCGAGCCCCACGCTCTGGCGTCGTTTCAGGGCCTGGGTGGCTTCGCGAGAGGAGTGAACACGTTGAACAAGCAGCCAAAGCCGACGTCGGCACAGGATGCCCTCAGGATACTGGTGTTTGGGGCCCACCCGGATGACTGCGACCTGCGCGCCGGGGGAACCGCGTGCCTGTATGCCCGGCTCGGGCATACGGTCCGTTTCGTGTCGCTCACCAATGGGGACGCGGGCCATCATGAGATGGGCGGTGCCCCTCCGGCGTGGAGACGCCGGCAGGAAGCCCAGGCCGCAGCCAGGTGTCTCGGAATCGAGTATCTTGTGCTGGATCATCATGACGCCGAGCTCATGCCCAGCCTCGACATCCGGGCCGAAGTGGTCCGGTTGATCCGTGAGATGACTCCTGATCTGGTCATGGCTCCCCGGCTGTGGGACTATCACCCGGATCATCGCGCCACGGCCCAATTGGTCATGGACGCGATGTATCTGGCAACGGTGCCCAACTATGTTTCAGCGGTCAGGCATCTGAAAGCCATGCCCGTGGCCGTGAGCGTCTGGGACGGCTTTCAGCGCCCCTACCCGTTCCGCCCCGATGTTGTTGTAGACATCACGGATGCGCTGGGCTGCAAGCTCGATGCGCTGCACTGCCACACATCTCAGGTGTACGAGTGGCTGCCGTACAATGCGGGCACGCTCGCTACCGTGCCAGCAGACGACGACGCTCGAAAGGCCTGGCTCAGGGAGCAGCAGATCGCTAGGGCGGGCCGCCTGGTGGCTGCCTATCAAGGCGAACTGGCAACCCGCTATGGGGCCGAGCGCGCCAGCAGGATCAAGGCTGTAGAGGCCTTTGAGATCAGCGAGTACGGAACGCCCCTCAGTGGTCAGGCCCGCGAGAGGCTGTTCCCATTCTAGACACGTGCCTCTGCCAGGGAGCACGGCATCAATAGCTGATGAGCGCCGCATGGTTGTGCCGTCTACAGTGGCAATAACGTCGCCATGTTGGTGGCTGTGTGTCGGTGTGATAGAATCCGGAATTACAGTCTGACAGCGTTGTCCTCATGCGCAAGGAGATGGTATGACCCAGAAGACCCGCCCATCGGACGGTCCAGCCTGGAGCTCGAACCTCATGTTGCTGGTGCTTTCCGTGTTTTTCATCAACTTTGGCCAGGGGTTGTTCTCCGGCGCCAGCTCGAACTTTTTCGTCGATACGCTCAGGCTCACCGGCGGACAGGTGCTTTGGCTTCAGGGCATCCGCGAGATTCCCGGGCTCTTGTTGGTGGTGATTGCGGCGTTGACGATGCGCATTCCCCCGGCGCGGCGGGCCGCGCTTTCCGTGTTGCTGATGGGCGTGGGATATGCGCTCTATGCTGCTGTGCACTCTTATCTGGCGCTCGTGGCCATGGCCCTCACCGCCAGCCTGGGCTTTCACATGTGGACGCCCCTGGAGAGCAGTCTCGGAATGGGTCTGGCGGCCAGGGAGCACTCTGGTCGTGTCATGGGGATCCTCGCTTCGGCCCGTTCTGCGGCGATCATCGTTGGAATGGGCGGTCTGGCTCTGGTAAGCAGGCTGGCCAGTGGTATGTCCCTGCGGATCTACTATCTGGTTGGCGGATCATTGATCGTCATTGCTGCCATATTGCTGTCGCGCCTGCCTCGAGACACTGGTGCAAGCCAGGTGATCGAGCAGCGAATGTTGTTCAAGCGCAAGTACTGGCTGTACTATGTCCTCATCCTTTTTGAGGGCGTTCGCACGCAGGTATTTAGCGCCTTTGGCACCCTGATTCTCGTGCAGTATTACAATCTCGAGGTCTGGCAAATCAGCTTAATCCTGCTCACCAGCGGCGTTGTCAATCTGGTGGCCTCGCCCGTCATGGGCAGGGCGTTCGACCGCTACGGCGAGCGCACTGTGCTCACCATTGCCTACACGCTCATGGCGCTCTGTTTCGTGGGCTATGGACTGCTCCACAATGTCTGGGCGATGAGCCTAATGGTGATTCTTATCAACATGATGCTGCTCAGCCGGATCGGGCTCTCGACCTATGTGAACCGTATCGCACCCCGCGAGGAACTGACGCCCACGCTTTCCGCGGGTGTCAGCTTTAACCATATCACCTCTGTTGGGATGAGTTTTGTGGCTGGAAGTCTTCTTGGTGTCATCGGTTACGAAGCCCTGGCCCTGGGGGCGGCCGTGATCATTATGCTCTCGGTCCCCTTTGTGCTGGCGATCAAGGTGGATCGGGGGCACTCGCCATCGACCGAGGCGATTGTTGCGCACTAACCGGTTCGCTGGGAGATAGCTGAGGAATGCGCCTTGAGGGCAGGCGCGGACTATCCGGATTGGAGGGAGGTCTTATCGTGGCGTTTCTGCAGATCATCGGCATTCTCTTGATTCCGGTTGTGTGGGGCCTGGCAAGCGCGCGCCTGATCGAGTGGATCCGTGACAGAAGGATCGGCCATGGGACCGGTGGTGAGGGCTAATGGTGCTGCAACTGGTCGGGGGACTCCTCATCTCGCTCGTGGCCGGGGTCCTGACGGGACTGTTTGGGGTGGGGGGCGGCTTTCTGATCACTCCGATGCTGAACATCGTACTCGGGCTGCCGATGCCACTGTCGGTCGGCGTAGGGACCCTGAACATCGTCGGTACGACGACCTCGAGCCTCTGGTGGCGGCGCAAGAGCAACCTGGCGGACCTAAAGCTGGCCACCGTCCTGTTTGGTGGCAATGCTCTCGGCGCGTATCTGGGCGCCAACTCGCTCGAGTCGCTCCGGCTCAAGGGTGATCTCGTGATCAGGGGCGATGCGATACCCGCCGCAGATTTGTATACCCTGATCGTCTACTTTTTCGTGCTGGGCGCGATCTTTGTCTGGATGTACCTCGAAACGCGCCGGCCGGCGGGTCCCACTGTACGCGTCGGCCTGTTCGCCCGGATTCGTATCCCCCCCTTTGCCCGTTTTGACAGTCTCGAGGGCCCCGCGCTGTCTATCCCCGTGCTGGCGTACTTTGGCCTGCTGCTCGGGTATCTCACAGGGCTGCTGGGCGTCGGCGGAGGCGTGATACTATTGCCCGCTCTGGTCTATCTGGTGGGCATGCGCACGCACGCGGCCATCGTCACCAGTTCAGTCATGGTCTGGCTGACGTCCATGGTGGCGGCCATCAGCCACGCGTCGGCCGGCAATGTGGACGTGGCCCTGCTCCTCGTGCTGCTGGTAGGCGGCACCGTTGGTGCGCTGGCAGGTCAGAGCGTCTGTGACAGGATAGCCGGGCCAAAGCTCAGGCGCTATTTCAGCTATGTCGTGCTGGGGGTTGTCATCATGGTGCTTGCTCAGTTGGTGTCGATCTACATCTAACGCGGCTTTCATGTGACTCGTTACCGGTATGGGGAGGTGCGCAGATGACTGATGGTCTTCTGGCTCGCGAGCTCAAGCCTCGGTCCGAGTTGGTGACAACCGAACATCACATCGACCTGCCGCGCTATCCCGTGGTCGATGCCCACAACCATCTGCGTGTCCCTGGGGACGATCAGCCCAAAGCCGTAGCAGATCTGGTGCGCGTACTGGACCAGTCAGGCGTCGCCACCGTCGTGAACCTTTCGGGAGGGTCAGGCGCAGCCCTGAACCACGCACTGGAGATCTATGACGCGGCTTTTCCAGAGCGTTTTGTGACGTTCTGCAACGTCGATTGGTCAGGCGTCGGAGAGACAGGCTGGGCCGAGAGGGCCTGCGCGCAGCTGCGTAGAGATGTCGCCGCGGGCGCGCGCGGCCTGAAAGTATTCAAGACCCTGGGCCTGAACCACAGAGACGTGGACGGCCGGCTGCTCATGCCCGATGATCCCCGCATCGCCGAGGTCTGGGACCAAACCGCTGAGCTGGGCGTGCCCGTGTTGATTCACAGCGCTGATCCCGTGGCCTTTTTCCGGCCCCTGGATGGCACAAACGAGCGCTGGGATGAGCTGCAACGGCATCCCGACTGGCACTCTTGGGGGCAAGACTATCCTAGCTTTGAGGCGCTGATCGGGTCGCTGTACCGCACGATAGAGGCGCACCCGCACACGACCTTTATCACTGCGCACGTGGGATGCTACCCGGAGAACCTCCAGTTTGTGTCCGCGATGCTCGACCGGTATCCCAACTTGTACACCGATATCTCGGCGCGCTTTGCGGAATTGGGGCGCGTTCCCTACAGCGCCCGTCGCTGGTTCATCCACTACGCTGACCGGATCCTGTATGGCACCGACGTGACGCCGTCAGTACAGATGTACCAAACGACCTATCGCTTCCTCGAGACAGACGACGAGTACTTTGACTATGCGCCCGAGGCGGAGATACCACCGCAGGGTCGCTGGAAGATCTACGGCTTGTACCTGCCTGATGATGTACTGGCCAAAGTCTACCGAGGCAATGCGAGCCGGTTGCTTGGGCTGAACTACGCATAGGTCCTTGTTCCCGCGACGCCGGACCAGGGTTGACGATCAATGCGGGCCGGGTTAACCTGACCATGTCTGGCGGTCGTTCAGATTGACTATCGAGGTGAACTATGGCGCGAGTGGTAACTTTTGGCGAGATCATGATGAGACTCTCCCCGCCGGGGATGCAGCGGTTTGTGCAGGCCCGCAGTTTTGATGTCGTGTATGGCGGGGGCGAGGCCAACGTGGCCGTGTCACTGGCCAACTTTGGCGTGCCGGTGGATTTTGTGACGCGCTTACCCCAGAACGAGATCGGTCAGGCCTGTGTGCGCTTCATCCGGGAGGCCGGGGTCGGTGTCGACAAAATCATCTGGGGTGGGGAGCGTCTGGGGATCTACTTTCTTGAGATGGGCGCTGTCATGCGCAGCAGCCAGGTAGTCTACGATCGGGCCGGCTCTTCCCTCGCGGCGATCGAGCCCGGTATGGTGTCCTGGGACAGCGTGTTCGCTGATGCGGACTGGTTCCATTGGACGGGGATCACGCCCGCGATATCACAGGGAGCGGCCGAGGTCTGCCTGGAGGGGGTGCGCGCTGCCAAGGAGCGCGGCCTGACCGTGTCCTGCGACCTGAACTATCGCAGCAAGCTGTGGAAGTGGGGCCGCAAACCGGGAGAGGTCATGTCCGAGTTGGTGGCGTTGTGCGATGTCGCCATCGGCAACGAGGAGGATGCGGCACAGGTCTTTGGCATCCATGCGCCCGATACGGATGTAACATCGGGGCTCGTTGACGCGCACAAGTATCGTGCGGTGTGCAAGGGGCTCAACGATCGTTTCCCGGGACTCCAGACTATCGCAATCACCCTGCGTGGATCGCGCTCGGCCAGCCACAACACCTGGTCCGGCATTCTGTGGGATAGCGGCGATGTCTATGTCGCTCCTACCTATGACATCACCCATATCGTAGACCGTGTGGGCGGGGGTGACTCATTCATGGGCGGCCTGATCTATGGGCTGCGTACCTTTGAGAGCAAACAGGCGGCGCTGGATTTTGCGGTGGCCGCTTCGGCGCTCAAGCACACAGTTTTCGGCGATTTCAACCTCGTGACGGCAGACGAGGTCCGCAAGTTGATGGGTGGCGACGCATCCGGGCGCGTCTCCCGTTAGGGTATCCGGCCAGCAAGGAGGCAACATGGCAAGGTTCTCGCGCGTGCATGTGTGGAGCACGATGGAAGCGCTGGGGTTGGTGCCCCTGTTCTATAACGGCGATGTGGACACGTCCATTCAGGTCATCGAAGCGATCTCTGCGGGCGGGGCAAAGGTGGTCGAGTTTACCAACCGCGGCGACCGCGCCTTTGAGGTGTTCCGCGAGTTGGTGGTGCACTTTGAAAAGAGTGATCCCGAACTGGTGCTGGGTGCGGGCTCGATCCTCGACCCGGTGACCGCTGGACTGTATATCAACCTGGGCGCCAACTTTGTGGTGGGCTCTGTCACCAATCCCGAAGTGGCACGGCTCTGCAACCGGCGCAAGATCGCCTATTTCCCTGGCTGTGCTACCGCTTCGGAGGTGTCCTATGCCGAGGAGTTGGGCGTCGAGATCTGCAAGATCTTTCCCGGCAGCGAGCTGGGAGGCCCCTCGTTCGTCAAGGCCATCCTGGGGCCCACCCCATGGTCCAAGATCATGCCAACGGGCGGTGTGAGCGCGACGCGCGAGAACCTAAAGGGCTGGTTCGATGCCGGGGTTGTCTGCGTCGGTATGGGATCCGCGCTGGTGCGCAACGACCTGATCAAGGCGCAAGACTGGCAGGGGATTACCGATCTCACGGCGCAGTGTCTGGAGTGGATCCGCGAGATACGCGCCTGATTGTCGCCAGTAGCGGGCACGAGAACGAGCGGGGGCCTGCCCCGCTCGTGTGCTATTGACGGCTGGTGCCCGTGAGTTGTTCAAAGATATCGCCGGGCAGGTCCTCCAGGCTGTCGACGACCAGCGAGGCGGCCTGAAGCTCGGCCGCAGGGCGCGTGTTGGTCACCGCAATGCAGGGCATGCCGGCGCGCACGGCGGCCTCTACGCCCACCGTGGCGTCCTCGAGTACGACGCAGCGCCCCGGCTCGCACCCCAGTCCGCGCGCGGCCTGTACAAAGATCGCCGGGTCGGGCTTGCTGGCCGGCAGGTGGGTTCCGGAGATCAGCAGGTCAAAGGCGTCCCCGATCCCCAATGCCTCGATAATGGCCGTGATGTTCGCCATGGGCGCGGAAGAGGCCACGGCCTGCCGGTAGCCTTGCGTGCGGGCGCGCTCGAGCCACAGGGTTACCCCGGGCAGCAGGCGCACGTGTTGACCCACCAGCGATCGGAAATAGCGCTCTTTGCGGTTCGCGACGTCGACGAGCGTCTCTCTTGGCGTGTCGGGCCCCAACCACATCCTGAGGATTGGCAAGTTCGACATGCCGAGCGTCTGCGATACCTGTTCCGCGGTTAGTGGGTGACCCAGTTCGTCGAACAACGCCTTCCAGGCGGCATAGTGCGCCTGACCCGAGTCCACCAGCACGCCATCCATATCCCAGACCAGGCCAATGGGTGCCGTACCTGTCGCTTGTGTACGCGTCATGGTGGCCGGTTACCCGAGATGTGTGCGCAGGAAACGCAGCACCTGCGCGCGACCATCAGCGGTCTCAAAGTGCCCGGTGGTATAGCGGAGCAGTTTCCAGTTGTCTGCGGCGTCCAGATTGGCATATATCTGCTGAAGGC
>CAZMAI010000064.1:0-14089 GCA_964564195.1 uncultured Anaerolineales bacterium | reverse complement strand
ACCGCCTGGCCAGCGCCTATGCCAGCGGCGATGGCCTGTGCCTGCCGCATCTGGCGATGACCCTGGAACAGGTCACCGACGAGGCTACGCTCAAGCGCATTCTGGAGCCCCAGGTGGCACGCTACCGGACGATGCTCGCCGACCTCTCCGAGTACATCCGCAAGAGCGATCACCGTTTCCACAGCGAGCCGTTAGGCCCCGAGGGCGATGTCTGGCTGCGGGCCATGAACACGATGGCTGGCGGCGCAGGCATGGGCACATCAGCCCAACACGGCGGCCGGCAGTCCGAGGATCTCACCGGAGACACGCGGCAGCCGCGCCGGCGGCAGACATCCCCAGACACCTGATCCTCGCTCCATACCAGCTCGAGGAGGTAACCCTTGGTAGAAATGCCTGTCTCGTATACCGATGTGGTGCTCCGCGCGACCTGCGGCATCGACTATGATGTCGCCCTGCGGCAGCCGGGAGACGCCCTCTCCATCGTGGCCCTTCATGGCGGCAGCCTGGCACCCTTTACAGCAGAGTTGGCCACCGAACTGGCCGGCGACGACCACAACCTCTACCTCTTTGTGGCGCACGCTGAGCGCCCCGAGTTGCGCATCTCTCCCCTACGCGCCCGGGAGACCCGTCTGGATGTGCTGATCGAACACAGCATGACTATCGTCAGCATCGACACCTGCGGCGACCCGCAGCCCGTTGCCCGCATCGGCGGCATGAACGCGGCGCTCGCGACAACGCTCTGTGAAAGCCTCGCCGCCGTGGATGTCCCGGTATGGCCCTCGGAAGCCCCTGGCATTGACCTGTCCAAAGCGTACTTTTTCAACCGCGCGGCCGAGGGCGGCGTGGAGCTGGCCTTGAGCGCCGAACTGCTCTCGAGCCTGTATGCGGGCCAGGGCTGTGAGGAGCGCCGTCAGCGCCTTGTCCAGGCCATCAGGGATGGGCTGCGGCGGTATCTGGCGGAGGCGCGCTCCGATCTGGGCCGCACCATGGAGCGCTTTGAGCGCGACACGGCTCGCATCCCGATCGCCATGCGGCAGACACGGGGCCGCCGCGAGCGCAACGACGACTGAACCTGCACGTATAGATGGATGATGCGGCTCGCGGCCGGCTGGCCCAAACCTCGCGCCAAAAAGGAGTGACAAGATGGAGTACAAGATCGTCGGTGGATTGTTGCCCTCTGTGGATGTAACCCTGCGTGCTGGCGAGGCTCTCTACACCGAGAGCGGCGGCATGGCCTGGATGATGGGCGACATCAAGATGGAGACCAATACACATGGCGGGCTGGGTGCCGGCCTCAGGCGGGCCCTGGCGGGCGAGTCGCTTTTCATGACCACCTACTCCTGCCAGAGCGGGGAGGCCAGCATCACCTTTACCCCCGAGGCGCCGGGCACCATCCTGGCCTTTGAGCTGCAGGCTGGCCAGACCCTGATCTGCCAAAAGGATGCCTTTATGGCCGCGCAGCCCAGTGTCAAGTTGGAGATGTTCTTCCGCAGACGCCTGGGGGCAGGCCTCTTTGGCGGCGAGGGCTTTATCCTGCAAAAGATCAGCGGGCCCGGCCTCGTCTTTTTGGAGCTGGCCGGCGACATGCGCGAGTACACGCTGCAGGCCGGGCAGGTGATGCGCGTCGACCCCGGCCACATCGGCCTGTACGACCCCTCGGTCGAGTATGACATTGAACAGGTCAAGGGCCTTTCCAACGCGCTGTTCAGCGGCGAGGGCCTGTTCCTGGCCACGCTCAAGGGACCGGGGCGCATCTGGCTCCAGAGCATGCCGCTGGCCAACCTGGCGGCCAAGGTGAGCCAGTACATGCCCAAGTCTGGGAGCTGACCGCCACTGAAACCAAGAGCGTCCCGCGGACCCTGGGGCCTGCGGGACGCTCTGTCTTGCGGCGTGGTCAGGCGAGCCCGGCCAGTCGGCGCGTATTCTCAATCCCCTGTCGCTGTTCCAGCGCCTGATCATAGTCGCGGTGTGGCGCACGGTCGGTCAACTCCAACTGCAAGGGCCGCGTAAAGCCCACCTCCGCCAGCGCCGCAAAGAGGTCGGCCCAGTCGATTGTCCCCCGCCCGGGGGGCAGGTGGTCATCGACCTGACCAAAGTTGTCATGCAGATGCAGCGTCCGCAGCCGGGACCCGGCCATGCGGATGGCGCGAGGGGCCCCCAGGTCACCCAGGTTGGCATGGCCCGAGTCCACGCAGGCGCCCACATGCGGCTGGTCGATGCGCTCCAAGAGGCTCAGGATATAGACCCAGTGCGCCAGGGCGCGGCCATTCTCCAGCGCCAGCTCCACCCCCAGCTCTGCCGCTCGCGCCACGCCCGGAGACAAAGCTACCAGGTCCTGCGATAGCAGCGCGGGAACGTCGGGCAGATCGCCCAGCGATAGCCCCACCAGGATGGGTACGTGCACGACGACGACCTGAGCGCCCACCGCCTTGCAGACCTCGACGGCATTGACCAGATAGCCCGCAGCCTCTTCCGCGGTACGGCCCAGCACAAAGCCGGTGGGCGCTTCCGAATGGACCGACCAGGGTCGCATGCCCAGCTCCCGGGTGTAGGCGCCGATACCGGCTGCCTCCTCGGGCGTCAGGTGGCAGAGGTGCGAGTACTCTACCGTCTCGTACCCCAGCGCGGCGTTCCTCTCCAGCGAGCGCTGGAGCTCGGCCACGGTGAAATCGGTGGTGGCCCCCAGGGCGCCGCCCCCGTACAGCGTGTTGCAGCCCACTTGCATGGTGCCCCTCCTCGAAACGTCTACATCAGGGAGCCAACGGGATCCCCAGCGCCGTCAGGGCCGCCACGATCGCCGGAGCGATCAAGAGCGCGGGGAGCAGGTTGGCCACGCGAATCCGGCGGATATCCAGCAATAACAGGCCGATGGCCAGGATCAACACCCCACCCGTGGCGGTCATCTCGGCGATCATGGGCTCGGTGAGCAACTGATCGGCCACGCCCGCCAGCAGCGTCAGGCCGCCCTGGTAGATGAGCAAGGTGACGACGGAAAAGAGCACGCCCACCCCCAGGCTGGAGCCCAGTGCCATGGCGGTGAATCCATCTAGCACTGACTTGATCGAGAGGAGCGAGAAATCCCCACTCAGCCCATCCTGGATCGATCCCAGGATAGTCATGGGCCCCACGCAAAACACGAGGCTGGCGGTGATAAAGCCCTCGGAGAAACGCCCCATCCGGCGCTCTCCCAGCCGGCGCGCAACGCGCTCCCGCAGCCACTCGCTGGCGCGATCGAGCCCCGCGGAGATGCGCCACCACTCACCCAGAATGCCCCCGATCACCACGCTGAGCAGGACGATCAGGATATTCTGGGTCTCAAACGTGAGCTGCATCCCCACCACCAGGGTCACCAGCCCCACACCATGCATCACGGTCTCACGAATGGGCTGGGGCAGGCGGTCACCCAGCAGAGTGCCCAGCCCGCCCCCCAACAGGACGGTCGCTATGTTCAGTAGCGTTCCGACCAACGGATACGATCCTCCCTGTGTTAGCGCATGCCCGGTCTAGCCCTCAAAGAAAGGCAACTCCTGGTCATCGTAGAACCAGACGCCGTCATTCACCAGATACTCGTAGGTCTCCTGGAGAAAGCTATAGTGCTTGTCCTCGGCCTTGGCCAGGTGCTCCCACAGCTTGCGCTCCTCATCGGTCTCGGCATCCTCGGCCGCCTGCACGTAGAGCGTGTAGCCGCGCCGCTCGAAATCCATCGCCAGCTTGAGAGCCTCATCATCGGTGGCCTCTGCCGGTATCAGCTTCTCCGCGGCGTCCGCTTCCGGGAAGATCGTCAGGGGGTCCACCGACTCGGCCATCGCCACGGCCTCTTCCAGTGAGACCCACTCGGTGCTCCTGGTCATGGCCGCATACTCGCCTCGCAGGATATCGAGGTGTCGTCCCTCTTCCTCCACCAGGCTCTGAAAGACCTTTTTGCCGCCCTCTGCCTCTGTGCGGGCCACCGCCTCACGATAGAAACGCTGTCCCCAGAGCTCGGTGCTCATACCTGTTTTGAGAATCTCTGTCGCTGCAGTCATGTGACACTCCTTGTATTGGGATCCGCTAGGCCCAGGTGGCCCGCTGGTTGATGGCCTCATAGTTGCTCATCAGGATGTTGAAATGGGTCAGCTCGGCGCCCGCCAGCCAGCGGAACATGTTCTGTCCCTCGACATCCTCGGTTGCCATGCAGGCCTTGCGGTAGTGGTCATAGCTGGTGCTCTCCACCTCCAGCGCCATCAAAATGGCATCCAGTTCAGAGGCCATGTCTGCCACCTTGCCCTCGATGGCAACCGGATCGGGAGGGAAAAGTTGGGCGCTCAGGTCGACCTCGCCAGCCGCAACGCCGGGGATGACCACGAACCCGCCCTCTGATTCCAGGGCCTGCAACTGCCTGGCGATCATCGCCTCGTGCACTTTTTCGTCCTCTGCCAGCGACAGTAGCGTCTCTTTGCAGGTCTCGTCTTTCACCTTCCCGGCGGCCTTGATGTAGAACGCATACCCGTCCTGCTCCAGCTTGAGCGCCTCGCTGAGGGCGCCCACGGATTCTTCACTCACAGCCATACCATACCTCCTGCGATAATACCTTGTCGGCCCCTGCCCCGCGGGCAAGCGCCTGCTCAGAAAGACAATGTCGTGTGCGCCGACCGCTCGCCGCGCCGGTAGTCGACCGGGATGCGGCTGCCGGGCTGCACGCCTGCCAACAACTGCTCCAGGTGCACCGCGCTGCGCACCGAACGCCCGGCGAACGAGAGAATCACATCCCCCGGGGCCAGGCCAGCCCGCTCAGCAGCGCCACCGGCATTCACCCGGCCCACATACGCGCCGCCTCCACTGGCATCGGCCACCGCGGCCCCCAGACGGGGCCGCCGGGCAGTTGCCAGGGCCTCATCGAGGCGGGGCCGGTCGTATCCCACAATCACCTGCCCATCCACCACGGTCACGGGCACACCCTGCTGGCCCGAAACACGGACCATCTCCTGGGCCGCAGCCGCATCGCGGCTGACATCCCGCTCCTCAAAGGCGATCCCGCGGCTCTGCAGGTAACTGGTGACCTGCCGGCAATAGGGACAGGTCGGCGTGCTGTACACCGTCACACTCACGGCGGTGCTCCTTTCGCCTCTCGCCCCGCGTGTCTACAGGTGCTCGTTGAGCAGGGCCTCATAGTCCTCCAGAGGGCGCGTGCGGAGCGGCTGGTCCACCAGGGGTCCAGCCTCCAGCGCCGCGATGCCCTCCTCGTAGGCGGGCACGTCCTCGGTCCGGAAGAGAATACCGGTCGGAATGCGGTCACTGCCCGGATACTCGAGCGCCTTGGCCATGGCGGCTGTGGGATCAGAGGCATCGTAGCCCTCTTCCTCCTCCACCTTGTAGGCGCGCTCGCGGTACCAGTCATAGCCCATTGCCCGGTTATACGAGACACAGACCTGCAGCACGTCGATCAGGGCATACCCGCGGTGCTTGAGGGCCTCGGTGATCAGATACTGCAACTGGGGCAGGTCCAGCGATAGCCCCCGCGCCACAAAGGTCGCGCCCTGCGAGAGTGCCAGGGCCACCGGATTGATGGGGCGGTCCAGCGAGCCGGTGGGCGAGGTTGATGATCGAAAGCCCAGCCGGCTGGTCGGCGACACTTGCCCGCGCGTCAGGCCATAGACCTGGTTGTTCTCCACCAGATCCACAAAGCCCATATTGCGGCGCACGGTATGCAGGAAATGGTTGCCGCCCTCGCCATAGCCGTCACCGTCGCCATGAACGGTGATCACCTTGCGCCCGGTATTGGCCAAGCGAACGCCGGTGGCCACCGCCAGGCTGCGGCCATGCAGCGTGTGCAGGCCGTTGATCCGCATATAGTCATTTTGCTTGCTGCCGCAGCCCACCCCGGTCACCATAAAGATGTCCTCAGGGGCATAGCCCGCCTGCACAAAGGCGCGCTTGAGCGCGTTCCAGATGCCGTAATCGCCACAACCGGGGCACCAGGTGGGCCGGACATCTACAGCGTAATCTTGCACTGTCGCCATGTTACCCCTCCAGGTGCTCGAGTATGTACTCGGTGGTAAAGCCGCGCCCGTCGTAACGCAGCACGTGATGGTCTATCGCGATCCCGGTCTCCGCCCGGATCAGCGTGGCCAGCTGCGCCATGGCGTTACCCTCCACGGAAACCAGCCGGCTGGCGTCTGAGAGCGCCTCGCGAGCTGCCTCGACGGGGAAGGGCCAGAGATCCACAAAGTGCACCATGTTGGCCGACTTGCCCATGGCGTTCAGCACGTCCACTGCGTCCATCACAGGGCCGTAGCTCGAGCCCCAGCTCACCAAAGTCATCTCAGCCGCGGGCGGTCCATAGCGCAAGGGCGGCCGCACCTCGCTCTTGAGGCCCTCGAGCTTGCGCAGGCGCTTGTCCATCATCGCCTTGACGATGGCAGCGTCCTCGGTGATGTGGCCATCCTCGCGATGCTCGTTGCCGCTGGAGAGGAACACCGCCTTGGGATGGCTCCCAGGCAGGGCCCTTGGCGACACGCCATCATCGGTCAGGGCATAGCGATGGTACTCGTCCATCGCGTCCAGGTCCTCCGAGGTCAGCCACTTGCCGCGCTCGATGACCAGCGAGGCCGGATCAAAGAGGTCCTTGTCTCTTGACATAAACGAGCTGGCGCTCTGCTGATCGGAGAGGACAATCACCAGACACTGGTATTTCTCGGCCATGTTCAGGGCGCGGCAGGCCGCGCTGAAGTGCTCCTCGGGCGTGTGCGGCGCGATCACCATCCGCGCGAACTCGCCGTGCGACGAGTGGATGGCCATGAGCAGATCCGCCTGCGCCGTGCGCGTCGCCAGCCCGGTGGCTGGCCCGGGGCGCTGCGCCAAAAAGATCACCAGAGGGTTCTCGGTGATCGCCGCCAGGCTGATGCCCTCAACCATCAGGTCGAAACCGCCACCGGAGGTGGTGGTCAGGGCGCGCACCCCGGCATGGGCAGCACCGACGCACATGTTCACCGCCGCGATCTCATCCTCGGCATGCTTGACCACCAGCCCCCACTGGTCGGCATGGCCGGCCAGATACTCCAGCAGCGAGGTGGAGGGTGTCATCGGGTACCCGGCCACGAATTTCAACCCCGACATGAGGGCCCCCATGCCAAAGGCGACGTTCCCGCCCAGCAGCAGCCGCGGCGGGGCATCCTCCACAGAGCCGAGGGAATCACCATAGACGAGGCCAAAACTCTCCGACGCCAGGCGGTAGGTATGCTCCGCCACCGCGGTGTTGGCGTCCGCGATCGCCTTGCTGCGCGCCCCGAAGTTGGTCTCGATCACGCTCACCATGTACTTGACGGGCAACCCTACCGCGGCTGCCGCCACTGCCAGTGCCGCCGTATTGGCCATCACCTCGTTGCCATGCTCGACGGCGATCTCTTTGATCGGCAGAGCGAGCAGATTCACGTTCAGCCCTTTGAGGGCGCCCTCAGCTTCGAGCTCGGTGTCGGCTACGATCACGCCGCCCGGACGCACCGCGCCCTTGTGTACCTCGACGGTCTCCATGTTGAGAGCGATGAGCACATCGACCTGCTCCACGAGCGAGCGGACCGGCCCGGCCTGGTTCATGGCCCGGATCGTGAAAAAGTTGTGGCCGCCGCGAATGCGCTCGTAATAGCTGGGCGTGCCCAGCACCTGCAGCCCGGCCCGTGTCAAGGCGAGCGCAAAGCCGGCGCCGCTCGATTCGACGCCTTGCCCGGCCTCGCCCCCAATGCGGAAGCTGATGTCCGTGATGGGCATATGTCCCTCCTGTCGTCTGGGCCCCACCAGGGGCCAATGAACCCCGTTCGGGGCCAACGGCCTGCACCCGGCGAACGCCGGGGCAGGCCTTATTCACTCAATCCAGGTGTCCGGATCGCGGCGTGTCGCTACTTGAGCAGGACCGCGCACCCCTGGCGCTTGACGCGCAAGGCAATGGTCTCCAGGATCTGAAAGCTCAGGTCCAGCCCCTCGTTCCCCAGGAACGCGGTTGCGATGTCCTGCCCGACGACCAGGTCGGCGTTCCAGCCGGCCGGATCGACCAACAGCGCCTGCCCCTCGGGCACGGCGGGCGAGCGGAAGATGCCCGCCTCAACCAGGCTCTCCACCAGCTTGAGCTCGCGCTGGCCATGCATCATCAGGCTGGCCAGCCGGGCATAGGTGCCAAAGTTGACCACCAGGGCGTAGGGGCCATCGAACCCGTTGGCCCGCAGGTCAGCCTGCGCCTTGGCCACGGCCGTGAAAGGACCATTGATCTGCGACCAATCGCCCATCTCGCCCTCGCCAGCCGCCTTCATGAGGCCGCCGAGCACCATCTCATCCTCTTTGCCCGCCAGTTCGGTCGCGGCGGTGGCCACGGCGCCCAGGTCCAGGCCAAAGGGCGTCTGGTTGGCCTTGGCGAGATCCTTCAACCGCAGCAGAAAGCCGGCCTCGATCGTCTCCAGCGGGATATAGTTGGCCTTTTCGGAGGCCACATACGAGTCACCGTCTTTACCAAAGCCGGTCACAGGCACCACTTCGACACCCCAGCCGAGAGGGCCCACCAGGTGCAAGAGCTTGCGCCCCACCAGATTCTTGGTCACCACTCTGGCAACCATCTCGTCCACGGCCTTCCACTGGGCCTCTGTCAACGGTGCGTCGTCGCGCATCAAATAGTCACTCATCTCGACCTCCTAGTGTCCTGGCAATATCGATTGGCTTACTTTCTCAGGCTCCCGATGGGCGGCACCGGCGGTGCCCCCGCCGGCTTTTGCGGATCCTCGGGAGGCTCCGGCTCAGCGCAGCTTGCCTCGGGCTCCGGGGCCGCTGCAACCTCTGCGCTCCCGGCACTCTGGCGCTCGCGCGCTTCCTGGAGCAGGTCACGGAACACGTCGGCGTGGTAGATCTCGTGATCGCGCACGCGGCGCAGCAACGCTTGCAGTTCCTCCGAGGTCAGCTCCGGGATCTGCGTCGAATACATGCGGGTGACCTCGTCCTCCACCGCGATATCCGCCTCCAGGTTGGCCACGGAATCGCGACTCAGGAACAACGCATCGTGCTCATACCGAGGCTGCGTTCCGTTCTCCTGCAGCTCCTCGGCCAGCCAGCCCATGTGCTGCATCTCGTTGATCGCGGCATTCTGCAGCTCTTCCTGCTCCTCGCAGTCCTCGCTCACAAAAGAGTGGAACAGGTACTGCAGGATCACGGCATACTCGTGTCCGACGCCACGGTTCAACATCTGCGCCACCCGTGGGGGCACGCCCTCGCCCGTCTCTGGCTCGACGTCCTCCTCGGCAAAGCGCTCCGCATAGCCACGAAACTCATCCTGGTGGACCTCTTCGTCGTGGACGATACGCGCCAGGAGCCGGCGGATTGCCGGGTCGTCGATCGCCTCCATGTGCTGCCGGTACTGGTCGATCGCCTGCTGCTCCAGGTCGACATCCTTAAGCATCTGTGCATGCGCGCCAGCGAGGGTCAGGTCCGGCTCGTCGCGGGACATGTCCGGATCGCCACCCAGCCCTGTGATCGCATCGGCGAGCCAGTCGAGATGGCGCATCTCCTCCCGGGCGATGGCCTCGATATCGGGAGCGACACCGCTCTCCTCGAGCGAATAGGCGTGATTCAGGTACTGGATGATCGCCTGGTGCTCGCCCCGCATATCGGCCCTTAGCATCTCAATAATCGCTTGCTTGTCCATATCGCCTCCTGGACCTTGCTACTGTGTACTCATCAACTCGTGGCGCGAGCCACCGGCGAGGGATGCCCCGGCGTGGTCATACCCTGGGCCTTGACCCAGGCCGCAAGGTCGAACTCGGGGGTGAGCATTCGATCCGCCACCTCCGAGACATCGATCTCCTGCGAGACCAGCCGGTTCAGCGCCTGGAGATCCGCGCGATCGCCAAGCAGGATCGCCCCCACAACGCGTCCCTCGCGAACAACCACCTTTTTGTACACCCCGCGCGGCTCGTCCAGGAAACGGTACTCCTGAAAGCCGTCCCCCTCGGGGTTGACCTCACCCAGCGAGGTCAGATCGATGCCCGATACCTTGAGCGTGGTGCTGGGTACGATATCTTTATAGAGCACGTCGGTTGCGCCCGCGATCTGCGAGCCCGCTACGCGAGCCTGCGCCAACGCCGCGGGAATAATCCCCCAGACGCGCCCCTCGAACTCGGCGCAGTCGCCGACCGCATAGATATCCGGGTCGCTCGTCTGCATCCGCTCATTCACAATAATACCCCGGTTACAGGCCAATCGGGCTCCGTTGGCCAGCGCGATGTTGGACCGCACCCCGGCCGAGATCAGCAACAGGCAGGTCTCCAGAGAGGCACCGCTCTTGAGCCGGATGCCCTCCACGCGGCCCTCGCCGAGGACCTCCAGGCAGAGTTCATCGGTGATTATGCGGATGCCGCGCGCCTCGATCAGGTGCTGGAGCAGCTCTGCGCCCTCGCGATCCAGCTGGCGGGGCAAGAGCCGCGGCAACGCCTCCACCACCGTGATGTCCACATCATAGTGCGTCAGGGAGACGGCCGAATCCAGCCCCAGCAGGCCCCCGCCCAGAATCACTACCCTGTCACAGGAGTGCGCCTCCTGGCTCAACCGCACCGCGTCTCCCAGCGTGCGCAAGGCGCATACGCCAGGCTTGTCGACCCCCACAATGGGCGGGATGTAGCTGGATGCCCCTGTGGCGAGCACCAGCCTGTCGTAGGCGTGCTGCTCGCCCGTGGAAAGGTTCAGCGTGTGCCCCACAGGGTCGATCGCAGTAACCTCGCAATCGAGGCAGGTCTCAATACCCCGGCGGGCGTACCAGTCGCCGTCGTATTGCGGCATGTCATCCAGCGGAACATTCCCCGCGACGAAATCGATCAGGCGGGGCCGCGGATAATAGGGGTAGGGCTCCCGGCTGTAAATGGTGACCTTTATCGCGGGATCCCGCTCGGCCACGTACCGGGCGGTCGTCACACCGGCCACACCGTTTCCGATGATGGCAACTTGCATCGGCGCTCCTCAAGGGTCAACTAGGCAAGAAAGGCGGCCTCGCGACCCGGCCCCCTGCGGGGCCTGAGCCGGGGCCGCCTTGACGTACCTCGACCTGGCGTAGAGCCTCAGGCCATTTCCTCAAACATGTCCTTGCCTGCGCCGCACTCCGGGCAGACCCAGTCCTCGGGCAGATCCTCAAAGGCGGTCCCGGCCTTGATGCCGTTATCGGGATCCCCGACCTCGGGATCGTAGATGTATCCACACACCAGGCACTCCCACTTGGCCATCTTCACTCTCCTCGTTCTAGTTCTCGCGGTAGAAAAGGTCCTCATAGAGCCGCTCGACGCGCTGTTTGTGCTCCAGTTCCTGAGCGGCGAGATAATCGAACAGGTTGGCGATCTCTGCATCGACCGCAACGCCTGCCAGCGCTGTGTACAGGGCGTGACTGCCTGCCTCGCGCTTGCCGGCGGCGATCAGCACCTGCTGAACGTCAGCGTTCTCGTCGAGGGGCGTCTCCACCAGGTGATCGGTGAGATGCAGGTCCTGAACCGGACGAGCGCCAGCGGCCAGTTGCCGGGTCAGCGTTCCTGCCTCAAGCAGAGCCTGCAACCGGCGGCGGTGGCCCTCCTCCTGAGCGGCCAGCTCCCGCAACAACCCCTGCACCACATCATCCTGCACCTGCTCCAAAACGCCGAGGTACAGATCGCGTGCCTGCACCTCGCGCTCCATGGCGAGCTGGATGACTTCTTCCAGCGTCATGTCTTCGTATGTCAAGCTACCTCCCAGAGGTGGGTCTAGGAACCGTGGCATCATTCTAAAGGCTAGAACAGGGTGTGTCAAGTGCAAGCCCCGTAAGGGTATGCCCGTCCTCACATCTGGTGCCCCGCCGCAAGAACACTTGACATAGCGCTTCCCGTATCCTACACTGGGTGTGTAGGACTTTCGCTGACACCTAGCCTCCGCTCACCGGCTCTCGTTCGACTCTGCACCGTACCCACCTGCTGCCATCGATTACGCGCCGATCGCTATACGCAGATACCCTATGGGGGTTTCGCAATCCCCCCATCGTCGTCTCCGGGCCAGCCATCATGCCCGCATCACAGAGTCTGCCGCGACTTGGCTTGCGCCCGCAGAGCCTGCGATCACCTCGGTGGCTCGCGCGTTGCGCTGATTCGAGAGGAGCGTCATCAATGAAGACCGTCGTTGCCGCTGCCCTGGGAGAGTGCGTCCATGTGGCCGGCGTGTTGAACTTTTTGCGGCTGGCCGAGGCCACCGGCTGGCGCACCGTTTTTCTCGGGCCCGCCGTCCCCGCCGCCCGCATTTTGGAGCGCGCCCGTGCCGAAGACGCCGACCTGGTGGCGGTCTCGTACCGCCTGACTCCGGAGAATGGCGAGCGCCTGTTGGGTGAGTTCGCTGAGGTAATGGATGACCTGCACGCACAGGGGACCCGTTTCGCCTTTGGGGGCACCCCGGCGGTGGCCGAGCGGGCGACCGCACTGGGCTTTTTCGAGGCCGTGTTTGACGGCAGCCAGCCCGTTGAAGCCATCACCGCCTACCTGCGGGGCGAGCGCTACACGCAGGCGGGAGAGGAAACCTATCCCCGTGCCGCAGTGGAGCGCATCGCCTGGCGCGCCCCCTATCCGATCCTGCGCCATCACTTTGGGCTGCCCGACCTGGAGGCCACCCGTGCGGGCATCGTCGAGATCGCCGAGGCTCGCGTACTGGACGTGATCTCTCTGGGCACCGACCAGGATGCACAGGAGAACTATTTCCACCCGGAGCGCCAGGATCCGGGACGGCGGGGCGCCGGCGGCGTGCCAGTGCGCACGACCGACGACTATGCGGCGCTCTATGCCGCGAGCCGGCGCGGCAACTATCCCCTGATGCGCTCCTACTCGGGCACAGATGATCTGCTGCGCCTGGCGCAGGAGCAACTGGACACCATCCAGAATGCCTGGTGTGCGGTCTCGCTCTACTGGTTCAATGCGATGGACGGCCGGGGCCCCTGGCCCCTGCGGGAATCGATCGCCCAGCATCAGGCGCTCATGGCCTGGCACGGCGCCCGGGACATCCCGGTAGAGTCCAACGAGGCTCACCACTGGGGCCTGCGCGATGCCCCGGACATCATCTTTTGTGTGGCGTCCTACCTGGCGGCCTACAACGCACGAGCGGCCGGCGTCCGGGACTATATCGTGCCGTTGATGTTCAACAGCCCGCCCAATCTGGGGGAGCGCATGGACCTGGCACGGATGCTGGCCACGCTGGACCTGATCGCTCCCTTGCAGAGCACGGATTTTGCCATCTGGCGGCAGACCCGCACCGGCCTGCTGAGCTATCCCCAGGACCTGGACGCCGCCCGGGCCCATCTGGTGGCCAGCGTCTACCTGCAGATGGCGCTGCGGCCGCACATCGTGCACGTGGTGGGGTACTGCGAGGCGCAGCATGCCGCCAGCGCCGCAGAGGTCATCGAGTCCTGCAAGCTGGCGCGCCGCGCGATCGAGAACGCGCTGCATGGCCAACCCGATCTCTCCGCCGATCCCGCGGTAGCGCACCGGCGCGCCGAGTTGGTGGCGGAGGCGCAGGTGACCCTGCGGGCCATCGCAGGTCTGGCCGGGCCCGGCGTCGACGATCCGCTGACGGACCTCGACACCCTCACGCGCGCGGTCACAACGGGGATCCTGGACGCGCCGCACCTGCGCAACAATCCCTTTGGGCGGGGCGAGATCGTCGCCCGGGAGGATGCCCGCGGCGCCTGGGTGGCCGTGGACCCCGACACATCCGCACCCTTGTCTGAACAGGAACGGCTGAGCCGTCTCAGCCGCTGACACCACCGAGCAAAGGAGCGAACAATGGCCGAGAAACGTTTCACCGTGATCGGCGCGGGCCATGGTGGCAAGGCGATGGCCGCGCATCTGGGCTTGATGGGTTACCCGGTCACGCTCTATAACCGCACCTTTCTCAATGTCTCGGCCATCGCCAGTCGCGGGGGCCTGGACCTGTACGGCGCTGAGGATGGGCCGAGCGGCTTTGCGCAACTGGGGCGGGTAACCTCGGATCCTGCCGAGGCGGCGGAGGCCGACATCCTGATGGTGGTCGTCCCCAGCAGCGCCCATGCCGATATCGCGCGCCTGCTGGCGCCCCACCTGCGCGA